>JAQICC010000266.1 GCA_027858735.1 Salinivirgaceae bacterium
ATGGGAGCTGTTTGTGCCCAAACTTGCAATTGGCTTGCAAGAATGATGGCTAGTATTTTTAGTGTTGTTTTCATAACTTTACGTTTTAAGTTTATCATTTCACAATTATAGATTCAAAAGCCATGCCACAAAACACATAGCGCTGAAAATATGACCGTTACATGATTTATATTAAAAAATTAAATGATGTTTGTCACGACATATCGTAACGTTACGAAAAACCGTTACTTAAAGGAGGTGTGTTTTTTTATGTTCAGTTTCTGCATACGCGAACGCAAAGTATTGGGATGAATTTTCAATAAATTAGCCGCTCCATTTTCACCAGATATTGACCAGTTAACTGATTCCAATACCTGCAAAATATAATCGCGTTCAAATTCATCTAACGATTTAATTACTAAACTTTTGTTTTTTTCAATATTAAAAAAATCAGGATCAAGCTTTAATTGTTTTCCTGTACTTAAAATAATGGCACGCTCCAAAAGGTTTTCCATTTCGCGAACATTACCGGGCCAAGAATAATCGCATAATATTTTAGTTTGAGCTTCTGAAATATCAATTGAATTTTTACCAAACTTTTTAGTATAATTATTCATAAAATACCTTACCAAAGGTTTTATATCCTCAACCCTTTCTCTTAATGGGGCTATTTCAATAGGAAACGCATTTAAACGATAAAATAAATCAGCTCTAAAACCTCCTTCGTCAACCATTTTATTTATGTTGCGGTTTGTGGCTGAAATTAATCGCACATTAACCTTAATTATTTTATTACTACCCACACGCTCTATTTCTCCTTCCTGAATAACTCGCAACAATTTTGGCTGTAGACTAAGTGGCAACTCCCCTATTTCATCTAAAAAAAGTGTTCCGTTATGGGCAATCTCAAACTTACCCTTACGTGTGGCAATAGCGCCGGTAAAAGCCCCTTTTTCATGACCAAAAAGCTCGCTTTCAATTAAGCTTTCGGGTATAGCAGCACAATTAAGTTTTATGAGAGGCTGGTCTTTACGCTTACTTAAATTGTGAATAGAACGGGCTATTAACTCTTTACCTGTACCTGTTTCCCCTTTTATTAATACCGTAGAATTAGTTGAAGCCACTTGCTGTACATTTTTTAAAGTACTTTTAAGTGATTTACTTTCACCAATAATTTCCTCAAAATTATTATTAAGTTTTATTTCTTCTTGCATGTACTGGTTTTCATCATGCAGTTTATTCTTTAATATTTCAACTTGAAGAAGCTGCTTTTTGAGTTCTAATTGTGATATTTCCAGCTCTGTGGTTCTTGTTTTAATAATAGTTTCTACGTTTTTTTGCATTTTATATAACAACAAATGCGTTTCAACACGAGCCAATAAAATCTCTTCATCAAACGGCTTGGTAATATAGTCCTGAGCTCCCAAATTGAAGCCTTTTAAAATATCATCCCGATCGGTTTTTGAGGTTAAAAATATAATGGGAATATCTTTATACTCCTTTTGCCTTCTAATTAATGTACACACTTCATAGCCATCCATCTCTGGCATTGTAATATCCAATAAGATTAGATCAAACGGTTTTTTATCAAGCCAATCAAATGCGGCTTTACCACTTGTAGCAAAATCGGTTTTATAATTCTTTAATTTTAAAAAATTACCAAGAACTTGTAAATTATTTAAATTATCGTCAACAATAAGTATTAAAGAAGATTCTATCAAGCTTTTATTCATGTAAAAGTATTATTTATTTAAATTTACCTACTTTAAAATTAAAAAGCAATTCATACCACTATATTGTTAAAAAGTGCACAAACAATCAACTAATTATAAGGAAAATATTTAGTCCTAACTCATATATTATCATTAAAATAAAAGAAACCTCAAAAGCTTGTTAACTTTGAGAGTTCTTAAAAACTACTAACTGCCAATTTATTACATAAATACAAATCCACTTTGTCAATTTTTTATATTCTATTCTGGCCATAATAAAGGGTCCTACTGCCTTAGGATCGTTTTCGCGTAATTGTTCATTCACATAATATTCATAACTACCGTCATGGTATGGATTACCACCCAAGCCAGCTACTACACATACCATCGAAATTATTATAGTTGAATATCTGGAAACTTTTACCATGGTTTTTACCGTGCCTTGATAAGCGTTTACTGCAGCATTTTAATAGGTTTCCTTATCAATACAATCCTTATTTATTGCCTTTAACAGAAAATATGAAAACATTGAACTAACCAATCCTTCCAAAAAATTACCTTTCCACTTGTCTTGATCTAAAACCTGATACCAAGTACCTGTTTCTGCATCCTGAAATTTAATAATGGTAGCCGCAAGGTTTTTCGTAATTTTTACAATCTCATTATAATCGGATTGCTCTTTTGGAAAGTAATCAAGTACATCAACCAAAGCCATTACATACCATCCCATAACGCAACCCCAAAAATAAGGTGAGCAACCTGTATCTTTATTTAACCATGCTTGTTCTTTCGATTCATCCCAGGCATGATATAAATAATCCAGTTTTTTCGTTTTAGGTTACTTTTGCCACGTTCTTCATCCAGAATGCAATTTCAATTCGTTATTTACTAAGGAGCATAATGAGCGTAAAAGGGAACTCCCATAACCACACCATAATGGCCTTCTACCATCATGCAATTCTGAACAATTATATTTTTACTAGGAACACCAATACGTCTTCCATCGTTATTTTTTCCTAATTTAATGGCAATACAATCATCGCCAGTACTAAAAAAAGCAACGCTCCATTTAATAAACCTTGCAAGACCAAACTTTGAATATAGTATGCAAGACCTATTTTCTTGAATACAACATTTATTTTATTTTTTGCCATGATTAGTATATAGCTATACCATGATTATAAATTACTTTGTAACAAAAAATATACGAAATGATAAAGTCTTTTTTTATAGTAATATTATTGTTAGCTAATGCTACAAGTCAATTAACTGCACAAAGTCATAAAATATTATCGGAACGCCACCTTGGTTCTGACGGGCAGGAAGGAATTGAAACCTATGCATTAATTAAAAGTGTTTTAGGTCCCAACCCTATTGAAGCACCGGATTTATATTCTGACAATCATCCTGATGTTAAACACATTATTGAAGAAAACGATTCCATTGTAGGCAATCATTTTACCTTTTTAATTCACCGCGATATTGATAAAGATAGAGATACTGACAACACAGATAGACAGCGTAATGAAATAAAAGCATATAGTGGTTCCGATGATGAACTAAAAGCTTTTTCCGGTGAATCGCTACGTTACCATTGGTATTTTCAGCTTGAAAAAAATTTTTCCATATCAAATAACTTTAGCCACTTTTTTCAGTTAAAAGCTGTAGGTGGTAGCTATTCAAGTCAACCAGTTGTTACTATTAGTGGTAGTATAAACAGTAGTAAACAGCAATTTGAAATTATACATAGCCGATTAACCGGTAGCGAAGATGAGCAATTGGCAAATACTAATTGGGACAGGGCAAATACCGGAGAATGGATGGAGATTGAAGTATTAGCTACCTACAAAGATAGCGGATACCTGAAAGTTTCCATAACCAACCTTAACGGTGACACCATATTATCAACCGAAAACAAAAAAATTGATATGTGGCGTGAAGGCAGTGAATTTGTTCGTCCAAAATGGGGGATTTACCGAAGTTTATCCACCAAACAGTTTTTAAATGAGGATGAAGAACGGGCACGTTTTGCCAATTTTACGGTGCAAAAAGTAATTTTAAATTACATTCCAACTCCTCCTTATGCGGCAATCAATCCGTACCCTTTAAACAATGGTGAATATATTGATACGGCTTTTACTTTTAATTGGATAACCGGCACAAATACCACTTATAGTAAATTATTTTTGGGGAAATCAAATGAATTGAACCTTAGCAATTTAGTTGATAGCACCTTTAATTCGATGCTTAGCATTGATGCTTTAGTGCCTAATACCAATTATTATTGGAGAGTTGATGTTGTGAATGAAGATGGTATAACAAAAGGGGAACTTTGGCACTTTAAAACTGCACCCAAAGCTACAAACTGCAGCGAGTCTAATATTCTAGCCATCAATGAAGTAAATGCATCTACAGAATTAACCGAATATCCGAAAATAAGCATTACCGATAATAATTTGGAAACAGGTTGGGGTTTTGCTGGTGAACAGCAATGGATTGAACTAAACCTAGGCATTGAGGCTAACTTAAGTTATTTAATGCTTGCATTTTACCAAGGCGATGAGCGCTACCATAATTTTGAAATTCATGCCTCTTCCGATCAGGTAAACTATAGCACCTTGGCAACCTACAGAAGTTTTGGTATAAGTTTAAACTTACAAAAAGTGCTTGTACCGGAAACAAGTGCTCAATTTATTCGCTTTGTAAGTACTGATACTTTTAGTACTGCTGAACCACTTGTTATGGAAATGTATGCCTTTGGCTGTGGTGGACAAATTGACAAACCAACCCATTCTGAACTAATTTACCCCGAACAAAATGCCGAAAATATAGCAACAAGCATAATCTTAAGTTGGAATGCGGGCATTGGTGCCAAAAGTCATAAACTATATTTAGGTACTAATGAAACGTTAACTGATAACGATTTAGCAAGTGAAACAAACAACACTTTTTTTGATATTAAAGACCTTAACCCCAAACAAACCTACTATTGGCGTGTTGACGAGCTAAATGAAGCAGGTACTACTACCGGAGAAATATGGAGTTTTACCACTACCTATGAAATTACCGAGTTGCTTATTCAGGAAAATGAAGCAGGATTTATTTCGCTTGACGGTACTATAGAAAACACACACACAGGCTACACAGGAGATGGCTACGCAGACAGTAATGATGAATCGGGTGCAAGTATTTCATGGAAAGCTATTGCTGTTGATAATACTTATATGCTTAAATGGAATTATGCCAATGCAAGTTCAAGTAATGCAAGTGCCTTTGTGAAAATAAACGATAAGGCAGTCGGAATTATAAATTTTGTACTAACCGAAAACTGGAATACTTGGGCTCTTGATTCAGTAAACGTATCGCTGGTTGAAGGTGAAAACACCATTACATTAAGTGCACTTGGTTCTGCCGGTTTAGCAAATATTGATTACCTACTTATTCGTGGAGAAAATATTACGTCAGTAACTCCGGTGGATTTAAATATCACAACACGCTCACTCATAAATCCTTACCCCAACCCATGTACAAGCATACTTAACATTGCACATAATGGGCTAAACAACAGCAATGCGCAAATTGAGATATATGACCTTTCTGGAAAAATAATGTATAATAAAAATGTTACGACCGGCACTGTTAAAAATGAAATATCAATAAACATTAACCACCTTGAGAAGGGCTTGTATATAATATTTGTAAAAACTGCAGAGCAAAGTGTTAGCAGAAAATTTATAAAAAAATAACACCTATATCAGAGAAATTCAATTCTAATTTTGAATCCCACATTGTGGGTTTTATTCCCCGCAGCTTGCTGCGTATAAAAGTTATTTTTACCATTGCGATACCTCGTCTGCTTGCAGCACAATGTCAATAAGTTTGTGTTTTTAAAACGCCAGCCGGAATGACTCAGTCAGGCAGGCAGAAAGATCTAAAGATGCTTTCTGGTTTTGGCTTAATTCGACCTTTCATCGTTGAACGACATGAAAGCGTGAATACAACAAACAGCTTAACTTATTGACATTAGCTTGCAGCGAGGTTATTCATTTTTCAGTTTATTAGATGCCGAGAATTGATAATCAGATTAAGCTAAAGCCAATTCAGACAGAATAATATCTTCCTGATTGAAATACCTCTACATTTCGTGGTATGAAAAATTTCGCATCCTATATTGAAATTATTGCTTACGACTATTTTATCATGATTACCGTAACATGAGGCTAATGCCCGGGTAAGAATAAGATTATTCAAATACAAAAATGATGTATAATTCAGTTAATGATAATAAACATATCATTTGCTTTAATACATCTGACGTTAATAAAAAAGGGCTGAATCAAATAAATTGAAACAGCCCTTAACCTTAAAACCAAACTATTAACTATTATTTTAAAACCATTTTCTTGGTAGCAACTTTAGTACCTGCTTCAACTTTGTAAAAGTAAATACCCGATGTTAAACCCGATGCATTTAATTCAATGGTATGATCGCCTGCATTAAGCTCTGAATTCAATACGGTTTGAACCTCAGCACCCGTAATATCGTAGACCGAAATCGTAACTTTTGATGCATTTGCCAAACTAAACTGAATGTTTGTTTTGTTTAAAAATGGATTTGGATAACATGTCACATTGAAACCGGAAGCCCCTTTATTAGTGAAAATATTAGTGCCATCATCAAAATGCAATTGACAACCAACAGGTTCTCCATTATCATCAGCTTTATACGAAGCATAGGTGCTCGCATACGACACATCAATTTCATCGTAATACAAACCGCCATCGCCTCCAACACACCAACTATCAGGCAGTTCTAAACTCAAAGGGTTTGCATAATAATTAGCAACATACCCTGCAATATTTCCACAGGTATTTGCAAAAACTAAAGGCTCTGAAAAATATGCCTTTTCAACATTTGCTTCACCAATAGCTGCTTTTACAGTTGAGCAAATATAATTTGGCGATTCAACAGTGTCATATAAGCTCCAGGCATTATGAATGGCCTCATCCCAAAAAATATTGTTATTTCTAACTTCAATACTTTGCCCACTATAAATTGTATCGAGTGCAATTACTGCAAAATGACCATCGGCCTGGTTTTGTTCCGCAGCATTAGCATCGGTATGCCCAATACTAATTACATTGGCAAAAACATTATTGGTAATTATTGCCTTACGCGCATTAGCCAAATCAAGACCTCCATTCCTTCCTACCGTATTAAGTGCGGTTAAATGGTCAACTTTCAAATAATTAACTAACGATCCTTCGTTACGAATTATTCTGTCGGTTAAATTATAGGTTAAACAATTCTCAATAATCAAGGTATCTACGTAGGACAATACATCGCTTCGTATTTCAATAAACCTACCATTACCATTCATTACATAGCGGTGCCCTAAGTTTCCCATTACTGAATTTCGAACATAAACTTTTAGCGAATCAGCTTTAAGCAAAACTGCCCCAGAGTTATCGCCGGTTAATGCACAACCATCAATTATAAATCTGGAATTCGATTTGCGCATTTCAATCATGCGGTGTAAGTAAGCACCCCCGCCTTCATCACCATTAAAATATATATTCTTCAAAGTTAAATCGCTATATGAATCAATATAATCGTTACCTGTAGTACCATCGCTTTTTAGTCCCACTATTATTTCAGGTAGAAAGCCATCATCATTAGTACCTTCACCTTCAATGTGCAAAGGGAAGTTATTTGAAATAATTTTCCCCAAGGGGTAAACATGATTTCTCTTAAGCATATATATGGTGTTTGGGTTTTCTGCTCTACCTAAAGTATCACCATAAATAATATCCCAAAGCACATTGTTATAATCATCAACTTCACCAACGGGGTTGTTTAAATCGTAACCTGAAACCTCAACTATTCTAGGTTCCTGCGCCTGAATTGTTGAAAAGCTCAACAGCAAACAAACACTCACTAATAATTTGTAAATATTTTTCATTTCTTAAGTTTTATTTGTTTTTAATTAAAATTTATATTGAAGACCCATATTAAATGAAGCACCATAACGATTTTCACGTGTCCAATGTTTTTCTACATATTGATAACTCCGCTCACTCTCGCTGGTAATATTGGCCAAATTAGCTGTTACCGTTACATGTTTACCAATTTTTTGACTCAAACTGGCATCAAAGCGAAGGAACATTGCTGTGAAACCTTCATGCTGCTCTTTAAAGTCTTTTGCAGTACCTAGTTTCTTTAAAGAAGGAGACTGGTAAATCATAGAAAAACGACAGGAGAAACCTTTGTAATCGTAACCTATGGAAACATTGCCTGCTAATTCAACCTGATCGGGTAATACCGATTTATCTAAATATCCAACCGTATCATAAATACGAGATGTTACGCGATTCTCAATTACCGTAATTGGTTTTTCAAACCTTGGATTAAAGGTTTCAGACCATAAACGGGTTATGTTGGCATTAAATACTATTCCATTGAATGGCTTTGGTAGAAAAGATAAATTGGTTTGTAAATCAATTTCAAATCCATAAACCTTCGAACCATCAAAATTTGCATAATCCTCATTCACGCTATAAGCTCCTCTCGGATAACCTTCTTTAATCGCTTGATCTTCTGTTAAGGTATAATCAATTTCTGCAAAGAAATTATCGAACTCCTTATAAAAGCCCCCAACGGTAAATAAGCCCAAACGGTTTGCAAAAAACGAAGTCGTAACATCATAACTCCAGGCTTCAGCATGTTTTAAATTTGGGTTTCCTCTGAATAATTCGCTTTTATTTAAATTAAGCCAATAACGAGGGGTAACCATTGAATAGTCAGGACGGGCCAATGTTTTAACTGCCGACATACGCACATCGAACCATTGCACCGGTTTAATTTTTAAATGAAAACTTGGTAATAAAACCCCATATTTTTGGTACGAACTTGTATCACGAATTGATCCGTTTTCAATAAAACCTGCAATATTCTGAATAATATCTGAATAATAACTATGGTAATCGTTATTGGAATATTCATAGCGTAATCCAGGAATAAATGTTAACCAGGAACTATAATTAATTTTTGTCATTATATAAGCCGCAGAAACACGTTCTGTTAAAGTATAATTCTTATAGGCTTTATCTAACTGAGGGTAAAGTTCTCCCTGATTACGACTGTGCCATAAATCTACATAATCCATATCTATTTCTGGATTTATAAGGTATTCACCATCCCATATTTGAAGATCGGTTGGTTTGCTATAAAAATTTTGCATGCTAATCCCAGGATCAAGAGTAACTAACTCTTGAGGGAGCATATTTTGTACTGCTTTATCACTTACACTTGCATCATTATAGTAACTTAATACGGTTTGGTGATTGTGTTTATTTGAACGATCTTCAATTCTATACTTTCCCCCTACCTTTACAAAACCAGCAATTTTATCTCCAAAAGAATAATCGGTTTTAAAATCGAGTGCTGCTGTAGTGTTATTTTGCTTGCTTTTTTCAGGTTCCCAATTGTATTGATTTAAATAACCCTTTTCATAATTATAAACTCGTGTTTGTAATAATTCTTCTGTTGATATTACATATTGTTCTTCAGCCGTTGTACCACGTGACGATCCTTCAGGTTCAAGCAAATACATATTTACATCATATAAATTATCATTAACTGTTTGGCTTCTGGCTAAGGTCCAATCCATTGAAACAATACTAACCCTTTGCTGACCCGACAATACTCCTTGATACGTATACTGTTCTGACTTAGTATGACTTGGCAAATGACGTATTTCTTCGCCATGGTAAATTCTATTCTCGTTCTTTAAGGTTTCCCCATTACGCTGCGAGAAAAAACCTTGTCCAACAACAAAACCCGAATTGTATTTATAATCGGCAGTTAAATTTCCACCCATTCTTTTAATGGTTCTTAAGTCTTGACGTATGGTAGCACTTTTAAATGCCCACTCCTCATATTCATACTGGCTATCATCAAAGAAGTTTGATATTGTTTGAGAACTACGATTCACATTTTCATAACTCAATTGTCCAATTAAACCCAGTTTTCCTTCGTAAAAACGTTTGCTTAAATCAACTGAACCTTTATAATTTGAAAATTTATTGGTTAAACCGTTATAACCACCACTAGTGCGTATTTTAGCACCGGGTTTATCTGGGGCTTTCGATACTCCAAGGTTCACAATACCTCCAATGGCATCACCATCCATATCGGCCGTAGGCGATTTATATACTTCAATGCTCGATAGTAATTCAGGCGATATCATACTTAAATCAACCGATCGGTCACTATCATCTACTCCATTTGAGGTAGATGCAACTTTAACTCCGTTAATGGTTATTGAGGTTAATTTTGGGCTTAATCCGCGAACCGTAACCTTACTCGCCTCTCCACCCGAACGAGTTACTGATATACCCGGCAAACGACCAATGGCCTCGGCAGCATTCACATCGGGTAATTCTTCCATTTTGTCGGACGACACTACACTAACCAAAGCATCGGAATTTAACTGTTGATTTAATGCCTTAGCCTGTCCTAGTATTTGTACTGATACTACCACCTCGCCTATATCTACAGCATCAAAAACCAGGCTCATATCAAATTTTTTTATTTCACCTGCTCCAATTTCAATTTCTGTTTTCTCGGTTAAAAAACCGATGTATGAAAATGCCAAAGTATATTTACCTGGCTTAATATTGGTAACGCGGTATTCACCATCCATATTGGTAATGGTACCTATACTGCTACCTACAATTGCAACGGTGGCTCCTGGTAGACATCGTTGCTCATACCATCTTTCACTACTCCATATATTTCAGCATTTTGAGCAAAAGCTCCCACTGAAAATATCAGAAATAAACCTATGGTAAATAATTTCTTCGGTTTCTGTGATTTTATAAAATTTAAATTCATTTTCCTTTTGATTTTTTTGTTCAAAAAAATATAAACACTCCACTCTTGAGGCTTTACAAACATAAAAAACAATACATTGATTATAAGAATTATAAGCAAGCGATTTTTATTATTATTGTCTCAATTTTTAGAATATTTGTTGCAAATGACTTAAAAAATGAAATAGAAATTTCATTAAATGAATTTTGCTAAATTTAATAATAAAATTCTGCTTTATTAATAATGAATTTTGATGATTACCCCAATTAGATTTGGCCTGTTAATCATAGCTAACAACATAGCAAAATGAAATGTTAGTAATAACCCACTTAGGCTGAAAATAAAAGAAGGTGCCCATAATTGGACACCCTCCTTTGATTAAAAAATGACTTGACACTAATTTTATAATTTATTGAACAGTTTCGAGGTACGCTGATTCTCACCATTTATAATAAGAATGTAGCTACCAGTTTTAAGTGACCTTACATCAATGGTATTTTGATTTTTATTAGCTTTTGTAGTAAACATGGTTTTTCCTAACATATCAAAAACCATAACTTGAACAGGTGCTTCCGATAAACCTGAAATAGTTACATAACTATCGCTACTTGAATTAGGATACAAACTAATTTCATTTGCAATATCTCTGGTTACACTAACCATCCCGTTTTTAAGCCCATCGCAAGGCGAGGTAGCAGAAGTACTGAAATAAATGGTGTAAGCTCCCGTTTTTTCGGCTAGTACAAAGTTATCGCCATCCATTATGGCATAGTAATCGCCATCAAAACCTGAGAAAACACTACCTGATATCGAAATTTCAGGCTGGCTGCTATTCAATGTATGCGTTACGGCACCCAACATACTTACATACCAATTTGGAACACCGTTATCGGTATTAAAGGCAAATGTATATAAGCCATTGTTTTCAAGACTCCAGTTTATACTGAACTTTCTTATGTTGCCTAAGTCCGGTCCATTATCTGATACAAAAATATTGCTATACGAAGTATTTATTGTTGGCAAAGCCGATGTCATTGGTGCAAAATTGCAATCATCGTTACCACCATCACTTGTTACTGTTACAGCACAATTATCGGTTTTGTTGCCATCGGCAGTTGTTACCGATATTGTAGTACTACCCGCACTAACAGCTGTTATTAAACCTGAACTATTTACTGTAGCTACAGCAGTATTGTTTGAACTGTATGATACTGTTTGGTTTGTAGCATCTGAAGGCGATACCGTAACTGAAAGCGACTGTGTTTCACCTACAAGAAGCGATACCGAAGAAGGACTTAAACTAACTGCGGTAACAGGAACTGTAGTAGCTTCACCTTCAACAATCTCAAGCTCGGTAAAACTTACCCAGTCACCAGTATAACCTGTTGCTCCAGTAACAGTTAATTCTAAATATCTACCACTTGTTGCTGTAAAAGAATGTTCAATAGGCTGATCTGCAGCAGTTCCTGACTGATCTACTACAGTTGTAAAACCACTTGAAGGAGAATCAGAAATACCAATTGTATAATGATAAGACCTGTCTTGATACGTCCATACTTTTGTTCCGGTTATCGATTTTGTTTCACCATAATCAATTACTACCGATTTTGGAAATCCATTTGCACTCCAACGTGAAGCATCATCGGGGTTGCCATCAAATAAATTTTCGCCAACATTTGGATCTTGTTCAGCATCAACAGATTCAACAGTAATAGTAGACTGATCGACATCTCCACCACCGGGGTAACCTATGCGTGAGGTGGAAACAATGATGTCGTCAAAATACGCATACTCGTCTTTTTGGGGCTGAAATGTTTCATCAGTTCCACCAAAAAAGGTCGATAAATAAATGATATTCATTTTAATATCACCTTCACCGGGTTGTCTATAATCACCATGATCGGTAATGTCAATCGCCAACTTACCGTCTAGCCAACCACGCATAATACCGTCGTTTTGACCTGGTGTATTAAGCTTATAATATAATTCCACATGATTCCATGCACCCTTTTTAAACTTAACTTGATCGGGCTGAGGTTGTCCATCGGGTTCGTCATTAGGATTTATAAGACTCCAGTTAATTGATGCCTTAAAATCTTCACGTGAGGGTTCTGTGTTATAATGTACATAATATTCAACCAATCCATTATAACGCCACATTAGGCGAAGAGACATATTTCTGTCTTCGGTTTGGTAGGCTAATCCAGGTAATTTACCACCTGCTCTAAATTCGAAATTTGCAGGAAAGTAAATCGAGTAACTCATATAAAGTTCATCGTGCTCCTGTCCATCCTGAAAAGTAACCTTTGTGTGCATACCACTATTGGCAGTTTTTACGCCACCTTTCGGGTATTTTACATCAAGCACATTACCATGTCCAGAAGCACTAGAAATATACACACGTCCTTCGTCCGCTCCATTGCAAAATTTCACATCAAGCCCCTCTTTTACGGCATCTTCATCATACTGTCCTGTGCTTAGGTTGTTAAAATCGAACTTGTGCACGTCCTGTGCAAAGCTATTGGTGCTAGTTGTAAATATTGCAACGGCAATAAATAACAGAACACCTATGTATTTAGTATTTATTTTATCGAAATATCTCATAGTTTTTTGTTTGTAAAAAGGGGCAGAGTAAACTGCCCCTTTTAGGTTTCATAATTAGATTTCAAGTTTTACAACTTGTTGAAGAATTTTGATGTCCGCTTACTCTCACCTTTTATAATTAGGATATAAGTGCCTGCTTTTAGCATGCTAACGTCAATCTGATTCATATCGCTATTAACATTCTCAATAAGCATTGTTTTACCAAGTATATCGCTAACAATAACTTGAACATTTGCTTCATCTAGTCCTGCAATGTTTAAGTAATCCTGGCTAACAGGATTTGGATAGATTGAAACAGCACTTAGTTCACTGTTTTCAATTCCTGATGCTGATTTAAACGAATCGCAATCAGGAGCTGTACTGCTAGTACTAAAGTAAATTGAATATGAACCAGATTTCTCTGCCAGCACAAAGTTATTGCCATCCATTATAGCATAATAATCGCCATCGAAGCCTGAAAATCCGCTACCCGAAACTGATAGTTCTGGTTGGCTGCTATTCAGATTATGGCTTACTGCTCCAAGCATGTTAACATACCAGTCTGGAGATCCATTTTCTGTATTAAATGCAAAGGTATATAAGCCATTATTAGTAAGGTTCCAGTTGATACTAAACTTTCTAATATTGCTTAGATCAGGACCATTATCAGATACAAATATATTGCTATAGTCAGTATTTAATGTTGGTAATGCTGAGGCCATTGGTTCATAATTACAACTAGTTCCACCATCATCAATTGTAACATTCACAGCACAATTGTCGGTTTTGCTACCATCGGCAGTAGTTACAGTAATTGTTGCACTACCTGCACTTACTGCAGAAATAACCCCTGAACTATTTACTGTAGCTACAGTTGTATTGTTTGAACTGTATGATACTGTTTGGTTTGTAGCATCTGAAGGCGATACCGTAACTAAAAGCGACTGTGTTTCACCTACAAGAAGCGATACCGAAGAAGGACTTAAACTAACTGCGGTAACAGGAACTGTAGTAGCTTCACCTTCAACAATCTCAAGCTCGGTAATACTTACCCAGTCACCAGTATAATCTGTTGCTCCTGTAACAGTTAATTCTAAATATCTACCACTTGTTGCTGTAAAAGAATGTTTAATTGGTTGAGTTGGAGCAGTGCCCGATTGATCAACTACAGTTGCAAATCCACTTGCAGGTGAACTAGAAATTCCAATTGTATAGTGGTAAGATCTGTCTTGATACGTCCACACTTTAGTTCCGGTAATCGATTTTGTTTCACCATAATCAATTACTACCGATTTAGGAAAACCGTTTGCACTCCAACGCGATGCATCATCAGTGTTACCGTCGAATAAGTTTTCGGCCACATTTGGTGATTGCTCTGCATCAACAGATTCAACAGTAATAGGATCAACTGTACCCGTTTGTTTCGTAAAGCTTATATCTTCTAAGTTGAAGCTACTACCATCCATGTAAACACGCATTACCTGCTGGCCTCCACTTAGGTTCACATCAGAAATTGTAATGGTATAATATGTACCCCAGGCACCTGTATTGTTTACCGTTTGAACACCCGTTTTGTCTACGCCGCCAAACTCAATATGGAATTTACCATTGGCAGTTGCAGAAGCTACGTCTACATCGATATCGTAAGTTCCTGCTTCAACATTAACAGTATACTCAACCCATTCGCCGGTTGATATCCAACCGATATTGTTGGTACCTAAATCTACATCTTCATCCTGACGAGGACCACTACCTGCATTTCCTGCAGAAGCATCGTAGTAAGCTACATTTTGCCCACCATTATCATAATTTATTGATGCGATAGTTCCAGGGATAGCGTGAGGTACACCGCTTGGGTAAGGGGTTTGATCTGTTGGTGTTGGAGTAACGGTAACATTACATGTTGCGGTTTTATCACCATCATCAGTTGTTACTGTTATTACAGTACTACCCGCATTTACAGCTGTAACAAGCCCTGAACTGTTTACGGTTGCTACAGAAGTATTACTTGAAGTCCACGATACACTTTTGTTTGATGCATTCGATGGAGCTATTGTAGCATTCAGATCCAGAGTTGCACCTTCGACTAAGGTTGCAGTGGTTTGACTCATAGATACGCCTGTTACAGGTACAATTGTAACGCCGCCTTCAAGTGGATTGGTATAAATACCAGACATCATTGTACGCGCAAATACATCAAATAAGTAATCGAAATAACCTACTGGAGGAGTTGCTACTATTTCTTCGTAGTATGTGTCAAATTCAGCTTGTAATGTTAGTGTTACACCTGCACAAGCAAAATTACTTACGAAAGTATTGTTATGATAACGATCGCCAGCAATAAGGTCGCCATTTTGTTGGTAACCATCTTTTACATTTTGTATACCATTAATTGTGTTTTGAACAAAATTGTTGGTTTTGTCGAGGTAACTTTTTGCACGCGTATCTCCAAACCAAATATAATCGGTAGCAATACGCCATGGTGTTCTGCTGGCATCATAAGAGTAATTTAATGATTTACCGCTAGCCTCAGTACCATCAGCTTTACACCAGTCGGATACAAGACCACCTACAGCATTATTCTCATCCAGATTATTGTCGATAATAACATAACATTTATCAACAACACTATTCCAGAAAGCCTCGTCGTTTGTAAATTGACCGAATAGCTTATAAGTTCCTGTCGCAAAGTATGAAATGTTTGTAACATCACTTCCACCAAATGCATCGCCTGGTTTTAGCACGTAAGTACCACTTTCCACCTCGTACTGCTTAATTAGAGCAATCATATCTTTCGCATCGTTCGCATAATCCACCGAACCAGAACTGCCAAATACTTTGTCGGCAATTATTAGAGCCATGGCTGCATCTTGATCAGAGTCGGTAGCTCCATTTTGCTCCAATACAGTATTACAACCTTCAGTATGCCAATGCATAAATCCATTACCATTAGGGAAAGCTTTGTAATAGTTCCAAAGTCCATCAAAATGTGTTTGATCGTTAAAGTAAGCTGCTAAAATCATTCCATAAGCGATACCTTCAGAAACAGTCTCGTCCGGAGACTCCCACGAATTAGCTGACAATCCCCAGCGAATACGACCTTTACCATCACCGCAATCTTCATAAAATTTATCGATGAAAGTTGCATAAGCAGCTTCGGCATCAGACGCATTTGCATTAGCAGGAACAATACCATAAGCATAAGGACTTTCAATGGATACAGCATCTTCTACTGTAAAGTTTACGCCTGTAGAAGTAGTTGTTGCACCTTCATTATCTGTTGCTTTTGCAGTAACAGTATAAGTGCCATTTGCAACGTTATTCTTTGTGTAATTATATACTTCTGAGTCATCTTCACCGATTTTTGTTCCATCTAAATAGAACTCAACCTTAGTTACGGTACCATCGGAATCGGTAGCATTTGCTGTAAATGTAATGTTACTTCCTGTTACAAAAACGTCGTTGTAATCGGGAGATGCAATGCTTACTGAAGGCGCACGGTTTGTAAGTTCTCCACCGTCGCAGGAAACAATATTCCATGATGGACATTCGTATGTAATTTCATCAGAATAATAATTAACTGGCTCAGGAGAATCTGGCACACGCGTATTATCCCAATAATGGGTTTCTAACGGATCGCCTTGCTTAAAGCGTACTCCTGGAATATCATCATTCCCAGAGCCCATATTATACACATTATTAAAAATGGCATTTCTATAGCCTGTATTATCGTCAGTACCTCTATCTAAAATATCAATACCTGCAGCTAAAATAGAAGACCCATCCACATTAAATGTATTGTTGTATATAAAAGCATAAACACCTTTTAAATCAATAAAAGCATCAGCGCTATTTTCACCTGAAATACCGTCTGCTGAGAATTCACAATCACGAATAATTATGTTCTTAGTTCCTTCTTTTATATCAGCTCCTTCGGCACTAACATTAGGTCCAACCTTACAATTTTGAATGGTGTTATCAAAGCAGTAAGGATTATAGTCTGTTGAATTTGGATCGGTTGTGTGCTGACCTTTGTCGGAACCAATGTAAAAACCTTCACCATAGTTTGGTTGTATTACGCCTGAATTAAAAATTTCGCAATTATCAACTAAATTATTGCTTGAGCCATCACGTAAGTGAATACCTTCATCACCAATGTTATGCACTAATACATTGTTTATTTCGCAGTAACTTGATCTGTCAAGCACCAAACCTTTCGAACCTTCTGTGATTACAAGGTCTTTAATAATCCAGTAATCACCAAAAATACGCATGGTGTAACCATTATAATCACCAACTGGCCCTTGTAAAATTGGACGACTTGATGAACTGGCACCTCTTACAATGATGGGGTCAGACGAATTCCCATCACCCATACCAACATATCGAGCCCATTTTCCGCGATTATCAGGAGCCTCGGTTTTCTTTGTTGCGGTATACGTACCTGTTGCAATAATAATTTCATCACCAGGTTCTGCATTTGCCATGGCATAAAGAATTTGATCGGCTGTATTGCAATAAATTGTTCCGTGAGTGCCCTGCGGCGATTGAGCATTTAAATTAAACACAAAACCCATAAAAAGCAATGCTAAAACAATTATGCGTTGCCCAATACTGAGTTTACAAAAAGATTTTTGATTTTTAGTTTTTTTCATCTTATTAAGAATTTATTTAGTTATAGTTAGTAATTACATTGGTTTAATTGTAAAAACAACCATTCATAAAAAGATTATACTGTAAAGTATTCAAAAACTCCCCTATCCGATCCCACTATTTTTTACCCTTTAAAAAAAACACCCTTTATGTGGTTTACACAAACTTATGCATTTATGTCACCTGTAAACGCTAATCAGGCTTTCTAAAAATCGTAAATAAGTCCCAAATTATGCCACATTTGTTTCACCAAAACATATCAAAATCGTCGCAATATTATTACATACGGCTGTTTAGTAGTGCGTTATACCAAATCAAGGACTTCCATTATTCAAAGTGTTAATTATACAACATGAAATAGTTGATTAATAAAAGCACCGCTTTTTATCTAAATTTGAAAATAAAATCAAAAAAATATTTGCACAATGAATTATAATTCGATACAAAAATCACTTCTATGTACTTTCATTCTATTTTTGTTTTTTTCAATAATAACAAAAGGTCAAAACTATAAGCAAAACACAATTGAAGTTTTAACCGAGAATGTATTAACAGAGGCTGCGAAAAACTTAAATGAAAAACCCATAACAATAACTTCTTATACCTGCGATAGAAGTGCTGGATCTAAAAATGATTTTTACTCTGAGGGCGATTACTGGTGGCCAAATCCTAATGATATAAATGGCCCATATATTCGCAAGGATGGCTTAACAAATCCGGATAATTTTACAGAACACCGCAAAGCCATGCTCCGCTTAAGTATTATTGTAGGTAATTTAACATCGGCCTACCTAATTACAAAAGATACAAGTTATGTTAGCGCAGCTAAAACGCATTTGAAAGCCTGGTTTATTAGCGATAGTACCCAAATGAATCCTAACCTATTATATGCTCAGGCTATAAAAGGCCGACATACCGGACGAGGCATTGGTATTATTGATGCTATACATTTAATTGAAGTAGTGAAATCGGTAATGATTTTTGATAATAATTCTTTAATTTCAGAGCAAGAATTAGCAAATATTAACAATTGGTTTACAGAATTCACCCTATGGCTAAGCACTCATAAATACGGACTAGATGAGATGGTACATCCCAACAACCATGGTACATGTTGGAATATGCAAGTAGCTATGTTTGCTAAATTCACACAAAACGATACAATTCTAAATTTCTGCCGAGAAAATTTCAAAAACAAATTAATGCCTAATCAAATGGCTACAAATGGCAGCTTTCCATTGGAATTAAAACGCACAAAACCTTATGGTTATTCACTTTTTAACCTCGATGCCATGGTTATGAATTGTATGATACTTTCCGACGAACAAAATGACCTATGGAATTTCGAATTAGCAGATGGTAGAAGTATTCAAAAAGCTATTGCTTATATGGCACCTTATGTAAAAGATAAAACCAGCTGGCCTTTAGAACCTGACGTTATGTATTGGGAAAACTGGCCCGTTGCTCAACCTGCATTTATATTTGGTGCCCTAAAGTTCAATAATGAATTGTGGTTTGAATTGTGGAAAAATAACAAACATAGCCTAGAAGTTGAAGAGGTTTTAAGAAATGTACCGATTCGTAATCCTTTGCTTTGGTTGGAATAAAATATTGGGCTAATTTTCAGGGAATCTTTTAGTTGAACAATCAAATTAATTCTGAGCTGATTGATGCTTTCTAAGCATCTTTGCGATGCTTAGAAAGTTAGTACAGCCAACTTATGGAATAAAAAAAAGGACACTAAAACTAGCATCCTTCTTTTCTGGAATTATTGATTTTACAAAACGGCTCGATTCACCTTAGTTTATTAATTCCAGATTCTTTTTTCTTAACAATGCCTCTAAAAAGTAATAATCGGCATATATTATAGGACAATCAATTTCTGAATTACTCGGCCAATTACCTGTTGAATGTTCCAACAAGAAGTGGTGTGGTGCATCATTTGCTGCAAAATAACTATCAGAACTTAAAGTGTTTAGCATTTCATCTGCCATATCTTTATAAAACACGGCATTATTTTTTGTGTGGGTACTTAATTCATATAAGGCTGAACAAATTACTGCAGCTGCTGAAGCATCGCGTGGTTCGTCAGGAATATTTGGTGCATTAAAGTCCCAATAAGGAATTAAATCGTCAGGCAAATTCGGATGGTTTAATATGAATGCTGCAATTTCTTCAGCTTGCACTAAATATTTTTCATCACTAGTTTCTCGATACATTAAGGTGTATCCATAAAGCCCCCATGCTTGCCCACGAGCCCAAGAAGTTTCATCACCGTATCCCTGATGGGTTTGTTTATTTATAGCATTACCTGTAATTGTATCGTAGTTTACAACATGATAGGTGCTAAAATCGGCTCTAAAATGATTTTTCATGGTTGTATTGGCATGCGAAACCGCAATATTATAGTAAGTGGAATCACCTGTTTCATGAAAAGCCCAAAAAATAAGTTCAAGGTTCATCATATTATCAATAATAACAGGAAATTGCCATTGATCTTCGTGATGATCCCAAGAACGAATACAACCAACGGTAGGATTAAAACGTGTGATTAAAGTTTTTGCACTTTGCAGCAGAACTTCTTTGTAAGTCTGATTCTTTGTAAGTCTATATCCATTGCCATAGCTGCAATAAACTTTAAAACCCATATCGTGTGTCACACTATTCAGTTTTTCCTTTTCCAATATCTCAGTACGATTTTGAGCTTCGGTCTTAAAAATAGAGTCGCCACTTAGCTCATACATATACCAAAGTGCTCCTGGGTAGAATCCCGAAGTCCAATCACCGGAGGCTACTGATCGTAACTCGCCATTTTTTTCGATATTACGTGGATTTTCTTGCTTATTCGTATAAGCTTCTATACCGGTTTTATATTTTTTAACAACCTTAGTAATTATTGTAATATTATTGGTATTGATTGATGTATTTGAGCACGAAAGCATTACCAATAATATAGAAACAAAACTTACTCTATAAGCAATTTGAGATATTTTCATTCTTGTAAAAGTTTGATCGGTTATTTGTTTATTAGGTTAAACAATGTTGGTTAATCGATAAAGTTTATTGTTGATATCGAATACGCTTAATATCGTATTCACTAAGTAATTGATTAGATAGTCTTTTTTTGAAATACGCTACCTGCATGTTTAACAGGTAGCGCAAAATTCAAACACTAATCTTATTTATTTATTCAATGTAACTTTACCGCTAAAGGTTTTATCATTACTCTTAAGCATGTAAATATAAAGTCCATTATTTAACTTACTTCCATCCCATTGCAATTGATAACTACCCGCTGCTTGGAAATCAGATTTTAAAGTGCTAACCGCTTTACCAGTAACATCAAATACTTTAAGCTCAACATTTGAAGCTTTAGTTAAGGTATAATCAAAAGTTGCTACAGCTTTTACCGGGTTAGGATAAACACTAATTTTTAATGCAGTACTAACACCACTATTATTTATAGAAACCGGTCCTGTTCCTGTCCAATTTAAATCACCTAATTGTCCACCTGTAGTTGAACCTGTAATAAGATCATTATTATCGGTAGTAAAATCAAGATTAATATTAAATATGGTTACATCATCAGGCATTGGCCAGTTTTCTGGTGTTGGATCAGCAGTAGGATCAGTAAATAAACCATCTAAATAATCGTAATTAATAGTTGGAATAGGATTATCAAAAGTAAAAGGAATATCCCATCCTGCATTGGCTGCATCATCACCCATTTCTGTAGCTACAATAGGAGCTAAAACTTCTGCTCTACTTACGGTATCATATCTACCATAAAAAGCTAAAACATCATCATCATAATAAAAGTTGTTATTGCTAATTACAAACTCAGTGTCAGCATCAATGGTATCAGCTGTAACAAGGTAATGGTTTTCATTATCAGGTGATGGACCTGTTTGCTCACTTACATTTGTCCAGTTACCCATGTACTTAGGATTTAAGAATAGGTTGTTGGTAATTGTTGCAGAACCAACGTAACCTAAATGGAATAAACCGTGGTATCCTTGTATTTGCAAACCTGTATTTTGATCAAAAATAAAAGTATTGATTTTACCACCCGACATGTTACGAACAATACGGTCAGCAAGGTGATACAAGGTTGTATTACGTACTTCAATTTTTTCTACATCAAATTCACGACAGTCAATTAAGCGGCCATTACCATTGTTACGGTTATAGTCACCCGATTTACCGACGATACAATCTTCGATTAAAATGTCTTGACCATTTTCACGAACCTGAAGAGCACAAGCTTTATCCATTTCAATTAAACATTTTCTCAAAACGATAGTAGTATTTGCTCCTTCTGATCTAAATCCACCCCATTTAGGTTGGCTTCCTTCTCCATTGGCATTCGATAAATAAACGTCTTCTAATAGAATATCACCGCGTGTACGGATAGTTTGGGGGTAATCACCTTCATCATTAGGCTTTGCAACCATAATTGCAGGTATACCATCACCTGGTGCTGATTTAATTTGCAATGCAACATTTAAGCGTATGTAGTTACTGATTTCATAAACCGTACCTCGCTCCAATACATAAACTGTATTATCATCATTTCTTTCTCCATTAGCGGTAGTATCGCCATGTATAAATTCATTCAAAAGACTTCCGGCAGGCACTGCTTTTTCTACTTGCGCCATTAGGTTAACAGTACTTGCCGATAACAGTGTTATCAGACATGCCATTTTTAAATTTCTGTAAAATTGTTTCATGTTTTTCTTTTTTAATTAATTAAACATTAGGTATATTAAAAGTTAAATCGGAATCCGTAAGTGAATACTCTTCCTGTATATATTTGTTCTGGATATGCTTTTGCAGCTGGATTAGTGAATCGGTAATTACTCACCAAAGTTTCTTCTACCATATTCGTCAAATTAGCAGCATTAAAGTAAAACTCAATATTATCAGTTATTTTTTGCTTATAAGCTAAATCCCATCTGAAGAATGCTAATCTATACTCATCTCTAAGTCCTTCAGTTTCTAATTGAGGTGCATCCAAATAATCTCCCTGATGTGTACCTGACAAGCGCATGGAGAACCCCTTGTATTCATAGCCAATTGACACATTAAATATTAAATCAACCTGACCAGGAATGCTAATATTTCTTTCAACATAAACATCCTTTGCATTGGGGTATTCATAGCCGCCGATTGAAGGATTAAAAACACGATCCCCTAGAACTGGTTCATAACCAGACATTGTAGTTTCAGAAAATAAGCGTGTGAAATTAGTACCAAGTACAACACCATTGAGTGGTTTTGGTAAAAATTTTAAACTGGTTTGTAAATCAACTTCAAGGCCATAAACAACTGCTTCCGGGCTATTCGCGTAAGAATCAAGCCTGATACCTTTATAATCAGGATAGCCATAAGCACTTGCCAAAGAATCAGTACGAAGTTTAAGACCATCTCTAGGATAGAAAATATTTTCAATATCCTTGTAAAATCCTCCAATGGTTAGTAAACCGTATTTAAAACTATGAAATGACATACTCAAATCATAATTCATAGCTGTCATATGTTTTAATTCAGTATTACCCTGCCTCACGTTTTCATTCCCATCGGCTCTGTTAACAAAGGTACTTTTGGCCACATAGTTGTAATCAGGGCGTGCCAATGTTTTTGCTACCGAAAATCGGAATTTATACCACTCTACCGGCTCCACTTTCAGGTGAAAGTGAGGAAGAATTTCCGTATAATTTTGCGAATTAGTTACTGGGGTAGTTTTCTGATTAATTGCATAATCAGAAAATTTCTCTGTAATAAAAGAATTATAAAGATTATCAGAATTTTCAATTCTAACACCTGGTATAATGGTAATTAAATTTTGATATTTAATTTTTGCCATAAAATAACCTGCAGCCAAATTTTCGGTCGCATCTAAATTATCCGCTTGTTCTTCAAAATTTTCGATATAACCGTTTTCAGGTTTATTATAGGTATCAATAAAATCTGCCACCTTATCTACATTATAAGGGTTGTAAAAATCAAATCCGTTTACTGATTCGCCGGTATAGTTATCATTAAAAAAAGTCTGGTTATAGATATCATAACTTTCTCCTGTACCTGTTACCGCACCAGGAAAGTCATTTCCATGTTCAACACCCTGATAATACCAAAAATTATAGTCGCCGGTATTGTCTCTTACTCTATTTAACACATTGAATTTACCTCCCAACTTTAAAGACATCGACCACTCTTCTCCAACATTCAGAGGGAGCTCGAAATTTAATGCAGCGGTAACATTACTTTCTGAAATATTTCTGCTATTAACTTCAAATTGTCTAGTTTCCACATTGTCCTGAGCAAAATTTCCCTCATTAAACCATGTTCTAATATCATGTTCGTTAAAATTTTCAGCATTTGTATTACTGAGAATACGCCATTCCCCCTCATACATTTTAGGAGAACTGTTATTAGTTTTGGCGTATGATAGATTTCCATCCGCTTTTACAATCCCTAAATTGTAGTCACAATTTAACATAAGAGAGGTTACATCGTTTTTCAAATGACGCCTCGAAACAAAGTGTTTTAGTTCTGAAGCATCTTTAACATGATTACGTCGTTGATCAATGTCTCTTGTGGTTTGGTTGTAAAAACCATACAAAGATATGCTACCATTATTTAATTGGTAATCGATATTTGTACTTACACCATTTCTTTTTCTTATTTCTTCAGTTTTTCTTATATCTCCATTTACTGCAGTAGTATAATTAGCGGTATCAGGAATATAATATTCCGTTTGGTTGTAAGTGGTAGCTATGTCATCTGAGCTCCTGTTTACACGCTCTGTATTGGCCTGAACAACCAAACCTAGCTTACTATCCATAAACCGGCGACTATACAAACCTGAGAAGTAATAATCTTTAAAATTGTTGCGAAGTTGACTGTAACCACTCCCCGTTTTTAGTTTAATTTTGGGATCATTCGAAGCTTTGTTGATACGTAGGTTCACTGTACCTCCAACCGCATCTCCATCCATATCGGGTGTTGGCGATTTAAATACTTCAATACCCTGTAACATTTCAGGCGAAATCATAGATAAATCAACCGAACGATCATCGGGATCATTCGAAGGTAGTTTTACACCATTAACGGTAATGTTGCTAAACTTTGGCTCAAGACCACGCATTACAACTTTTGACCCTTCTCCCTGATTTCTTTGCAAAGAAATTCCCGATATACGACCAATAGCTTCCGCTGCATTAGCGTCAGGCAATTGTTTCATTTTCTCTTCAGAAACAATGCTTACATTACCATCGGCATTTAACTGCTCATTAATAGCTTTGGTTTGCCCTAGCAATAGTCCTGAAATAACAATTTCACCAAGTGATACCATATCCAAAATAAGCATTTGATTCTTCTCTATAACGGCACCGGCAGTAACTTCTATATCCGTAAGCTCATCATTGTAACCTACATAGGAGAATTGCATTTTTACGGTACCTGCAGGCACTCCTGTTAAGGTATATTTACCATAAGGATCGGTAATGGTTCCAATGCTTGTTCCTTGAATGATAACTGTTGCACCGGGCAGTGAAGTACCACTTTCAGCTTCGGTAATTACACCAGAAATAGTTCCTTTACCTTGCGCCATACTTACAGTACTTATAAATATACTTAAAAAAAGCATGCTCAATATTAGCTGTAATCGTTTGCGTATATTAATCTTCATTGAGTTTGATATTAAATGTTTAGAAAAATTATGAACAGTATTAACAATAGTACCATTAGGTATAAAAATAACTCTACTATTATCGTGAGTTGTTTGCTGCGTTTTAGCCATCTAAAATTCATTTTGTAAATGTTTACGATAAAAGTACTCGTAATGTATCGTTCAATGATTTTGATGGTGTTTCAATAAATTTAAATTTTAGTTCAAATAATTTAACATATGTTGTATTTGATATTACACAAGTTGCATCCTAGAATGCTATTTATCTAACTTACTGCATATTACATAACAATCCAGCGATTACAAAAAATGAAACAAATTTCTTTCTTAAATCTGTCTTTTTATGATTATACAGACCTTAAACATGAATAAAAGAGGTTGAATTATTGTTTTTAGAGCAAAAACATTTTCTATTTAATAACCCGAGTTAATAAGTTTTCAAAGCAGAGGGCGAAGGAAGGACCAAATTATAATTCATTTGGTTCTACTACCAATTTAGTGAGTGTTTTTATAAGATGAACATATTTAAATTTTAAGATCAACAGCCCGACTGAACGATTAGTCGGGCAGGTTCCCAGTCTTCAGTACTCAGTCAATTTACAGACTGAGAACTGCAGACTGTCGACGATATTTCATTGATAGAATTGTACTATTTATAAGTTTTTCCACTAAATTCGTAGTAATACCATTCATTTTAATTAGTAAAAAAAACAACCTTTCGCCGGTGGTATAATTAGCAACTATTTTTTTAAAATAAACTCAAGAGGGGTTTTCCCGTAGTACTTTTTAAATGAAGTAATAAAATATGAAGCGCTTTTGAAACCTACCAGATCAGAAATTTCATTTACATTATAATTACGTTCAACCAAAAGCTTTTTGGCATGTTTGAGTCTCTCATTTCTTATAAACTCGCTTGGTTTAAGCTCATAAATTGACTTAAACTTTCTAAAAAGTTGGCTACGACTTAGTCCCAATTCAAAACCCAAAGTTTCAACTGAAAAGTCAGGATTGCTCATGTTTTTCTCAATTAAGCTTTTGGTTTTATCTACAAACTTTTTCTCATGTATATTCAATACTAAATCATCTAATTCCACATCGGTTTCGTTTGCATAACGCTTTCGTAATACTTTTCTTTGCAGCAATAAATTTTCAACTCTTGCATTTAAATACTTAATATCAAAAGGTTTTTCTATATAGGCATCGGCACCAATTTCAATCCCTTCAGTTTTTTGCGAAATTTCAGCTTTAGCAGTTAGTAATATAATGGGTATATGCGAAGTTGCAAAATGGGTTTTGAGTTTGGCACATAAATCAAGTCCATTTAGTTCCGGCATCATAATATCGCTAATAATTAGATCGGGCATTTTGGTATTTGCTATTTGATAGCCTGCTTTACCATTTTCGGCACTTAACACATTAAAACTACAAAAGTGACTTTCTAAAAACTCACGCAAATCTTTATTATCTTCAACAATTAATAAGGTTTCGGAACGATGCCCTTTATCGTGATTAAAAACCTCTATTGCTAACGTTTTTTCTGGTTTTATTTCGTCATCGCACACAAAAACCTTTTTAAAAATTTCATTTTCGCTAAATGCATTCTTATGCACGGGAATGGTAAATGTAAAAGTTGTACCCTTCCCTATTTCACTATCTACATTTATTTCTCCATAATGCATTTCAACAATGCGTTTCGCAAATGCCAAGCCAATACCAGTTCCTTGAATATTTACCTCACCATCAACCTGATAAAAACGCTCAAAAACATCATTTAGTTTGTCTTTGGGAATGCCTTTTCCCGAATCAGAAACGCTTAATTCGGCATGATTATCAATAACTCTAAGGTTCACCTTTATACTACCATTAGTAGGTGTATACTTAAAAGCGTTTGACAGTAAATTAACAATAATTTTATCAATCACGCTTTTATCAAACCAAAACAAACTATTCCCATCTGTATTGTAGGTGAAACTCAAATTAATTTGATTCTGTTGTGCTTTTTCATCAAAACAATCAATCACCTGCTGAACAAATTCTACCAAATCGGCTTCAGCTACTCTAAGGCTTAATTGTCCGTGCTCTGCTTTACGAAAATCCATTAATTCGTTAACAAGCTTAAGTAAGCGTCGTACGTTATTTTGTACAATATCAAATAAATATTTTTGCTCGGGATTATCATTCTTATAACCGGCTAATTTATTTAATGGCCCAGCAATTAAGGTTAAAGGTGTTCGAAATTCGTGTGAAATATTGGTAAAAAAGCGCAATTTCAACCGATTAACTTCCTGAATTCGCTGTTTATCAAAACGTTCCATCCTTAACAAATTCTGTTGCTCAATTCTAAACACCAAAACTTTACGAATAAGGTATACCAAAACGATTAAAATCAACACATATATAAAGTAAGCCCATATTGTTCGCCATAACGGATTAAGAATAATTATTTGA
This sequence comes from Salinivirgaceae bacterium, assembly GCA_027858735.1. GTDB lineage: Bacteria > Bacteroidota > Bacteroidia > Bacteroidales > SZUA-534 > GH45. Next base: position 27,943 of record JAQICC010000266.1, read on the forward strand.
ATTGATGCCCCTTCATAATTCCAATAATTATCGTTATTTGAACCTATAACTTGAAACGAGTATTTACCAGGAGGAATATTGGTATAAACTGCACTGGTTTTAATCCCAGCCTTTATCCACTCATTGTCAAAACCTTTCAACTTATAGGCGTATTGATTTTTTTCAGGCGACGTATAATTTAAAGCCACATATTCAAAGGTTATAGCCGATTGATTATATTTAAGCACGATTTTATCGGTAAATCCAATGTGCATGTTTAACGGAGAATTATTGATTCCTATAGGAAGTTCTTTATTAAATAGTTTAAAACCAGTTAAGGCAATATTCGGTATACGCTTATTATCTGTTATCTCATCCGGATGAAACATATTAAAACCATTTCTTCCTCCAAATAAAAGCATATTATCGTAAGTTTTTAAAGTCACATAGGCTTCAAATTCATTCCCTTGTAGCCCATCTCTAACATCGTAGTTTTTGAATGTAGCCTTCTGTTTATTATATTTAGAAATACCATTACCTGTACTTAACCATATATTATTGCTATTATCAACCAATACACCACAAATTCTATTGGATGAAAGCCCATCAGATTCCGTAAAATGAATAAATTCCTCTTTTTTAAAATCAAATTTATCGAGGCCGTTCTTGGTTCCTATCCATAAATCGCCATCTAAGTCCTTTGTAACTGCAATTATATCATTACTGCTTATTGACTTTAAATTATCTGCATCGTGCAAATAATTAATATATTTACCTGATATCTTATTATACAAATACAAACCATGTTCCTTTGATCCTACCCAAATTCTATCTTCATCTTCATCGCAGAAACAGCGAGGCCTTTGAATATTTGCAATGGTTGTAAATTCATTTTTATCAACATTAAAAAGCTGTAAATTAGAATAATTTGCTACCCATATTAAATTTTGTTGGTCTTTGTATAAAGTATAAATTCGATTATCGAAAAGTGATTTTGGATTGGCTGGATTATGCGTATAATAAGTAAAATATTCCGTTTGTTTGTTAAACAGAGCTAAGCCTTTTCTGAAGGTACCAATGAGTAATTCATTTTTATTCAATTCTGTAATAGCAAAAATATAATCGTCGGTAAGACCCGTTTTCCTATTGCTTTGTTTATAGTTTTTAAACGCCCCTGTTTTGCGATCAAAACGGCTTAAACCCCCTCCTTCTTTAGTACCCACCCATACATAATGTTCGCTATCTTCAAACAGTACTCGAATATTGTTATTAAATAGTCCATTTTTTTTAAAATTAACCCTATAATGATAAAATTTCTTCTCAGCCCTGTCAACATAGTTTATTCCACTATTATAGGTGCCTAACCAAACAATTCCGTCAGAGCTTTTATAACCCGAAATTATAGCTGCGCTGTTAATACTATTTGGATTATAAATATCATGACCAAAAAAGCTTAGCTTATCGCTATCCTGATCAAAATAATACAGCCCACCGTCGCGTATAATAAAATAAAATTTACCGGGTTCATCTTCAATTACGCCATGAACTCTATTAACAACAAAATCGCCATTCTTTTTATTAAAAAATCTACTTACACCATTTTTCGGATGTCCTTTTATAAAATATAAACCTGAATTATCTGATCCTACCCAATAGTTATTATAGCTATCTTGTAAAATTGTTTGCACCACTTTAATATTATACTCATCAAGAAAACTTACAAAAGTGCTATCGGCTTTATTGAACATCAGCAAGCCATTATTGTACCCAACCCACATTACATTTGAGTTGTCTTTATACAAACAATGAATTCTGTTACTTTTAGGATCTTGCGATTTATTGTTATGTATGTATTTAAGTCTTTTTAAATTTCTGGTTTCAGGATCATAAATAAACAAACCTGTAAAAGTGCTAATCCACAATTTATGTTGATCGTCAAAACATAAACTGGTGATGTTAATATTTCCTGTCTCTTCATCATTTAAAACCTCACTAACTACCAATTCAAAACTTTGATGTATCCTGTCAAAATAAACAACCCCTTTTCGAGTAGCTAACCATAAATTATTTTTTATATCCTCTAAAATAACATCAATTGAATTGTCAGATAGACTTCCATCATTATTTTGATGATTACCATAACTATGAAATTTGTACCCATCGTATTTATTTAGACCATCTTCGGTACCAAACCACATAAAGCCCTGACTATCTTCAATAATACAATTTACTTTATTGGATGACAGACCATTATCGCGTGTTAGATGCTTAAATTTCTGAGTACTCTTTTGGGCATAACCTGAGCCGATTTGCATGAACCAAAACAATAGAAACAAAACAGGTGTAATAACTTTCTGAAGCATGGACTATTTTCAAATTAAAAGCATATAAACTTACAATAATATGAGTTTAAAACCTACGAATTAACAATCTTGCTTGATGGCAATATTAAACTAAAAAACGACCCATTTCCTAACCTTGATTCAACCCTTAAATCAGCACCCAAGCGATTTGCCAGATTGATTGAAATGGCTAGACCTAAACCAGCACCCCGATAAAGCTCAGACCTATGATCTTCAATTTTTGTAAAACGATCAAAAATATAATTGAGCTGGGACTTTGGAATACCGATGCCTGTATCGCGAACGCAGAATACAAGATTTGTTTCAATAATTTTAACTCTGAGTTCAATTACTCCACGTTCGGTAAATTTATTCGCATTATTCAATAAGTTTACTAATATTTGATTAAGACGATGCATATCACTCATTATCAATAGATTTTTACTTTCTTCATTATTAACAACCGTAAAGTTCACCAATGGGTTCGTTATTTTTATAGAGTAAATTGCTTTAATCGTATCCATTAATTGATTTAAACTAAATTCTTTTTCATGAATAATAAGTTGGTCTGAATGAATAAGAGAAAGATCAAGAATATCATCAATTAAAGTTAATAATGAATTGGCACTGACATTAATAAGTTCAATGTAGCTTTTAAAATCTTGCTTTGTAACTCTGGGACTGTTTAATAGGTGCGAAAATCCAACAATTGAGTTCATGGGCGTTCGTATTTCATGCGACATATTTGCTAAAAAAGCCGATTTTAACCCATCTGATTCTTCTGCTTTGCGCTTTGCAACTGTTAATTCAGAAGTACGTTCATCTACGAGTTTTTCTAAATTATTTTTATGACTTTCAAGAATTTTGTTTTGTTCCAATATTTTAGCTGATTGTTCTTCAATTTGATCTTTTTGTCGAATGAGTTCTTCCTGCACCGTTTGCAATTCCTCAATAGTTTGATGCAGCTCCTCCTCGGCCGCAAGCAATTCTTCATTTTTTTGCACTAAAGAAAGTTCCATTTCTTTCATAGCAGTAATATCGCGACCTACACCAAATAGACCAACAATATTTCCACCTTTATCTTTTAAGGGCAATTTAGTTGACACCATCCAATGTATACTATTATCAGGTCGCACCAGCTTTTCAATAATATCAATTAGAGGTTTTTCAGTTTTAATTACATTTTGCTCCTCTTGAAAAGCCTTATTTGCATGCTCTGGAAAATGGTAGTCAAAATCCGATTTTCCGATCATATTTTCCGGATTGCCTGCTTTAAAAACATCGGCCATAAACTTGCTGGCTCTAATAAATTTCGAATCTTTATCTTTAAAATAAATGGCTATTGGAATGTTATTTAGAAGAGTATCTAAATAGTTTTGATTGTTTTCGAGTTCTTTTATTCTATTTTTGAGTTGTTTGATTTCCTCTTGCGAATCGGCCATTTTTTCATATTTCCCATTCGTTTTTTCATTGTCACTCATAAAGTAAATTTAGTAACTGCATCCCCATACAGCAAAATTGGTTTTTGAAAATAGTGAAATATAATGGCTTAAACAACTTAGCTCATATTATCACTGGATAATTGTATTAAAAACAATATAAATATCACTAAAATAATGTGTTTTTATAAACACTAAAGATGCTAAAATAGCGAATCACAATAATTGCTTTTAATTTATTATTGATTGCTCATTATTTTCATGACTTTTGTTGTAATTAATTCAGCAATAATATTTCAAATGCAATTGCCCTGATGCTATTGCTATTTTAATGCAATTAGAAAACAACGAAAATAGCCATCTTGTTAACTAAGAATCCATAAAAAAAAGGCTCGGAATAAACCGAGCCCTTTTAAATTTAAAATCAAACAATTTTATTCAATCACAATTCTTTTCGTTTGAATATTGTTTTCACGCTTAACCTTAATTATGTATACACCTTCTGTTAAATATATTTCGGTGCGAGAACTCTGAGCTTTGTTGAAATACTCAATAGCACCTTTAACATTAAATACAGTAATTTCGGTTTGCTCAAACTTTTCTGTTTCAACATACGCTGTGTTTTTATAAGCAAATATTTTAACATTCTTATTGCTTAAACTTGAAATACCAACATACATTTCGATTTGAATTGGTACAATGCATTTCTCAGATATTGAATCACCACTTGTGGCATAAGCCCTATATCTTCCGGGGTTTACTCCTTCAATCGAAATTTCAAGATCTTCAAATGCATCAACAACATTGGCGCTTGTACCATCATTGTTATCAACAGCACCTGATAAATCACTTATAGTGGTAACATCAATAGAATCGGCTACTAAATAAACTATAGCATTTATTTCGTAGGTCGATTGTGCCACTACCGTTTCACCGGGACCATTAGTCTTACTTAACTGGATTTCCATATCCACTTCTAATCCACGAATTTCGGCAGCATTAACACTTCGCTGCGACCATTCTGTTTCATTAGCATTTACGGCATATCCATAATACATGCCCGGCATAATATCAGTAACATCAATTCCCACGATCACGCCTGCTTCAGCAACAATTGCCTTGCGTGCGTCACCAGAATCGGCTAGTGTAATTAAATCGTTAACTGAAAGTATTATAGCCTGCTCAGGTACCAAATAAATAGTACTTCCGGTTGAACCACATGTAGCCTTTACCGTTTGCCCGGCTTCGTTGGCTAAAAGTTGGCCTTTCATTGAAATGGCAATTGGTATAATGTAAGTCGCTGTATTTGCAGCATCCTGAACCGAATCACCCATAACATTAACAACTTCAGCAACTTCAGCAATAATGGTTGCAAAATCGACTGCAGAACCAAAATCAGCAACCGTAAGTACTACCTCGTTTGGTGAGACCACGCTCACTGCTTCCGGATTACCTGTTAAGCCAACAGTACCTGAAAGTGTATAATTAGTTGCAACAGCAGCAGATACTGTATCAACAGCCTGACTGAATATTAACTTAAGCTCTGTATTGCTAACATATACCATGTCTGGTTCAACCATTAAATCATCAGTTGCCAACCAGCGCAAGTCACCTAATTGTTTACCATCGTTACCTGCACCTAAAATACTAGCATTTGTTGGTGCATAATTAAAGTTCGCACGATCGTAATAAGCTGGGTTGTAAACCGTAGTATTACTAACCTGACTCATTCCGTGCATTGCAATGCTTGGTGTTAAGTAAAGGTTGTTATGTGTTAGCTTTGATGAACCATAAGCTACTAAAGCAGTATCGGTAGCCACTTGCGATGCTGAATTACTTACAATGCTATTCGACATGCTTAAGTATGAAAGATTATCAGGAGTAATGATCCTTGCTGAAGGACTATTTACACCTATGCTATCAAATGTACAATGGTCAATTTGTATTGTTGATTTTGTATCGGCTAAAGGAGCTGATACGTTTAATACAGAAGGTACATCAACGAAAGTACAATTTGTAATGCGTAAGGAACCAAAATATTCTTTATTAACCGTATTTCTGAAATATATGGCTTGATTGTAAGTATTTTTCACAATACAATTGTTGAATACCACACTATCGGCCATAACATTATTTGCCTGACGGAATACATAACCATCGGTAGATTCAACACCTGATGAATTAAGGTTTTGCGTATTAAAATCATGAATGTAACAGTCATCAAAAACCACAGAATAACCATAGTCAAAATCAACATCTTCACGAACGCGTAAAGCCCAAGTTGAGTTACCTGCAAAATCATCATTGGCACCACCATCAAACTCAATACCTTCAATATGAAGTAAACCACCTGGAGGATAATACTCAATTAAGCGCATAAAATGACGTACATCTTCATCGCCTACGGCTGGGTTATAGAACAAGACAGGCTTTTCGGCCAAACCTTTTTGTGCGTGTAAATAAACACCACCATAAACTCTAAAGTAGGTTTTGAAATTATACACACCACCTGAAGTTGTAAGAATAACTTCGTCACCGGTTGTAATGCTGGCATTGTAAAATGCACTACGCATATCTTCAGCTTGTTCGGCAGTATAATAGTATACTCTAGGAATACGCACAGTTACTGCATCAGCAGCAGGATCGGAAATTTGTGAACCTACTACCATGTAGAAATGATATTTACCTGCCTCTAAACCTGCTGTTGAAACTTTAAAGTCAACTTCGGCTGTAGCTACTGTATCTTTTGCAGCCAAATTATTTACTACTGCTTCTTCAAGTATTTCAACAGTTAAATTATCTGAATTAACATCATCATTTAATAAATAAACATGTCCGCCAATTGATCCCCCCATTACATAAGCATAGCTCCAGTTACCTTCAACATTTGTTGCGGTTTGTACTTTATTGTTAGCATAAATTGCTGAATTGATATAAACTGGATTTTCACCGCGTAACGAAATATTCGTATCGGAAACGGCATAACCATAGTAGGTTCCTGTTTGTAAGCCTTCTACTGAAATTTCAACAGCAACATCAGCCAAAGCATTTGCTTTATTACCACGTTTTCCGGTAACAGCACTTTCCAAATCAGCTATTGAAGTGTAATCGCCTTCTTTTACAATGTACACAATACCATCAACGCTTGTAGTAACTGATACCAGTTTGCCAACACCATTGGTCACTATTTGCTCGTCGTACTGAATGTTTAACCAATCAAGTACAACACTTGCATATTGCGATGGAGCTGAAATTACACCTTTGCTATCTAAAACATAAGCATAATAGCTACCGCTATAAAGTCCTGTAACTGAAATTTCAACATCGGTATTAGCCGCAACTATAGAAGCTGAATCTCCCTTATTGGCAGCAACAGCAGCATTTAAATCGTCTACAGTAGCAACACTTAAACCTTCGCGAATAATGTAAAGCATACCATTTGCAACATTGGCTTGAACCACTATTTTATCGCCTACCAAATTCGTTGTTGTTTGAGGATACATAATCGCAATTACACTATCGGCCTTAACATACCAATTTAAGTCACCCACAGTCTCGCCATCGGCACATACATAACTGGTATCGTTTAATAAAGCAAAGTTGTAATTTGCAGAATCGGCAAATATTGGAACGGTTGTAAAAGTATTTGTTCCTGCATCCGCTGCTAACAATTCAACGTCAAGATAGTTGTAATCAATAACATCAACATTTAAGCTATCGCTCACCTGATCGAATAAACTATTGGTTACAGAAATACTTCCTGCAATTCTGTCTTTATCGTAACGGAATATATTACCGCCAATTTGCGAGAAAGTACAATGGTTAATAGTTAAATCATCACCACCGGCATAAGCACCGCTTGAGCGATAGAATACTACGCCTTCACCTTCTAATTTCACAAAGCTTGAGTTAGAAATAGAAATATCGCCATAATCGGCTGTATTGTTATACAAATTGATAACACGTTGCTTACTGTCAGTTACCAAACAATTCTCCATAACAACTTTACTACCAGCAGTATTCAGGCGGAAACTACCGTTGCTATTTGTATTGTTATGCGAATAACAATTGCGAATTACTAAATTCGTTTTGCTATCGGAACGCAATACATTGTTAGGTATACCTGTACAATCAAATTCAATACCATCAATGGTTAAATCAACATCGTCGGTTGCATTACGAACACGCAACATACCAAACGAAGCACTTGTACCAGCCGAATATGTAATAACTGGTTTTGCAGCCAGTCCTGGCTTAGCCATTAACACAGCACTCTTACTAAAATCGGGCTTGCTTGGTAAATCATAAACTCCACCCGAAGTTGAAAGAATATACATATCGTATAAACCGGCTGTGATATCATCTACTAAAGCTTGAACTTCACCGGCTGCATACTCCTTAAATGGAGAAGTACTGCTTACTACTGCTAGTTTAGCTATACCTTTAGTAGAAATATTCCCTACAGCATCAACGGAATAGGCATAATAAACGCCTACCGCTAAACCTGTAGTTGAAATATTTACATCGTTAAGTTTGGCAGTTACCGTATCAACAGCACCTTTACCAGCTGCAATAGCTGCATCAAACAAGGCTACAGTTGGAGCTACAGTATCGGCAATTACACCATCAAGAATAATATAAACCTTACCGCTACTTTCGCTACTTTGAACAGCTACAAACTGATCAGCAGCATCGGAAGCCGTTTGTGCACTTGCATAAACTTCAGGTGCTCCTTTAATTACAGTTATGGCGCTATCACCTTTTGCTGATAAATTGCCATCACCATCAACTGCATAAGCGTAATACGTACCTAAAGCAAGGCTATCGGTAGCTACACTAATGTCAGTATCGTTTGCTATTATTGTGGCCGAATCGGCTTTAGAAGCTGCAACAGCTGCGTTAAGTTCTGCAATTGTTGTTTGCGCTTCGCCGCTTAATACAATATAAACCGTACCAGTTGGCTTATTACTTTGAACAAGAGCTACAGCACCTTTTGCATTGGTAACCGTTTGAACCGTATTTATAACAGCAACAGGAATACTTGCATCAAGAATAGTAATGGCTGCACTGCCTTTTACAGAGATGTTTCCTTCACCATCAACAGCATAAGCATAATAAGTACCTGCTGCTAATCCTGCAGTTGAAATAGTAACTGAAGTGTTTGCAACAGTAACTGTATCTTTAGCACCTATAGCGGCAGTAACTGCAGCGTTAAGTTCTGCCAAAGTACTTTGTGCTTCACCATCTAAAATTACATAAATATAACCTGCATCTTTATTACTCATGGCTAGAACTTCCTGACCAACGGCATTTGTTACCGATTGTTCTTCGCAAACCACCATTACATCCTCAGGTCCTTTTTCGTGCCAACGCGGATCACCAATTGGTGTAGTTCCATCGCTACCTAATAAAAAGCCTTGGTTGGTTAAGCTTAAGTCAAGCGTTGCACTGTCTTTATAAACCGGTGCAGTTGTTATAGCGTTTGTTACTACCAATGCTGAAGGTAAAACTCCACCAAAACCAGCTACATAAGAGTAGTTAATAGAATCGGTTGTACCTGGTGTATTAAACTCAATGGTATCTTTTACCGCTTCAAAAATTGAGTTTGTTACTTTAAACGATTCTGTTAAAGTACCTATCTTAAATACATTATCCTCAATATTTATGAAATTACACTGGTCAACAGTAATACTATTGGCTGTACTACTTGATGCCGTAATCCAATGTATTACAGGATCGTTGGTAATATTAGCGAATGTTGAATTTGTAATTTTAACATCACCAAATAATAAATCGTTCTTATCTAAACGGATTAATCGTCCGTAACAATCATGTACAAAACAATCATCCATGGTTAAAGCAGTTCCTGCTTTATCTAAACGAACAATACCACTTGAGGTTGTGAAATTTTTAATCTCACAATTTTTAACAACTGCAGTAGCGCTATCTTTACGTAAGCGAACAACTCCCGCCATTGCTTCAGTCGCAGTACCATCAAGTATAACACCTTCAAGCTGTAAGGCAAATTTACCATTCTGTATATCGAAAAAGCTACGGTAGGTGCTTGCATTCGCAGCATCAGTAAACATTGGTTTTGCAGCCAAACCGGCTTTTGCCATAACAGTAATGTCAGATGCAATATCGATATCGGAAGCCACATAGTTACCACCTGAAGTGCTTAATATATACGTATCGTATAAGGCAGCTTCAATATCGGCAACTAAAGCGTCAATATCAGTATCGGCATATTCTTTAGAACTAATTGTACTGCTTGTTACAGTAATTTTATTGGCACCTTTTGCCGATACATTACCAACAGAATCGGTAGCATATGCATAATAAACGCCAACTGCCAAACCTTCGGTTGAAACCGAAATGTTTGTTAAAGATGCAGTTACCGTATCAACCGCACCTTTACCAGCTGCAACAGCAGCTTCAAAAGCTGGAATTGAATCTTGCAACTCGCCTGAAAGTATAATATAAACTTTACCATGATTGTCGCTACTTTGAACCAAAACGGTTTGACCAGCAGCATCGGTTGCTGACTGCACATCGGCATAAACCTCAGGCGAACCTTTAATTATTGTGATGGCATTGGTTCCTTTAGCAGAAATATTTCCATCAACGTCAACCGCATAAGCATAGTACGAACCTAAAGCTAAGCTATCGGTTGGCACACTCATATCGGAATCGTTAGCCGTTACCGTAGCCGAATCGGCTTTATTGGCAGCTATAGCAGCTTTTAATTCTGTAACAGAAGATTGGGCAACACCATCAAGTACAATATAAACAGTACCTGTTGGCTTGTTGCTTTGAACTAGAGCCACAGCATCTTTTGCATTGCTCACTGTTTGAATTGCATTACTTACTGCAACCGGAATGGCTGCATTTAATACCGTAATGGCGTTGGTTCCTTTTGCTGAAATGGCATTCGAACCATCAACGGCATAAGCATAATACGTACCCCCAACTAAACCTTCGGAGGATATAGTTTCTAATTTATAAGCTTCGGTTACCGTAACTTTAACTCCTTTTGAATCCGCTACTGCAGCATCAAAATCGGCAATAGTAACTTGTGTTTCACCATCAAGTATTATATAAATTGAACCAGCTGCTTTGTTACTTTTAACCATAACTTGCTGTCCGGCAGCATTGGTTACCGACTGCACTTCATAAATTGCCAGTACAGACGAAGCTGCCTGATTGTGCCAGCGTGGGTCACCAATTGGTGTTTTACCAGTGCTTCCCAAAACAAAATCAGGATTTGTTAGGTTAAAATCAAGAGCTGCAGCATCGGTATAAACCGGAGCTGTTGTAATTGTATTTTTCAATTTAAAATAGTCAGGTAATTCTTTACCGAAACCTGCTATATATGAATAATTAATAGAATCTGTAGTACCTGGAGCGTTAAACTCTGTACTATCTTGAATAAGATCGAAAATTGAATTCGTAATTAAAACAGGTTCAACAACCGAACCTAGTTTAAATACGTTATCCTTAACATCGTAAAAATTACATTGATCAATGGTTATGTTATTAACCGTGCTACTTGCAGCAGTAACCCATTGAATTATAGGTTCACCAGTGATTTTAGCAAAGGTTGAATTGCTAATACTTATATCACCAAAAGCTGATGCATTGTTATTAATACGAACAAAACGTCCATGGCAATCATGTACAAAACAGCTATCCATTGTTAGTGAGGCTCCAGGATTACTTAACCTTAATGCCCCATTACTTGTTGTATAATTGTAAATCTCACATTGTTTAATAACCATACCGCTATTATCACCTCTAGCTCTAACAACGGCACCCATCGGTATACCATTTGTTGTTGCATCAAACTTTAATCCAATAAGAGTTAACGTGTATGCATCTCCAATATCGAAATATGTTTGCCATGTTTTTGTATTCTGTGAGGCCTTTATGATTGGCATAGCAGCTAAACCAGCTTTTGCTTTTACCACGATATCGGCTGATAAGTCAATATCTAAAAACGAATAAACACCACCCGAAGTACTCAAAATGTATGTTTCATATACAGCCGCTTCCATTTCATTAGCTAGAGTTACAGTATCAACAACTGCATATTCTTTTTCGGTAATCGTTGTACTTGTTACAACAATTTTATTGCTTCCTTTTGTTGAAAGCGCATCATCGGCATCAACTGCATAAGCATAGTAAACACCTGGTGCTAAACCTGTTGTTGAAAGTGCCACATCGGTATTTGCTGAAACAACACTTGCTGAAGCACCTTTATTGGCAGTTACGGCAGCATCTAAGTCAGCAATGGTTGTTTGCACCTCACCATCAAGAATAATATATACTTTTCCGGCACCTTCACTACTTTGCACATTAACTAGCTGTCCTGCAGCATCGGTTACCCTTTGCGCATCAGCTGTTACTGATGGTGCCGCATTACTAATGGTAATTGCATTTGTTCCTTTAACCGACATGTCGGTACCTTCAACAGCATAGGCATAATAGGTTCCTACTGCAATATCGCTTACAGAAATAGCCATATCGGTATTGGCACCAGTTACAGCAACTTTTGCTCCTTTTTTAGCGGCCACTGCAGCATCTAAATCTGCAATAGTAGCCTGTGTTTCACCATCAAGAATTACATATACAAAACCTGTTGCTTTTGTACTTTGAACAAGTACCTCATCACTTACACCATTTTCTGATGCTTGCACTGTATTTGACACCACCGGTAGTGGCACATATAGATTAACAGTAATTGCATTGCTTCCTTTTGCAGAAACTACATTGCTACCATCTACCGCATAGCCATAATAAGTACCAACATCGATACCTGAAGTTGAAACAGCTGTATGTGTAAAAGCTGCTGTTACGCCAGCTTTAGCGCCCTTCAAGGCAGTAACTGCCGCATCAAGTTCCGTTAAATTACTTTGGGCTTCACCATCAAGAATCATATATACAAAACCAGTAGCTTTGTTACTTTTAAGTTGAGCATTTGAAGTAGAACCGTTATCGACAGTGTGTACATCATTATATTCCGCAACAGCAGGTGCTGGCGCTGTCGGATCCCAAAGTGGGTCTCCAATAGGTTTAGCAGCTGAGCCTGTCAATGAACCCGCATTTGTTAAAGTTAAATCCAAATTGCCGGCATCAACATAAGTTGGCGCCGTTGCTATCGAATTCGTTTCTGTTATATCAGAATCTAAAGTACCTGTAAGACCTGCAGTATAACAATAATCCATAGTACTTGATGTACCTGCTGTTGCCAATGTAATAGTACCCGTAATGGCATCAAAATTACTGTTGGTAATAGTTAAATTACCTACAACTGTTCCAAGGTTCATGGCCTTATCGGCAACATTGTAAAAGGTACATTGATCAACAGTAATATTTGTAACTGTACTACTACCAGTGCTAACCCAATGCAAAACAGGATCATCGGTAATATTTGCGAAAGTTGAATTCGTTACCGAAATATCTCCCATCGCAACTCCACTATTGTCAATACGTAAAAGTCGACCATAAGAATCATGTATGTAACTACCATCTACAGTAAGAGCAACTCCAGCATTTGCAAGACGAGCAACTCCATTTGCGGTACTAAAATCATACATCTCACAATTATTAATAGTAACACTTGCATTATCGCTCCTGGCACGCACTACACCAGACATTGCTTCAGTAGCAGCAGTACCATCAAATTTAATCCCTTCAACGGTTAAGGAGAAAGCTCCTTGAATATCGAAGAAATATCTATAGGTTGAAGTATTACCAGTATTCGAAATTATTGGTTTCGCAGCCAAAAATTCCTTGGCTTTTACTATAATATTACTTGCTAAGTCGACATCAGACATGTCATAAATTCCACCTGAGCTAGACAGAATGTACTCATCATAAGTACCCCCTTCAATATCGGTTATTAAGTCGGCCACCTCTGAATCGGCATACTCTTTTGATGTTGCAAAACTCGGTAGGGCTAAACCCAAAAAGAGCGTGCAAAACACCACCAGATTCAAAGCTGTTTTTAACAGATTGAATCTCATTTTCAATAAATTGCAATGTGTTTTTTTCATATAATTTAGTTTAAGTTAATTTGTTTATTAAGCAATACACTAGCTGTTTAAGGGGATTTTACAAGCCCTTAAATCAATATTTTATTCACTTATATTTAGTTAGTTTTTATCTACATAATCCCTATTTATTTGTGTCAAAAAGTGTTTGTTAAATCTTTATAATTCTACCTTTAAAAAAGTTGCTTTCACCTTAGCCGATTTTACACTAATTATGGCATTCCCCTTTTTAAGTATTATTTTCATAAATGCTCGACCATTGTACAATTGAATTTTTCGTGAACCGTCCCATGTTCCCAAATCATCAATAAGCTCGGCATTTCCTGCAGTTTCAAATTCAACCATTTCCTTTGAATCGGCACAATACACGCCATTTTTATCATAAACTTTAGCACAAACAGTAAGAACGTTTCCTTCGCGTAAAACCTCCTCTATTTTCAGTTCACTTTCCGCTCCCCATTCTGCTGTTTGATACACTTGTGTAATTTCATCAACCACTTCAACTTTACCTTGCTTTGCTATAACTTTTAAATGGTTTTCACCTTCTTTAAATTGCACTTTCCAACGTAAACCGGCAGCAGGATAATCTTGAGAATTTCTAGTTCTTTTACCTAAACTTTCACCATTGAAAAATAACTCAGCTTCGCTACAATTTGAATATACCTTAATCAATTTATCCTCCCCTTTTTTACCCCATCGCGTTTCCCAAGTATGGCCATAAATATGAGCCATAGGTTTGCTTGTCCAATACGACTGAAATACATAATACGATTCTTTAGGAGTAAGATCGCGTTGCACCACGCCTTTTTGATTTACATAAGGCACCGGATTTTCAGGACGCAATGGAGTAGAAAAATCTTTAAAAGGCCAGTAAGCAGTTCCTGTAAGCCACTCCATGTTTTCCTGTTCCTTCAAATGCCAGTCTATTAGATTACAGGCATAAGTTTCAGACCAATCGCCATCTTTCGAAACACGAGGATCGCCACCTGACATCAGGAAATCACCAGCACGCTCATCAGCATCACCTTCAATAATAGATACTAAACCTTTGTCGGGATTTTCAGAATGACGCCCAGCATGGTGACTGGCTCCCCACTCAACATGCAGAAAGTGATCAACGTCCATGGCTTCTTCATAACTCACTTCTTGATATTTGGTAAATTTACCCCGATACCAACCTGCCCAAATGGAAGGTGAGTACACATCAATAATATCTTTACAGAAATTGCAACGACGAATAGCCGTAAGGCGTTCGGGATCTTTCTTGTGTGACAAGTCGTTTAATTCTGACATAAAGCCTCTGATTTTCTCCTCATCAAATTCGGTAAAATCACCAGGCCAATCGTTCTCATTACCCAAGCCCCAAACCAATACAGAAACATGGTTTTGATGCTGATCAATCATATTCACCAACATTCGGCGTGCTTGTTCTTTGTATACTTCTCCACCTAAACCTCCACGGCACCAGGGGATTTCTTCCCATACAAAAATACCTAATGAATCACACAACTCTAGTACCAAACGTGATTGCTGATAATGACCTAAGCGGATAAAGTTTATACCAATATCTTTCATCATTTGCATTTCTTGACGAATAAGATTATCGGTCATGGCAGCCGCCATACCAGCATGATCTTCGTGGCGATGTGTACCTCGTAATAAAAGACGTTTGCCGTTTACCATTAAAGGTCCTTTTTTAATAAACTCAGTATGGTTAAAACCAACTTTTTGCGTTGTATTATGTGTTTGACCGTTTACGGTTACACTTACATTTAATGTATATAAATAAGGATTTTCGGGATGCCATAATACGGGTTTGCTAAGGCTTAGCTTTGCAATTTCAAGCTCACCCTTCCATGTTTTTTTGCTTGTATTATATTTACTAACTACCTTACCTTGTGCATCACTAATTGTTAATTCAAGTTGAGCGTCTGCTATTGAAGGCATTTCATTTTTTAATACTGCACTTATTACAATATCAACCTTTTTAAAGTTCTCATCAAGCTTATAGTTAAACTGAACTTGTTCAAGTGAAACGGGTGGCAAATACACCAAATTTACATGACGATATAATCCTCCATAAACATTAAAATCGCTTAAGTCTGACGGTATCATCTCAGCATCGCGCGAATTGTCGCAGCGTATAGCAATGGGTATTAATGAATCTGCCAAAGAAGAGCTTTGCTTGTATTCCTGAATGGCATCGCTTATGTCAATGCTAAATTCATCGTATCCACCAACATGAGATCCTATTTTCTTTGTAAGCAAGTAAATATCAGTCTTTTGTCCAGCACCTTCAAAATGCAATATGGTTCTACCATTTTCGTAAGGATTAGTAATTGCAATATGGTTTCGATACCAACCAGGTCCTTGATAATAGGCAACATCGGGATCAACCGCATCAAAAGCATTAAAACAATGGGGCATATTAACAGGGACCCACACAGGCAATTTACTCTGACTTTCCGGTCGAAATGCCTCCCATGGCGATCCTAGATCACCTTTCACATAATCCCATCCGTTTGTTAAGCGTGTGCTTTTTTGAGCCATTACATTAAAACTCAAAAAGCTTATTATTAATCCTAAAAATAGTTTATTCATTGTTACAATTTTATTTTATTCTGTTAAGTATATTTTTTTTGTTATGCTCATATTATCATAGCTCACCTTTGCAAAGTATAAAGACTCTTGTAAACCAAGTTCAATGGTGTTTTTGCTTTCAAAAATGCGTTGCCTATGAATTAACTTACCCCCGCTATTATAAATATGAACACTTGCTTTATTAAAATTTACATTGGAAAAATTCACATATACTGTACTATTAAAACAATACACGCTGGGTTTTGCTTGCTCACTTTGATTGACAGAAACAATACTTTTTATAAAGGCTGACTTTGAACTTTTTTCAGATATTCTCCCTTCGGTATCGGCTGCAAAAGCGTAATAATATCCTTCTTTTAAATTAAAAGTAGATATCTCAATAGTATCATTTGCATTAACATTTCTAACTACAGTGCCTAATCCATTGCTAAGCGCTTGTTCCATATCCTTTACATTTTTGGGTACCTGAGTAATAAACAATAGAAAAACATCACCCTTTTTGCTACTTTTTGCAATAACAAAATCCGTTTCGCCACTTGATACTTCTTGCGATGCCATAGTAACTATCGGTCGTAAATCGGGTACTTGAACGCTAGTTTGGCTTATTCCATTAATTAATGCCCCATTGTTTGCTTTTACATATTGCACCTCTATAATAATCAGTGAATTATAAGGTAAAAATCCTATGGAACTAAAATTAAGGGATACGGTCACTGAATCAACTTCATTTACTATTTTTGGGCTACCTGTTAATCCGGCACTGCCATTAGCTATGTAATTGGTGTTTTTTAGTGCTGAAACCCTTTCAAATGGTTGATTAAACTTTAATTCAACTGTTGAATCATTAATATAGAAACCCTGATTCCCCTGCAATCCAAAATCGGTATAAATACCCCTATCTGATTTTTGTGCTAAATAGAGTGATAACGGGTTTAACCCATCAACATTAGCACCATCCCATTCACCACGAGGACGGTCACCAAATGTATCATCATTAACATAGCTGCCTTTAAATCCGATACAATAGTTTTTAGCCGACACCCATGGATTTTGGCAAATTGCTGTTTTTCCTTTACAATTCCACATTACCTGATTAACACCGGCCCAACCATGACCAGTCCCATAATTTGAACGGTCACGCACATTCAGCTCATTATCTGAGGTAACTACATCGTACAGCGTTCCTACTGCCCACCGGTGATGTGGACCAATATCATTACTTGCTTTGGTGGCAGTACAATAACTAAATACATTTGGACCACAAACTCGTGATCCGGTTACATAATCGTGCCGACCTTCGCTTGCCGAGCAATTTGAAATTAAACTGGTTTGACCATTGCAATTAAATGAGTATCGACGTCCACCAGTAACCACTGATTTTGGACTAAGTGATGTGCAATTTGTAACGGTAATATACCTTGCATACGAGCTAATATTTGCACAGGAATAGGCAAAGTATTTAGCTGTTATATTTTTAGCCCAACAATGTTCTGCTCTGTTAAAATAAACTGCATTCCATGCATGATTTTCATCGGTTTCACTTGCATAAACTGATTGCAGTTGCATATTCTCAATGCCACAATTTTGAATGCGCTCGTTAAAAGTACATTTGTAAACTTTTCGCGAATCGTTATAATTAACATCCAAAGCCATAACAATAGGATTGTAAAAAAATATACTGTCTCCTGTTGATCCTGAAGCAATGCGTTTCACTTCTCGTTCAAAATTAAAAGCATAATCGGATGCTACCCATTGGTTAACATCACCATCATCAGGAATTTGATCCATTTTAAGATCGTTAACCCAAGCTTTATTAAACTGTTGGTAAATACAAATATGATCGCTTGTGCTAAATTCATGACCTTTGGGTACTATAACATACTTTGCTCCTACAGGAATATACGATGGTACAATGTTTTGAACACTACTGGCTATTTTGTTTAATGATCCGCTTGCTGCACCAACCTTTATTAAGGATGAACCTTCGCTTTTACTTGTTGCAATTAAAATAGTTCCATCATTCCCTTGCCCTTCGCCTCTTAAAACAATTCCTTGTGAACGAAGAGAAATATCGGATGAAAATTCATAAGTACCTGCCTTAATTAAAATGGTCCCTTTAAAACCTTCGCTATTTAGGTTTGTATTTTGAGCTACCGAATCAATAATATGTTGAATATAGCTTGTAGCATCTCCCTCTATTGGACTAACACTTGCCAATACCGCTAATTCAGGTAATTTTTTTTCACCTCGTCTATAACCCACATGGCTAAAATCGGGAATTACATCGCCCTTTTTATCGGCTCGGTATTTTAATTTTCCGTTTTGATTATATTTTAAAAAATACGATTCCCATTTTCCATTATCATCAGGTGTTGGAACTACCCAAACCCCTTGATTTTCATAGTTATTAGGATTATCACCGATATCAATCGAATCTTCGGGTTCAGCATTATATTCCCATGGCAAAATTCCTATATTATCACCATCGTTGGCCTTAGAAAAAAGTGACTCGTTGGTAACAAAATAGTTGGCATCGTATTTAGGATTATAGTATAAACAGCTTTGTCCTGTTGAACTTCCTAAATCCGCACAACGATAAAAGTCGCAATAATCTAGTTTAGCTCCAGCAATTAATTTAAAAGGATTGGCACTTTTTGAATTCGAAAAAACAGAGTTTTCAATGCTAAGATCGCTAGCATTTTCTATACCTATAATTGGAAAAGAATCTGCTACAGAAATACTATCAAAAACACAGTGATTAATAGAAATTGACCCGTTGGTGAGGTTAGCATTTTCAGAAAAACAAATAACTTCTTTTGCGTAGTTTGCAAAAACGCAACTCTTAAATTCAAGAGACGCAAAAGAAGCTTCTTTGTTAAACTCACTTACTACTAACTCTATTGATCTACTATTATGAAATAAACAATTATTAAAAAATATTTTATCTGCAAATGTACCAGCTAAGCATTTAACGACACATTCTGGTATATTTTTGAATTCACAATTTTGCATAAATAAGTTATACTGGCTTGGAGCTATATTTTCAGAACCTATTTCAATGGCATTTGCGATAGAAACTTCGTTCGCACTATTTGAAAAAATAAGACTAATTACCTCAACCGTGCAGTTATTTAATATTTGAAACACCGACTTATTAACAGAATCGGCTGTTTGAAGAATTGGTTTATCAACCATATCCTCTCCCATTATGGTAATACTTGCGGATAATAAAACTTGGTTTTCAAAACAATAATTTGCTCCTGATGATGTAAGAATAAAAATATCACCATCAGAAGCATTCGATATTGCAATAGCAAGATCGTTTGCATAAAATCCATTAATGGGTGCAGTAAACCTGTAGGTATTAGCCAATGAGGTTTGAGCTAATGCTATAGCAAATAATGGTACAAATATTTTAAATAGCTTTATAATTATTCTCATAATTGTGTCTATATCACTTCTAACTCAAATGATCTTGTATTTCTTCATATCACACCTTAGTAATCAAATAAACCAATAATTGTTTTATTCTATTTTAAACCATACTAATTAGGAGAAATGATAGTCCGGCAATTATTGCACAAAACAATAGCACCTCTATAAATATTTCTTTTCTACGTAAATCTTTTGCTTCCATTTTTCCTTGTTTAATACAATGATAAAAGTATGTACTTAGCTCTTGGAAGTATATTCTACAAATCTCAAAAACTATCATATTTGTTGCAAATGCGATGTTTTAATGAGCTTATGGTTAATAGCATATGATTTTCTTTAGATTTTAATTAAAAAACACGCTATTGTTTTTTTATTAAAAAACCGGTTTGAATACAATCACTTAAATGAAAATGCCTATTGCTTTTTTGAATTAATTAGGTTGGCATATTCCTTTGGTGTTTTATTGTAGTACTTTTTAAAACTGGCTATAAAATGCGAAGCACTTGAGAAACCACATTCAAATGTTATTTGGTTAACATTTAATTCGCCTTTCACCATTAACTCGGTGGCATATTTTAAGCGAACAACTTTTATAAACTCATTGGGTGAATGATTGGTTAAAGCTTTAAATTTTCTGAATAACTGGCTTCTGCTTAATCCTAACTTATCACCCAAATATTCAACCGTTAAATCCGGATCACTTTTTTTATCGAAAATTATTTCCTGCACCTTTTTAATGAATTCATCTTCCATGGTGTAAAACTCTCCTTCTGGGATATCGCTTACTATATGTCCGGCAAATCTTTCTTGTAAGGCTTTTCTCTGCAGCAACAGGTTACACACATTGGCATTAAGCAATTCAATGTTAAATGGTTTTTCCATATAAATATCGGCACCAGAGTTCGTTCCTTCTACTTTATGTTCAATATTTGCTTTTGCGGTAAGTAGAATTACTGGAATATGGCTGGTTATTTGATTGCTCTTTACTGCTTTACACAGTTCCATTCCATCCATAACCGGCATCATTACATCTGAAATTATTAAATCGGGCAAATATTTTTTCGCAAGTTTAAATGCATCTTTTCCATTTTCGGCATCGTATAGCATGTAATGCCTAAAATGGCTTTTAATAAATTCCCTTAATTCCAAATTATCTTCAACAACCAAAATCGATTCATTATTTTCTGCATCAGTTTGGGAACTGAACTGGGGTATAACTTCGGGCACCGGCTTATGCTGAGCATCGAGAATATATTTACTTTTCGTTTTTATTTCGTCGGGAGCGTACCCCATTTTGCTTATGGGTATTTTTATAGTAAATGTTGTTCCCTTATTTTCTTCACTTTCAACGGTTATTTCACCTTTATGCAATTCAACCAGGCTTTGTGCAAAGGAAAGACCAATACCGGTTCCCATACTTTTGGTATATTTCAAACTATCATCACTATAAAAACGCTCAAAAATCCAGGCTAGCTTTTCTTTTGTTATTCCTATTCCTGTATCAACTACCTTAATTTCAGCTATTTCATTGTCACATTTCAAGCTTACCGATATTTGACCTGATGCTTGTGTAAACTTTATTGCATTGGATAAAAGTATGAAAATAACATTGTCCACCACATTTTTATCAAACCAATAATTTGAGCTATTTTCACCATCCGTTATTACTTTCAGTTCAATATCTTTTTGTTTACAAAACTCACTAAAACCCTGAACTACATCTTGTAAAAATATAGCTAAATTACCTGATGAAACATTCAGTTTCATCTTTTTATTTTCAAGCTTGCGAAAATCCATTAATTGATTGATTAGTCGGTGCAAACGCGACATGTTTTTATGCATTAAAGCATATAGGTAGTTTTTTTCTTCAGCAGGTATGGAGGGAATTTTCATTAGCTTTTCAAGTGGACCCGAAATAAGTGTTAAGGGCGTACGGAATTCGTGCGAAATATTTGTAAAAAATCGCAATTTCATTTGATTAAGCTCCTCTATGCGCTGTTTTTCAAGGCGTTCATTTTCAAGTAAGTTTTTTTGATTTGTACTAAACACTACTATTTTTCTAAAAGCCAGCAATAGTAGCGCTATTAAAACTATATAAATAACAAATGCTAATCGGGTTCTCCAAAAGGGCGGTAATACCGTAATTTTAATCTGCGTTCCTTCGTTATTCCATAGGTTATCGTTATTTGAAGCTTTAACTTTAAATATATATTCACCCGGAAAAATATTTGTATAGGTAGCCCGGTGATTTTTACCGGCATTTACCCAATCACTATCAAAACCTTGGAGCATATAGGCATACTGATTCTTTTGGGGTTTGTCGTAATTCAGCGATACAAACTCAAAACTAAACGACGATTGCCTATGCGTAAGTATGAGTTGTTTAGTTTTGCTAATATGTTTGCTAAGAGGTGAGTTGTTACCATATTTTTCAATTTTAGTGTTTGCAAGGTAAAAACCCGTGATTACTACTGGCGGCTTTGTTGCATTGCGAGATATTTTTAAAGGGTTAAAAGCATTAAAGCCTTTTAATCCACCAAAATAAAAAGTACTGTCGATTGAAACAAATGAGGCTCCCCTATTAAATTCATTGCTTTGTAATCCATCGCTTACATCGTAATTCACGATTAAAGTGTCGGTTTTAAAAGGCAAATTATAATGTTTTGATAATGGGAATTTTATTAAACCATTATTTGTGCTTACCCAAAGATTATGTTTAACATCGCACTTTATACCGTAAATAACAAAACCTTGAATACCTTGTTTCTGTGTGTATTGCACTACCTTTTCACTATCAGGATCAACAGAAAACATTCCACTACCTTCCGTTCCAACCCAAATGGTTCCAAAATTATCATATCCTAACGATAAGGTATTTATCGTTTCATTGCCGTTCAATATATCAATCCATCTAAACGTTTTATTATTATATACTAAAAGGCCTATATCAGTAGCAAACCAAACATTGCCATTCTCATCTTCAATAATGTCATTAATCGTTTCTCCGTTTATAAGGTCACCTTCTTTTGTATACAATGGAACACGACTAAACTTATTGCTTTGAGGGTTAAACATATTAATGCCCCCCATATTGGCGCCTATCCAAATACGATCTTTTGTATCGTGATAAATAGAATAAATATAGTTGCTGGAAATAGTAGTTGAATCAAGAGGATTATTCTGATAATTTATAAACTGCTTCCGTTTAATATCATAAATATCGAGACCTCCACCATAGGTGCCTATCCATAATTTATCGTTATTATCAATATATAAAGCCTTAACATTATTATTTACCAAACTATTTTGATTTGGCTTATTCAAAAGCGTAGTAAACTTATTTGTTTTTTTGTTAAGCATATTAACACCACCACCTTCGGTGCCTACCCAAATAGTATTTTTTGAGTTTTGTGCAAAAGAGCTAACAATATGGTAACTTAAACCATTGTTAATGTAAACATTGGGCTTATATAGCGTAAAATTATTACTCGATCCATAAATTACGTTAATACCTCCATAATAAGTACCAAACCATAAATTACCACTATTGTCTTGTATTATAGAACGAATGGAATTATTTGATAAGCTATTGTCATTTAACTCTTCATTATAAAAATAGCTAATTTCACCTGTATAACCGTCAACTAAATTTAATCCAACTCTAGTACCAATCCAAATATTGCCCTCTGCATCTTCACAAATGGCACGTACCGCATTGTGACAAAGTTGCGGATCAGTATTCATTGAATAATGCTTATATGTTTGGCTTTTAAGATTGAATTTTGTTAAGCCGTGTTCATCGGATCCAATCCACAAATTATTTTTTAAGTCGCTATATATAAGTCGAATAGAATTTGAAAGCAATCCACAAAAATTATTACTATTGGTTAAAACATAGCTTAAGTTTCCTTTTGAGTAAATAGCTATTCCATCACCTTTTGTACCTATCCATATTTGACCATCGGGCAACTCAACGATAGTTCTCACCTTTGCCTTTTCAAGATTTTGATTGCCATCAAAAAGAGGTTCAAAAGTTTGTTGTTCAATATAAAACACACTTACTCCACCTCCATCAGTTCCTGCCCAAATATTTCCTCTG
This sequence comes from Salinivirgaceae bacterium, assembly GCA_027858735.1. Classification (GTDB taxonomy): domain Bacteria; phylum Bacteroidota; class Bacteroidia; order Bacteroidales; family SZUA-534; genus GH45. Next base: position 51,890 of record JAQICC010000266.1, read on the forward strand.
GAATCGGCCAATAGTGCATAAACATGATTGTTGTTTAATGATTGTTTATTGGTCTCGCTGTGCACAAACCGGGTGAACGAATCGGTATTTTTATTATAAACGTTAAGGCCATAGTTCGTACCTACCCATATTTGACCATGCTGGTCTTCAACTATTGAAAAAACTTGATTGTCTGAAATTGATGTTGTATCGGCATCATCGGTTCTATAAATTTTAAACTCATAACCATCATATCTGTTTAATCCATCACGTGTACCTATCCATATAAATCCATCAGAATCTTGCAGCATACAGTATACGGTACTTTGCGACAAACCATTTTGAACCAACAAATGGTTAAATACCGCCTTGGACTGGCTTTTAACTGCAAAATTTTGCCCCATTACAATTAAGAGCAGAATCAGTAATTTGAGTATCTTCATTTTTAGTACATTAAGAAATAGTTTAAACCTTCCTTCATATTTTACTTGAACAACTTGTTTTATTATGCATTTTCACCACTATTCTCATCACAAATAAATATTCAACCTACTGTAAATTACTTTCATTTTTATAACTTCTTCCATTGCCACTGCCAATATAAATAACCAATAGGTCCAGTAATACTTTCGTTTGCATCGGCAAAATTTGCGTGTAAAAATGCAAGCTCTACTCTAAATGAATTTAAAAAACCCTTAGTGCTATTTATAAATGGAGCAATTCTGCTAGCTATTAAAATTTGTTGTTTCCTAATAATATTATCGGCGTATAAAAACGTAGATCCATAGGAGGCCGTAGTATGCAGAGTAATCCATTTCTTTAAGAAATAATCAAGCCCAATAGAAAAATCAGGACTAATATAATTTTGAAACGTTTTACCTATAATATTTATACTATCGCCATTTGAAATAGATATAAAATCGGTATAGCTAGCACCACCTGATAAATGAAGATGAATATTGTTATTTAGCTGCCAACTCATGTTTATTCGATTATACCAATTATTTCCTTCTCGTAGAATTTTTAAATAATCAAGGTTATGAAACTGGTCTAATTCATTATCCAAAAACTGATACATTGTTTCAAATGCAATGGCAGGGCGAGCGTTATTTTGATTGGCAAGTGCAAAACGAAAATTAAAGCTGGGCACTCCACCTAACCAACACTCAAAATCTAATTCAGCCGTAATTCTATCGGTAATTCCCCACCAAGCCCAACTCGGATATGGAGTTAATGCCTGATTATAAATCCACGCCCCTTTATTTAAAGTATAGCCTGTAAAGGCATCAGCAGGATGAAGCATCGTTTCATTTATCAAGCTTTTGTGAGATGATTGAGTAGACTTATTCTGGGAATAAGCATAACAATCCAGCAATAAAAATGCAAATACATAAGCTATAAAGTACTTGTATGCCATAAATTATTTTTAGCCCTTTTAATATTCATTCTATTAAGAATACCCATTTCTCAAAAGTAAATACTATAGGATTAAAGCTATTATGATGAAGTGTCAAATAGTTTCACTTATGTTGCAAAATTGAAATTAGTGCGTTCCTAATGAACATTAAATATTGATATCGCAATTAAATTTTAACACCTCACTATCCAAATTAAATTAGGCAATAATATAAGCAATCTTTATTATTTTACTTGGTTGTTTATCATTTTGTATCATTACTGGAGAGTAGTGTTCCTCAAGTTTATGGTTTACTCCATTAACCAAAACATTAATTTTAACCACTTGTGTTGCACCTCCTATTAGTGCTGACCATAACGCATCAGTTTGAGTACTTGAATCGCCAAGTAATTCGAACTCTTGTTTCAAAGATTTATCAATTAATTTTTCAGTATCCACATTTAAAAAATTCGCGTATTTATTGTTAGCACTTGTAATTTTCCCCCTTATATCGTATTCTACTTTAAATACCGAATTATCAATCACATTCAATACTCCAATCATTTCCTGTTCTCTTCTTGCCGCCTCTTCCTGAGTAGCCTGTAGCTCTTCCATGTTCTGGCACATTTCTTCTTGTGCAGCTAGTTCTTCACTTTGCATTTTTGATTGTTCAAGCAACTTTAAGATACGCTGATTTATTTGAGCAGAAGCTAATGTAGATGCAATACTCTCAGCTAGTTTTTCAACAAAGGCTCCTTAAAAGTGTGGCGTAAAATCAAAACCATGCCTTAGGCGCTGTATGTTACTATATATCAATCACATAAAATCTTAAATTGAATTCAATACAAAAAAACACAGTTTATACAATGCTGATATTTAGATATATACAGGTCAGAAATGCTCATTAATATATAAAACAGACTGTATTATACAAAGCCAATACTTGCTTCTATTATAAAGCAAATTAAGCCCGATTTGCATTTACAAGTTGCTTTTTTGAGGAACCCCATCTTCATAAAAAACCAAAATAACTAAATCAAATAAATGCAACAACCCTAACAAAAAAAACAATTACTATTTTAAAAACCCACTTGATCTAACACAATTAGATAATGGTCTAATATTTAGCTTGTTGAAACACCCAATTAAGCTAATTAATTCATAAACTTTGTCATTTGATAGACAGTTATTGATTATTAATAAGGTTCTACTACCAATTTTGTGGGTAATCAATATTTTTAACAAATGTTCTCTCCTTATTTTTTCTTTTTCTTGATAAAAAGAAACAAAAAACAACCGAAATTTCCGAATTATGATAATTTGATTCAGCTTAATTGTTTGACTATTCTATCTCATGAATGTGCAAACATTACACCTAAGTTGAGCGATTCGAACAAAGTGAAGAGGCGCTTTACTTAGGTATAACCCTCCCGACCTCCGGTACGAGACAGGCTGACCTAGGAATTGTTGGTTTTCACATTTTGAGTAGCCTGCCCCGATTATTTCGGGGAAACGAAAAGTATGAAATCCTTACAAGACCTCAGTCGATTGAGCAGATTTGCGATAGCGAATCGCTCAATTTGGGTAAAATTTGACAAAATAATTTTAACACTTAACTCGCATTATTCATCAAATTACGTTATGATGAATTGATATGCGGGTTACTCCGACATAGCCGAACCCAAATTTGAGCATCAAATTTGGATGTGAGACTTAGTCGCTGTCGGAGACAGCAATTATTCTTAAGAATAATTGGGGTTAAAAATTATAAGGTTTAGATAGTGAAAAAGATATGTGCTTTTTGCAAAATTTTATGAATTAACCAGTCCTCTAACAAGCGAGCTTTTTTCTATTATAAAAATACATTAAGTTAGCAACGCTGTGCAGTGAAGGCTGGTTTTATTACTTGAAAAACAATTGATTGATTTGAAACAAGTTGCATGATGTATGTATAAGGTAGGTTAGGTAAAAAACCTTTTAATTTAGGTATATAACCACACATTTGGACAACCAATACATTTTTTAACTAAATTCGAAGCTTGAAACTAATTACCAATACGTTAAACCAAGTGTTCATGTATAAAAAAGATATTAAAGTACTTGATTGTACTATCCGCGATGGCGGCCTAATGAATAAATGGCAGTTCAGCAAAGAGCTGGTTAAAAGTGTGTATGAATCGTGCCTTGCAGCAGGGGTTGATTATATGGAAATTGGCTATATAAGTAGCGAAGACCAATTTTCACGCGACGAATATGGTGCCTGGAAATTTTGTAGCGAAGCTGATGTTCGTGAGATTGTTGGCGAAAACAATACCAATATGAAACTTTCGGTTTTGGCAGATATTGGTCGTATTAGTTTTGATGATATCCGTCCAAAATCGGAAAGCTTAATTGATATGTTCCGTGTGGCATGTTATGATCATCAAATAGACAAAGCCATTGAACTTGCTCATCATGTTATTGATAAAGGTTATGAAGCTACTATTAACCTAATGGCCGTTTCAAAAGTTACCGAGCGTAGTTTAAACGAGGTGTTATCAGATGTTGGCAAATCAAGAGTGGAGATATTTTATTTGGTGGATAGTTTCGGCAGCATGTATTCTGAAGATATACAGAGTTTAATGAAAAAATATACCGAGGCTTTGCCAGGTAAAACCATTGGTTTTCATGGGCACAACAATATGCAGCTAGGTTTTGCAAATACTATAGAATGTATAATACAAGGTGCGCGCATGCTTGATGCTACTATGCTCGGCATGGGTCGTGGAGCCGGTAATTGCCCATTAGAATTGTTACTTTCGTTCTTGAAAAATCCGAAATACAAGGTTAAACCGGTATTGCAAACCATTCAGGATTATATCAATCCACTTCAAAAACAAATTGACTGGGGATATTTTATGCCTTATATGGTTTCTGGTTCTTTAAATGAGCATCCGCGTGCAGCAATGGCATGGATGGATTCTGATAAAAAGGATGATTATGTAGGATTTTATGAAGAAATTATGGATACAAGAGAAGATTTAAAATAATATTTCAGGATATAAAACTTTAGAAAGGGAGGCTTTGGTCTCCCTTTTTTTTATTTCTTTTTCACAGTACTATGTAACTGTTGTTAATACAACAGAAAAAAATTGTCGATAAAGGATTCTCACCCAGCGTTGATGGCATTGGAGATAACTTTTTGATCAAGAATGTTGAAGACTATCCGAACAACGAGATAATTATTTACAACCGTTGGGGAACCAAAGTTTTTGATATGAAAAACTATGATAATTCAAGGGGTGGAAAATTTACTCAAACACAAGGTATTTTGCCCGCAGGAGCCTATTTCTACGTACTATTTACAGAAGATGGTAAAAGCCAGTTAAAGGTAATGTATTCTTAAAGTACGAATCAAACTATAATAGTTGAAACGGATAAAAAATTTTAGCATAAAGGTTTTTAATAAAATGCGGTGGTAAATGATGATTTTGAATTGCAACCAACATTTGCAGTCATTTCTTCAATGGTTATTTTTTATCTTTTTAAAAACCGTTTGGGCATGTTCAATTCTATATTATGCTAGTAATTCGAATTTTTTCCCCCAGTTTGCTTAATAATATACGAAAGAGTGTGGTACTTTCATGAATTGTATTTGCAAGGTTCGATAAGAGGCTAAATTGTGCGTAAAGTAAAAATTATTTTGCATTTTCGCTTCAATTTTATTTAATTATGGTAAACCTTATCTTTTACACAACGTATACTGCAGCCTCCTGATTTATGTCGTTGGTCTCTATAAAATTTATAGTGGTTGTACACCAGACGGTAGCATACGGCTTCAACACTATTTTCAGGTGTAGCGCTCCACCACTCACCATAATAACCTTCAAGGCGATATAAGCCAATTTTTCCAAGATCGCGATTACCACCAGGAAGGGCCGAAAAGCCAAATTCGTTATCGCCATTACCCTTGGCTTTCCAGCCTGTTTTAGTCTTTAGCGCTATGGCCTCTTTTCCGTAATAGTTAATATTACCCACGTAATACCTCAATTTTACCCATTCCTCATCCGATGGTAAATGCCAGCCATCAGGGCAGACATCTTTTGCTGCACTATAAGTGTATAAAGCTCCGTAGGCATCCTTTTCGCCATTTGCATTGTTGTTATAAACGCTATAGGCCTTGTCTGTATCGTTATCGGCTAAACTCACCCAAATGGAATCATTGCTTACTAATTTAATCTCTTTACCATTGGGGTAATGTGTAACTTTTAGGTTTTCTGCCATCCAGGTTTGGGGACCAATGGTTGCTATTCGGTAAGTATTTCCATCATAATCACTGATAAATGGCATTTCTAATTCTTCAGGTTTATCACAGCTAAACAAGAATGTCAAAAATATACTAAACACTAAATTATATCTTATTTTTTTCAGAACCCTTCAAATTTAAGGTTTAATACACCCTTATAAATTTAAAACAATCTCAACATCTTAAACCCCTAAAAGCTATTTTTTTTCAATTTTCTGAAATTTAGCAAAAATCATTTTTTTAAATTACAAAAATAACTATCCCGTTAATATGTTAATAATGAGAAAGGTTGTTTGGGATATCTTTTTAGATAATACGAATTATTTTTCTGAAATTGCATTCTTATTAAAACCCTTAAAACAGTTTACTTATGAATTTAAAAACAATTTGCCTTGCAATTTCCAGCATGTCAATGTATGGCATTTTTGCTCAAACCGTAACTCCTGAAGTCGACGGTTCCATCTACTCTTTAAACTTTAAAAACACTGAATTTAAAGTGGATGCATCGCGCGGGGCTAAAGTTAGGTCGTTTGCCTTAAATGGCAGTGAGTTTTTAGTTAGCGAAGATCAATCGTCTGGATTTTTATGGGGTTCAACCCTTTGGCCTGCACCTCAAAGCTGGCCTTGGCCGCTACCATTTGAGCAAATTGAAGACGGTGAATACACTGCCTCAGTGGTTGATAATGTAATGAGTTTTGAAAGTGTTGTTGAGCTGGATATGCAGTTCAAAAAAGAGTTTTGGGCAAATGAAAGCGATACAACAATTAATATTCGTTATGCCTTAACCAATAAAGGAGCCTCCCAAATGACTGTTGCATTGTGGGAGCTAACCCGTCCGCCAGTTAATGGCTTAACATTTTGGCCAACTGGGCCTAAAGGCGTGTGGGGTAATCCAAACAATCTGGATATGGATTTATCTACATCAGTAGTGGTACAAGGTGATCACTCATGGCTTGATATTGATGCTGAAAATCGAAGTGATCTTAAGTTTTTTGCCGATGGAAGTAAAGGTTGGTTTGCCCATGTAGATGCCGATAGGAAACTATTCGTTAAAACATTTGATGATGTTGATCAGTCTGATTTTGCAGATGGTGAGGCTGAATTGGAACTATGGATAGCAGGAGTCTATATTGAGCTTGAAAATCAAAGTGCTGCAAAAACACTTGAACCTGATGAAGAGCTAGTATATGAGCTAAAATGGTACATACGCGATTTGCCAGCTAGGATTACTCCTGAAATTGGTAATGCTGACTTACTAGCCTATGTTTATTCAGTTATAGGGCTAGATCCACCAGCAGTATCAGTCGCTGACCATAAAATCACACATCGTGTTTATCCGAATCCTGTGAATAATTTTGTGCAATTTGGGTTCGATTCAAATGGACAATCGGTTAAGGTAGAAATATATGATATTACTGGTAAGCGATATGCTTCTCAGCAAATTGAAAGCAATTCTTCCATTGATATTAGTGAATATGATTCGGGCATCTATATGTATTCAATTTCAATTAATGGTAATATAGAAAAAGGCAAGTTTATAAAACAATAGCTTAGCTAAAATGGATAATAATCAATTATATTGATTATTATCCATTACTTACTTCATTATATTAATAAAATTCAGTACCTTTGCAGCCGCAATTATTTGATAGACAGGTTTTAATTTGAATTTAAGTAATGCTTGATTTATATTCAGAATTTGATTAAAATAAAAAGAGAATTAAACGAATATTTTTCTAATCCACAATAAAGTTTTATTTACTAAAATTATAAAATGAATAACGGGATTGATATTAATAAATGGAATAATATAAAAGAAGATTTTAAGAGGGAATTCCCTATTTTAACTGATTCAGACTTGCTTTGGCGTGATGGAACTTTGCATGATTTGTTAAAACAAATAGCTGTAAGAGTTGGCATATCGTGGAAAGATTTAGAGGCAATTGTAAAAAAATTATAATTTTATTTTTTAGGTGGCCTCAGCATGCAAAGCCTATGAAAATAAGAGATACCCAATTACAATTACTTAACTACAGATTGATATTTTTAAAACAAATCATAAATTACTAAATTTGGTATTCATGAGAATTTGAATAGGGAATTAAATTTATTAGATATTGTTTCAATTCTGTATGGTTTTGCATCACTTATTCTCATCGTATTTTTGGTAGGACCAATTCTTAAAGACTATTAGGTAATATTTTGCTGTCTTTTTATTTTTTCTTCACATTATTAGATGATGCTTCTCAGTTTAATTCGTTAGTTATTCTAGCATGATTAATTCATAAGTTTTCTTAAAATTGTTTTAATATTCTGATTATAAATTTTTAAAGGCAGTCTGATAAGGTAAAATAATTATTAAAAAAATTATGGGTGCGTTTATTTTAATGCATTCCGCTATTGCGGAACAGGTATCGCTTCACCTGCCTGCTGGCGAGGCAAGTTGCGATCCCGAAGGCTTTCGGGATGAAATATATCGATATGTCTGCGGTTTCCGACGCTCCCGAAGTAAATTCGGGCTTTATAGCTACATCAAACTAAACGCATGAATTATTCAGATTAGAATATTGCAAGTAATGTTATTTACTACAAAATTCAAAAAATCGCTAGATTTGGCCAAATCGTCAAAATGGGCATGCGCTGATGTAAATTTGTTCTCTATGGGTAGCGTTTTTTATGTGTGGTAAAATTGAACATAAAAGTTACAAAAAAAACCTTGTGTTATACTATAAATAAGGGGGGATTAAACATACAATTCATCCGTTATTCGCAGTATTTTCTTTATCGAGTGGCTGTTCAACTTTTAAAGGAAATTCGGGAAATTCTATTCCATCGAGTTGCTGTTTAAGAAAGTCACGCATTTTAATAAAATTCACTTTGTTAGAATCTTGAATAGGTTTTGAAGGAGGAATGTTAACTTTTAAGGCATCTACCTGAGCACCATTTTTCCAAAAACGGTAGCATAAATGATTTCCAGTTGCAAGCCCGGTACTACCCACATATCCAATAGTTTGTCCTTGTTTAACTTTGACACCCACTTTTATGCCTTTAGCTATTTTACTCATGTGAAGGTATTGAGTTGAATATGTAGTATTGTGTTTAAGTTTTACATAATTGCCGTTGTATTGTCCATAGCGAGCTTCTGAAACAATGGCATCACCGACTGCTCTGATGGGAGTGCCTCTTGGTGCGGCAAAATCGGTACCACGGTGTGCTTTCCATCTTTTTTGTACAGGGTGGTATCGGTTGCCAGAATAACGTGAGCTTATACGAGTAAAATCGAGTGGATATTTCAATAGAGCTTTTCGTAAGCTTTTTCCATCGTAGTCAAAATAATCGATTCCGTTGCCTTGATCAAAAAGGTAGGCATAATAATCGTTTCCAAAATGTTCAAAATAAACCCCTTTAATAGTGCCTACTCCAACGTATTCTCCATCTACTTGCTTTTCATCGTAAATAACCTTGAATTTATCGCCTTTTTGTAAACGGTAAAAATCAATTTGCCACGCAAGTACATCAACCAAATCGTTGGTTAATTGAGGGCTGCCACCTAAATCGTCCAAGGCAATCGCTAAGGAGTATTCAATGGCACCTGCTAACGCTTTCTCAACAACTGCAATTTTGCGTTCAATTCGTTCAACAGTTACCGAATCGTCAAAACTGAAAATTACGTATTCCGTAGCGTTGGGTTCGTAAATCATAGCCATGGCAGTTTGCAGGGAATCGGGGTAACAGATTAAGGTATATTTTTTATGAGGAGCAATTTTACGCACATCAAAAACCTTTTTTTTAGAGGATTTTGATAATTCATGTATTTTCTGATATGGGACGTTATATTTTTGTAAAATTTGAGAAAGGTATTGGTTTCGCTGAATTTTGCCTTCAATTACAGTCATTGAATCAACCACAAAACCATATAATATTTTAGGTTCAGGTTTTATAATTGCATATGAGTCGGTAAGAGCTATTTCGCTAGGTTTATTATATAATAATCCGTTATAGAGTTGGCTAGAATTTCCTATAATGATAAATGCTAGAATTACTACAGCAGCTAGGGTTATTCCGTATAAAAGTCTCTTTTTCATTATGCACAAAATCTATAAATTTGACACAAAGGTAAAATTTTGCATTTCATATTCTTACCATTTTTGAAAAAGTTTGGTAAGTAGATTCTTACTGTATTACTGCTTATTTAAAATACTATATTCTGAAGGTGCACTATCGTTATTTTTTAAAGAAGTTAGTTTTAAAGGCGAGGTAAATTTAAAAATCTATAATCATCCTGATTAATTCATGCGTTTAGTTTAGTGCAAATACAGCTTGGAATACCTGCCGACGTAGTTCCCTACTTCAAAAGGGATTGCAAGGTAGTAGATGTGCTGAAATAAATGCATTTTATGAATCAATTGAGGTTATAACCAATGGTTAAAAGAGTTAGACACTTTTATGAGTTCAATAGGTCTTGATGTTAATGTTGATAATGGCGAAGTGCGCAAGAATTTCAGTTTAATAGCAAAGAATATCCAACAGGGCAACCTATTTTAACAAACGAGGGAAGACTTTTCTATTTTGTATCGAACTCTGGTGGCAAGGACGGTACAGATTTGTATAAATGTTTGCGTCTCGGCAAAAACGAATGGAGCGAGCTGGTAAACCTCTAGCCCGGATTATTCACGAATAATCCCTGTCTCCGACAGCGACTAAGATTTAGTAAAAACTTTTGAAAAAAGTTTAACTGCATTTAAGTCTGGACTATCCTGACCTTTATGCATATTTT
>JAQICC010000290.1 GCA_027858735.1 Salinivirgaceae bacterium
TTGCAGTCCGAAAAACAAAACGCTCCGTTCGTCTAGCGGTTAGGACGCTAGGTTTTCATCCTAGTAGCAGGGGTTCGATTCCCCTACGGAGTACTTTTTTAGTTTATATACTATAATAAAAAAAAACATGGCAAATCATCAATCAGCAAAGAAAAGTATACGTCAGAGCGAGAAACGTAGATTGCATAATAAATATTATGCTAAAACTACCAGAAATGCTGTGAGAACGCTACGTGCAACAAGCGAGAAAACGGAAGCTGAAGCATTGCTTCCTAAAGTTTCATCAATGCTTGATAAGCTGGCGAAAAGTAGTGTTATTCATGGCAATAAAGCTTCGAATCTTAAATCGAGCTTAGCTGCACACGTAAACAGTTTGTAAAGAATTGCAAATTCGAAAATATTATAAGCCCTTAGCAATTTGCTAAGGGCTTTTTTATTTTTGGTAGTCTAGGTTTTTTGTCTTTTTTTTATTGTTGAAAATATTAATCCTATGAATGAATACCAAAATCTTACCATTAAGGATTGGGCAAGTGAAGATAGACCTCGTGAAAAACTCCTTGCAAAAGGTATAGCATCACTATCGGATGCAGAGTTACTTGCTATACTCTTGGCTACAGGTACAAAAAATCTTTCTGCTGTTGACCTAGCAAAACAAATATTAGCATCGGTTGGTAATAATTTACATGTTTTAGGAAAACAGACGGTAAACGATCTTAAAAAAATTAATGGAATTGGAGAAGCCAAAGCTATTGCAATTATTGCAGCGTTAGAAATTGGCAGGCGTAGAAAACGCGTTGATTTAGAACGTGAAAAAGCGAATAGCAGTAAGGTGGTATTTGAATTATTTCAACCTATTTTGGGTGATTTACCTTACGAAGAATTTTGGGTTATTTATTTGAATAGGTCGAATGGTATAATTGGTAAAGAGCGCATTAGTTCAGGCGGTACAGTAGGAACAGTGATTGACGTGAAGATAATTTTGAAGCATGGAATTGAAAAATTATCTGCAGGTCTAATTTTAGTTCATAATCATCCGTCAGGAAATTTTAAACCAAGTGAAAATGACAAGCAGATTACCAAAAAAATAAAAGACGCAGCTATATTAATGGATATTTCAACACTTGATCATATTATTATTGGGGATACAAAATATTATAGTTTCGCTGACGAGGGATTGCTGACCTAGAATAACTGACATGATCAACTATATTGAGTTTCATAGTGTGGATTTAGTTTATTTTTTGCAAATTTACTTTAAATTTAACGCTACTAGAAAATGGTAAATAATCTTGGGGTAAATAATTCACTGTTGAACCAGTATATTTCAGAAATTCGCGACAAGGCCGTTCAGATTGATAGTATGCGATTTAGAAGAAATTTGGAAAGGGTTGGTGAGATATTTGCCTATGAGATAAGTAAGAAATTGAATTTTATTAAAACTGAAATCCCTACCCCATTAGGTATTGCAGGGGTTCCTGTATTGGCTAAGCAGCCGGTGATTGCTAGTGTATTAAGAGCAGGATTACCTTTTCATCAAGGCGTATTGAACTATTTTGATAAAGCAGAAAATGCTTTTATTTCGGCGTATCGAAAATACAGTAAAGATGGTACTTTTCAGATAAAAACAGATCACATTTCATGTCCATCGATTGATGATAAAACCGTTATTTTGGTAGATCCAATGTTAGCCACCGGATCGTCGATGGTGTTAGCCTACAACACTCTAATTCAAAAAGGAATTCCAAAGCATACCCATATTGTCTCAGTAATTTCAAGTAAAGAGGGCATTGAGTATGTTCAAAAGAAACTAGTAGGCAAAAATATTACTCTTTGGACTGCAGCTATTGATGATGAGCTAACTGTAAAATCATATATTGTGCCTGGCTTAGGCGATGCTGGTGATTTAGCCTACGGCGGTAAAGAATAATCAGATATCAACTTTTGAGCAAACAGAGTTATCGGTGCAAACATGTAATAATTCCGAAATTGTTTTTTTTAAAACAGGGTGTATCAAATCGGATGCTATCTCATGCATTGGTATTAGTACAAAATTTCTAAGGTGAAGCCTTTCGTGCGGAATAACCAATTCAGCTGTTTTTACAATATCATTATTAAAAAACAGAATATCCAAGTCCATTGTTCTTGAACAATATTTATCAGCAATCCTTTTTCTTCCAAATTCAGATTCAATGATATGTAGCTTTCTAATTAATTCAAAAGCGGATAGCGTTGTTACTACTTTGATTATTTGGTTATAGAAATTTTTATCTGCCTTAAAACCCCATGGAGGAGTTTCATATAGCGATGATTCTAATATAATTTCACAACCCGAATTTGCGATTGTTTTTTTTGCATTATGAATGCGCTCAAAACGATTGCCCTCATTGCCTCCAAGCTCAATATATACAGTATTTACAGTCATTTCTGGAACATATAATTTTTGTAAAAATAGCTTTATTAGTGCTTTTTAAAAATACAAATCACTAAATGACATTTATTTTTTTTAAATTTAAGGTTCAATAACCAGATTAGTTATGACCAAATTCAAAGCTAATGAGTTGATTTATTAGCTGACATTCGTTTTCGTAACACATGTTTATAAAAAACTAATTGTATGAATGAATCGATATTAAAAGCCCTGATGCAACTGTTTGCAATTATTGCGCATGTAGATAAAGACGGTGTTTCAGATAAATCACGATCTATTGTTGAATCGTATTTAAATCTTCACTTAAGCCTTGATCAGGTTAAAGCTTACTTAGATTTGTTTGATGAGTATATTACAACGCATCACGGAGATGTAACAAAAAGGGATGGTACACAAGTACGTAAGCGTACTTCATCAAACTCAGTAAAGGTACTTCGCATATGTCAACAAATAAATGAAGAGCTTCATCAGGATCAGAAAATTTTGGTTTTGTTACAGTTGCTTGAGTTTATAAGCTACGGTGAGGAAATATCAGAGAAGGAACTTGATTTTGTTAAAACAGTTTCTGATATCTTCAATATTCCTGAAGATGAATATTTTAATAGCCATGCCTTCACTCTTGAATCATCGCTTGAAAAAATACCGTTTAAAGAAAATGTATTAATTCTTGATGCTAATGAAGGGTCACCCTTGCCCGGGTTTAAGCATATAAAGTATAATCAACTTGATGGTCGAATTTTAGTGTTGTTTTTGCCATCAATAAATATGTATGCCTTTAGATACGTTGGTGAAATTGATTTATACCTGAATGGACACAGTATACTAATAGGACGAACTTATATGCTGCCAAAAGGATCCGCAATTCGTAGTCCGAAAATTGGTAATGTTTATTATAGTGATATTGTATCGAAGTTTATTGATTCAATGCATGATCAGCAGGTAATTTTTTCTGCAAAGGATGTGGAATTTAGGTTTAAAAATAGTACGAATGGTATTCACACATTTAATTTCAGTGAAAAGGGTGGTGAGTTAATTGGCATTATGGGAGGTAGTGGTGTAGGTAAATCAACGCTGCTAAATGTATTAAATGGAAATTTAGCCCCTCAAAGTGGTGAAATTCTTATAAACGGCGTTAATTTATATGAAGATAAAGATGAACTGGAAGGTGTTATTGGTTTTGTACCCCAGGATGATTTGCTTATTGAAGAGCTTACGGTTTACCAGAACCTTTATTACAATGCTAAATTATGTTTTAATGATTTCGATGAAGAGGAAATACAAGCAGCCGTAAAAAAAGTTCTGGAAGATCTAGATTTGATTGCTACAAGTGATTTAATTGTTGGAAATCCGTTAAAAAAAACCATTAGTGGTGGACAGCGCAAGAGGCTTAATATTGCTCTGGAATTAATTCGCCAACCATTGGTTATGTTTGTTGATGAACCTACTTCGGGTCTTTCTTCAATGGATTCAGAAATGGTAATGGACTTGCTAAAGGAACAAACCCTGAAAGGCAAATTGGTAATAATTAATATTCACCAGCCGTCTTCTGATATTTTTAAAATGTTCGATGAGCTCCTTATTATGGATAAAGGAGGTTATTTGGTTTATTATGGCAATCCGGTTGATTCGGTAGTTTACTTTAAAACCATGAGTTCGCATGTAAATGCCTTAGAGGCAGAATGCTACAATTGTGGTAATATTAACCCGGAACAGGTACTTCAAATACTAGAGGCTAAGGTAGTTGATGAATATGGACGAGTAACACGCCAGCGTAAAACGAAGCCTCATGAATGGGCTGAATTGTATAGAAAGAATGTAGAAATTCATAAAACGGCGATTACTGAAACGAAAGAACTGCCTGGGAATAATTTTGGGATACCTAACGTATTTAGGCAATTTCGTATTTTCTCAATCCGAAATATTCTTTCGAAAATGAGCAATAGGCAATATATGCTTATTAATTTCTTAGAAGCCCCATTATTAGCATTTATTTTAGCCTATTTTACGAAGTATATTCAAGGTACTGCCAATGACCCAAGCGCATATGTGTTTAGTGCCAACGAAAATGTGCCTATTTATATGTTTATGGCGGTAGTTGTGGCTATATTTATTGGATTAACTGTTAGTGCTGAGGAGATTATTAAAGATAGGCAATTGCTTAAGAGGGAGAAGTTTTTGAACCTAAGTCGCTTTAGTTACTTAAATAGTAAAATTTTAATCCTATTTGCTATTTCAGCTATCCAAACTATATCGTTTATACTTATTGGTAATCTTGTAATGGAGATTAAGGACTTAACGTTTGCTCATTGGTTAGCATTGTTTTCAGCATCCTGTGCATCAAATATGATCGGTTTAAATATATCATCGGCACTTGATTCGGTAATTACAATTTATATTTTAATACCCTTCCTGGTTGTTCCTCAGTTACTTTTTAGTGGAACAATGGTAAAGTTTGAAAAATTGAATAGTAGCATTAGTTCTTATGAACATGTTCCAATTTTGGGAGACTTAATGATATCGCGTTGGGCTTATGAAGCAATGGCTGTTAAGCAATTTAAGGACAATGAATACCAAAAACATTTCTATTATCTAGAAAAGAAGAAAAGTGAAGCTAGTTATATTGCTTCGTACCTAATTCCGGCCTTAAATAACAAGATTTCTAAAATTCAATACAATGATAATGAAGAGCAAAAGCTAAGAAACATTGATATATTAAGAAATGAGATAATAAATATAAACAAAAAGACCCCTAATTATCAGTTTGATAAAGTTGATTTAATTACTAATGAGAAGCTTGATGCAGAGTTAATAAAGGAGATTCAAGATCATTTGAAACTTGTTACTCGTTATTATCAGAAAAAGCAAAACAAAGCGATAAGTTTACTTGATAAAGAAATTGGCGAATTAACTGAGGAACTAGGTGGTAAGGATGCTTTAGTTGAGCTTAAAAAGAATCATTACAATGACTTTTTGGGCGATTTAGTTATGAATCGTACTGAGATAAATAAAATTCATCTTACCGAAAAAGGATTTGTTCAACTTGCCGACCCAGTTTATAAAGATCCGGCAAGTAACTACGGAAGGGCACACTTTTATGCTCCTATTAAAAAATTAGGATCACTTGAAATTGACACTTACGTATATAATATAATAGTATTGTGGATGTTCTGTCTTGTGCTTTATATTTTATTGCTTACCGATGCAATTCGTAAGCTTATAGAATCGATTAGCTTTGGAAAAGTGAGTTGATTTCTAAATAACTTATTTTAAAAGCCGATTTGATTCGGCTTTTTTATTTTACAAAAAATATTTATAGCTATTTTTGATTCAAAATTTAAATTTATGATAATAGTTGGAATAATACCTGCCCGATACGATTCTACGCGCTTTCCTGGAAAACCACTGGTTGATATTGGTGGAAAGACTATGATACAGCGGGTTTTTGAACAAACTAAAAAGGTTTTAACTCATGTATGTGTTGCTACTGATGATGATAGAATTTTCAATGCCGTAAAAGAATTTGGTGGAGAGGTAGTTATAACTGGAGCGCATCACGCGAGTGGAACAGATCGCTGCTTTGAAGCTGTTGAAAAATTTGAAATAGAGAAGAATTTTTCAGCCAATGTGGTTATAAATATTCAAGGAGATGAACCTTTTATTGATCCCATTCAGATTCAACAACTTTCTGATTTATTTAAGCACAAAGATACTGAAATAGCAACTTTAATAAAGATAGTGGAACAGCAGAGTGTATTAAATGATCCGAATGTTGTGAAGGTTGTTTATGGAAGTAATGGGAATGCTCTTTATTTCAGTAGAAACTGCATACCTTTCGTTCGTAATGTTAATCAAGAAGATTGGCTCGATAATCAGGATTTTTACCAGCATATAGGAATGTATGGCTATAAGAGAAATGTGTTATCGGCTATATGTAAATTGCAAAAAAGCAGGTTAGAAAATGCCGAATCGTTAGAACAACTTCGATGGCTTGAAAATGGCTTTACAATTAAAACAGCTATAACCGATATAGATAGTGTTGGTATTGATACACCAGAAGACTTGCAAAAAGTATTGAAGAATTTTAAGGATTAAACTTCAATTCCTCCAGTTTTGCTTTGTACCTCTTCTTTTATTTCTTCAAAATCGAGGTATTTAAATAGTGATGGTGCAAAACTTGCGATGGGTTTATAAAAAAGACTTTTCTGTTTAAATTCGGGAGATAGGAAATCTAAATTTCTGTTGGCTGCATTAAGAACAACCAATATTACACTAATTATAAAAGCGAATTTAAGCGCTCCAAAGGCAGCCCCAAAAACTTTGTTGACAATGCTTAAGGCCACTGCTTCAGCTAAGCCTTCAACAGCTTTTGCTATAAAATGTACCGCTATGACTATTAAAATAAAGGTTATTGCGAATGCTATAACACCCAAAACTTTCTCATCGACATTTATTACACCTGTTAAATAGCTGGCTGTAATATCGGAAAACTTTACGGCACCCCAAACGCCAAGTAGTAAAGCAATTAATGATGCTGCCGATAAAATTATACCCTTAGAGAATCCTTTATATGCACTCCATGAAAGTAAAAGGATTACCATTAAATCAAAAGCATTTGCACCCATAGTTATGTTTATAAATTAGTTGTTAAAAATAGTGAAATATGCTTCAAACAAAAAATTGATTAATCAATTAAATTCCATTCTGAAAATACCGCACAGGCTATTGTGAGTTTTATTCCCCGCAATTAGCTGTATATAATGATCTGTTTTTGGTATTGATATCTTGTCAGCGCACTGCGATGTTGTTCATACTCTTTTTCAAATACAAGCCGATCTTTTATGCAGCCAACATGGTTTTTTAACCCACATTGCAGGTTTTACCACTTAAATTTATAAAAATCGCTTAATAACTCATTGATATATTAACAATTACAAATTGCTGAAACCGCAACATTCACATTGTCAGCACGATATTTAACTGAGAGTTTCCGAATTTCAATTGTGCACCTACCTGAAATGTTGACAAACAGATAGTTAAGCCTAAGTTGAGCGATTCGAACAAAGTGAAGAGGCGCTTTACTTAGGTATAACCCTCCCGACCTCCGGTACGGGACAGGCTGACCTAGGAATTGTTGGTTTTCACATTTTGAGTAGCCTG
>JAQICC010000291.1 GCA_027858735.1 Salinivirgaceae bacterium
TTCGTTGTCGCTCAAAATCCAAATCCTCGAATACACTAGTATACTGCGGTTTGAATTTTTCACACGCCTCGAATTTGAACTTTTTAGCTCAAACTCTCGACTTTATGGACAGGCTCTAATTAGACAAAACCCTTGATAATGACTGAAAAAGAACAATTTATTACACAATTAAAAAGTCGAACAAAGAAATTTGCCGTTGATACTATTGGTTTTTGCGATTCTTTAAAAACATGTAAAGCTTCCTCGGTTATAACGTATCAATTAGTAAAATCAGCAACGTCAACTGGCGCTAATTACAGAGCGGCATGCAGAGCCAGATCAAAAAATGAATTTTTCAGCAAGATTTGTATCGTTGTAGAAGAAGCGGATGAGTCAGAATACTGGTTAGAGATTATTAAGGATGCAAAACTATCGAATGAAATTGACGAACTTGAAAGACTTTTAAAAGAAGCTTTGGAAATAAACAAGATAATGTCAAAAGCTAAAAGTTCTTCTTATGCCTAAATTCATTATAACATTTACTCATTATAGCATTCAATCATTAATACATTCAATCATTATCTCATTAAAGCATTATCACATTAAAACATTCTATCATTAAACCTATGAACTACGATATAATAGTAATTGGAGCTGGACTTGGAGGTTTGTTCGCTGCAGCAAAACTAGCCAAAGAAGGTAAAAAAGTATTGGTAATAGAACAACATGATAGACCCGGAGGTTGTGCAACTACTTTCAAACGCAAAGAGTTTACTATGGAAGTGGGGTTGCATGAAATGGACGGCTTAGACGCAAGCGATCTTAAAGTGAAATTTTTTAAAGACCTGGGCATCTTTGATGAAGTAGAATTTCTGAAAGTTCCTGAATTCTATCACTTCATTAATGGTGAAAATGAATTTACCATGCCTCACGACCCTGAAAAGGCAATTGAACTATTAATTACAAAGTTTCCAGAGGAAGAACAAGGCATTACTTCCTATTTTCAAAAGCTTTTAAACTCAAAAAAGAAAAATATTGATGCTGACCATGTGGAACAAAATGTGGGAGAATACTTAGATTCCATAATTAGTAACAACGATCTTAAACTTATACTTCTGGGTAATCTCGGATATTTTCATGATGACCCCTACTCGCTTTCTTTAAGCTACTATACCGCAGCACAAGGCAGGTATTTTAAAGGGGGTGGCAATTTTATAAAAGGAGGTTCGCAGCAACTATCCAATTATATGGTAAATTTTATTAAGGCAAATAATGGAGAAGTTTTACTCAATACCATGGCTACTAGTATAATTACAGATAATAATAAAGCGATTGGGGTAACTTATAAACCCAAAGAAAAACCCGATACTGAAACCATTGAAGCTTTTGCTGATGAGATAATTGCAAATGCCTCAATTCCGGCAGTTGCAAACAATTTATTGCCAAAAAAACATGGCGGAGACCTTGCTTTGCAATGCAAAAATATGCCCATCGGAGCATCATTGCTAACTGTATATTTTGGTTTTAAAAAATCGCTTAAAGATTGTGGTAGCAAGTACTACTCTTATTTTGTATATGATGAATTGGTAAAATCACAAGCCGATATTTTACCAAATAATAAAGGTGATTTTAAAAACCGCAGCTTTACATTTGTTGATTATAGCCAGGTTGATTCACAACTTGCTCCAAAGGGCAAAAGTGTAGGTGCTGTTTGCTGTGTTGACTACCCAAAGGATTGGGAAAATCTTGATAAAGACACTTACAAGGCGAAAAAGGAAAAAGTAGCACAAATTTTTATAAACAAACTGGAGAAAATTATTCCTGAATTTAAAGACAATATAGAGTACTACGAAGTAGGCACCTCAAAAACTGTAGGTAGATACATTCTTACACCAGAATGTGCGGTTTATGGCTTTGCTCAAACTCCTGAAAATGTGATGAAACCAAAAATTGAAACCATTGAAAACCTCCATTTTGCATCGGCATGGACCAAAATTGGAGGGGGTTTTTCAGGAGCTATATATAGTGGTTACCTATGTGCTTTTGGAATTTTAAGAAAAAGAAGCTAAGGATTTGTAACAAAACAACATAACCAGTTAGGCTTGTTCTTTTAGCCCCTGCCTGCATTAAAAAATCATTGCGTAACAAGACTATGCGCAATTTTTTTACTTTGTCAAGAACGAAAATACCTAAACCTTTATAGTCATCTTATTTCATTACAACTCCTAAAAGGCTATTTAATAAGAATAATTCCATGAAAATTTGCTGTTTAAATTGCCCTTTGTGTTAACTTTTGAAATATCTGGCTAAACAACAAAAACATACCTCATTATTAATTTAGCATCTTATTCACTGTGTTTAATACAGCAGCAGGCTCTTTTCTTTCTTTAAACATTTCAACAACAACATGAGCGGTGTAAATTTCTTCTTTAAACAGGATGTGCTTGTCTGCTAAAAAATTATCTACATCATTTTTACTACAATTACATCCATAACGTATCATCCTTTCTAACACTTTATTTGCCAGTAATCCATTATCCATTTCGCTTGCAAAACCATTAATTATATAAAAAAGAATACTGTCGGCAAACTCTTTTTTAGTTCCAAGAAAATGTTCTTCAAACTGTTCTGTGTCAAACTTAGTTTTTGCACTCTTAGTAATGGTATCCCAAATAACACTTTCAATATTATCCATGTTGTAAATATTTAAATATGAACACAATAACAAATTTATTATTTTTGTTAAGTCTGTTTTAAATTTACAAAATTCTACTCAGCAATGCAAATTTAAACACGCCAATAAAAGACCGATGCATCCTTTTAACGATTAATTCAACCACTTATAGAAATTACGTTTCGCATGAACAGGATAATTCAGAGATTTGGATCGTAATTAAACTTAAAACCTAGAAATAATGAAAAAAGCAATCGTATTATTAGTAGCAGTAACTTTAGGATTAACAACAGCAGTAAGTGCAAAGAAATTACCTGCAGCAGCAGCAAGTTTGCCAGCCGATTTTAAACAGGAAATTACAAAGCATATTGATTACCCTAATTTTGCAAAAGAAAACTTTGTTGAAGGCGAAGTTTGGATGAAAGTAACACTTGATGAAAATTCAACTGTAAAAATAGTTGATTTAAGTTCTACTAACCCTGAATTGGGTGAACATGTTAAGAAAGAATTAAGCGATTTAACACTTGAAAATACAAGCATGAAAGTGGGTAGTATTTACTTTATGAAAGTAAAATTCGACCTGGTAAATATGTAATAAATAGTTGTTAAAACACCATAGATTTCCTAACCCCGGACCTAGTAATTCTGGGGTTTTTATTTTAAAATTATTGCTTATTCCAAAATCCGACATTATTACAATATATTTATATCTGAAAAGATAAAATTGAATTAAAAGTATTGATTCATTGCCTGCTATCAGACTAAAATATTTTAAAATTAAGCATACTCCGATAAGTCAAATAATTGTAATTTAGTCATCCGATGAATTCATAATTGACTGAATGACAGACCTGAATTGGTTCGGTATTTTGCAAAAGTATTCATCGGGTGACTTTTCGGAGTGGACTCAAAATTCATTTTACTAAGGAGATAAAAGTAAGTATGCATCTTAAATTGAAATTAAAGCACTAACCTTGCACGAAAATATAACATACTTGTCATGAAAACAATATTATCATATGCCATAAATGCTATTAATTGGAATACAGTAGCCACTATTAATCACATTTTACATACAAAAAGAAAACACGAAACCTTTTTCCAAGATCAAATTTTGGAGCACCTAAACCAAGTAAACAAACTTGATTTTATTAAAGGAAAATTGATTGACGGAGTCAAATCTCAAAAGATAGATTTAATTGAAGTGAATCCTTCAATTCCAACTCATCATTTTGTGCTTGAACCAAATACAAAAAAACAAATTCTTGTTTCCCGACTCATAGAATTTGGACATAACAGTACCCATCAACCACAAGAATACAATATAAACAAAACCCTTTCTGACATTAAGAAAAGAACAATTAGCCAAAAGCTAAAGAATGACCTATATACGGTACAGGTTGTTCTTGATATTAGAAAACAAAAAAAAATAAAAAAGGAACTGCTTGAAGCTTCTGAAAATTTGGTAGATAATTCAAGCAAATTACAATCCATTGAGACTGATTACATAAAATTAGATTCTGAGCATAGAAAAATACATATTAGCCTAAATCAAGAATCAGATGTAATTGATATTTACTTCTACATCTGTGGCCCTTTTAATAGCAGTTCTTGGGAATTTATCACCAAAGTATTTAAGGACTATAAAACTGCGAAAGGTGCATTGCTTAAAGTAGTGCATGATTAGCTCTAAATGTCTGCCAATAAATTCCATTTTCATCGTTACGCTTGCCAGCAAAATACTCATCCCGATGTTTTAATCGGGACTGCGTGAATTTCTCACACGCCTTGAATTTTAACTTTCTGGTTCAGACACGTGAGTTTATAGACCAATTCTAAACAGTATTCATATTTGGTTTTTCTCGTCCAACTTCATTTATATATTTCACTTTTGGATACCCTATGAGTAACGCAGCATAAACCTGATGGTTTGCAGGAATGCTAAACTCTTTCCTCATAACCTTACTCCTTTCCATAGCTTTTACAATAAAGCCATTAAAGCATGTTCCAAGTCCAAGGGTTTGTGCGAAAATAGAAGTATACGTAGCCCATATATAAGAATCGGCACTTGCCATACCAAATTTTGTAACAGGAGCATGAAATAACATTACTAAAGGAGCATGGTGGCACACTTGCGATGATTCAGGTATTTGCCGTGAAATAAATTTCTTTTTATAATTATCTAAACCTGTAATATTAAATTTTGGTACAAATGCCTTTAAAATAGGCTTTAAAATAGGCGATGTTATAAACCGAAGCATCTTAATTAACCCATTTGCAGTTTGATCATTTAGTCTTTGAATAATCTCTTTTGATTTAACTATAGTAATCTCGATAGGTCGCGAATTACTTGCCGAAGGGTAATGCTTCATGTTTTCAATTAACAGTTGCAATGTTTCATGCGCTACTTCCTTTGAAATAAAACTTCTGCATGTTCTTGTATTAGCTGACAAATTCTGAAAATCGACAGGTAAAACTGTCGATGATTGAAGTTTCTGAATTTCCCCAGTATCAGGATAAATTGTTGACTCTGGACAAATAGCTACACAATGGCCACAATGAATGCACGAGTTATCAATAATACCCCGTTCAATATCAATGGCGTTTGACGGACAATCGTTTACACATTTTAAACACTTAATACATTTATCTAATTCAATGGTAGGCATAAGTTTGAATTTAATAATAAAACCTAAGTTGAGCGATTCGAACAAAGTGAAGAGGCGCTTTACTTAGGTATAACCCCGACCTAGGAATTGTTGGTTTTCACATTTTGAGTGAAACGAAAAGTATGAAAACCTTACAAGACCTCAGTCGATTGAGCAGATTTGCGATAGCGAATCGCTCAATTTGGGTATTAATATGGAACTCCAGATTTTAGGGAGAGTTTATTTATATTTGCGAAAAATTGACGATTTTAAATCATTGAGATTTTGATCCTGAGTATTCGGGATTAATTAGTCGAACTCCTGCCGGCCGGAAAGGCTAATGCCATTTACTTAAGCAATTTTGATCTGGTATTCCTCTCAATCTTTCGAACTTGCTTGAATTGTTCAGGCGGGCAGCTTCGAGCGACTGAGGGGAATTAATATGCTAAAACCTTAAGTAAATGGCATTAATTCCAATATCTGGTAAGTAATAGTTTTTAAAGATCGTTGCAAGTAGTTATTCAATGGATAGTTAAATGTCTGAATGCGACGAAATATTAAGAGGCCTACAAAACGAACATCGCTAGAGCCAACGCAAAGAATATGCCATTGATATATAATGCTTTGCGATTTTCCATTTGTTTTGTTTTACGAACTTTGCGTGAAATATTTATACTTTTTAGACACCCTCTATTAAACGATAAAATGGAGGGGTAAATAAAGTGAATTTGAGTTCCAGCATTAGCTGAAATAAAGTTGACAAATTTAGCACCGACTGGCACGTGCCTGTCAGGCTTTCTTCGGGGATTGTTAACTTTATTTTAGTTCTCTTTTTTGGCTATATCCTTCTCAAGGTTACTGATTTTATCATTAAGCTTGTCGATAGTACTATTTAAGTTGACCGCATCGTTTTTTAATCCAGAAATTTCTGTATTCAACACTACATTCTCATCTTCAAGATTTTTAACGATAGGTGTGTAAATAGATTTAGAATAAAACCAAGCTGTAAAAAATCCGATAACAGCTGTAACCGCCAATAATAAAACAATTATAATTACTGATCCAGTAAATGATTGTACGAATAATATGGAAAGTATGTTCATAATTTTAGTTTTTAATTGTTATAACTACTCTTCTGTTTTTAGCCCTACCTTCTTCGGTAGTTTGATCGTTTATTGGCTGACTTTCTCCTTTAGAGTCAGCCATTATTTTAGTGGCATCAATTCCTTTACTTTGGAAATATTTCTGTACCGCTTTTACTCTTTCAAGTCCTAGAATCTGGTTGTACTCCATTGTTCCGATATTATCGGTATGGCCCGCAATTGATAGTATTGATTCAGGATTTTTATCAAGCCATTTTTTAAATTCAATAACGCTATTATCTATTTGCGAATCGTTTTTGAATCTAGCATCATCAAAATCAAAGTAGATCATCAAGTTATTGGGTATTAATACTTTTGTTTGAATTACAGAATCTGTTAATGTGGTCTGGATTACAGAATCTTTCAATGTTGTTTGAACTTCAGAGGTAGACTGTACTGCTATCAGATCATCCATTGCAGGCTTAAGCTTTTCTACATAAAGCCAGATAGAAAAAATGGACCAAATCACAAATACAATAAACCCAATAATAAGGATTCTCATAGTTAAGATTTTAGGTAATTAATTAGTTAATTATCTGTAAGTTATAAAATTTATTTCACCTGCCGAAATATTTTGTTTATTAATTCTTGAGTTCACTTAAATATTTATTCAGTTGTGTCGCATTTATACCTAAAGTTTGCCAAATATTTTTCGGTCAAGCAGCCTTCATAATTATTCCAATTTAAGCAGTTTGTTTTTAAAATCAAGATGATGATAACTGCAGAGTCCTAACTATTTTAATTGCAAATTCGAATTTAGGATAGAAGCTGTGATGTATGTTCGCCTCACTTTTTTAACCGAATGAGATAAATTGGGTTTGCGACGAAGTTTACCGCACTACAGTTGTTCATTTTAATCAAAAATTGTGTAGTTAGTGCGTGAAAGAAAACTCGGTCTCTGATAAGAAAGCTTCCATAAGCATTGCATTATTTGTTTTTCGGCTTTTGTCAAATCTTTGATAAATAAATATAACTATAGTAATGCTTTAAAAAATAATTTGCGTTTGCATTATGTGGTGGTGAAAAGGTAGGGAAGTATAAAACAACGGACTTCTATTAGAAATTCAGCATGCCAATGCTTGAATAAGAATCGTTTTTAGATAGAACTGTAGGTGATTGGCGTGGTGAATTAGACCAGGTTGATGATACTATAATTGTTGGAATTGGAATTTAGTACAATATTGGAATATGTAAGCGACTATAAAGCCAGTTTTATAGGTGATGGCTTACAACCAACATCTTTTATACGATGTTGAATCGAAAACTCTTAAATCAAGGTATTCTCCCAGTTTTTTACCTTCATCTTTGGCCTTTTCAATATTGGTAGTCATTAAATTTATGGGTCGGTGCTCGCGATGTACACGCACAACCAGATTTACCTGGTATCCGAAACTCTTGGGAGAGGTGCTGGAAATAATTGAACCAGAGCTAGTGTCACGGGCTTGACTTATACGCAGTAACGATACATATTTGATCTCGGGCAGTTTATACCATTTTCCCATTAGTATTCCAGAGTATCCTGATATCATTTTTATTCGGCTATTTTCTTTGTCCAAAATATACCCTGAAGTACGGAATACAACAAAAAATGAAACCATAGAAAACAAAATACCAATACCATAAAGTTCATTAATCCAAATAAACATATTAATGGTAATTACCAATAATAACGATGACGAAATTTGAGGTTTTGTCGTTATGTTTTGATATAATTTTTCTATTTCCATTTATTTTTTTAATTAAATTAAGTTTAAGTC
>JAQICC010000359.1 GCA_027858735.1 Salinivirgaceae bacterium
GACTGAAAGTACCATAGGTTTGACTACGAATGAAATTCGTATATATTATAACAAGACATTAGATACTAGATTTTAGAATTACATTGAAAATTATTTTTTTTAGTCTAATATCTAAAGTCTAAGCTCTAATATCACGTAAAATTTTCAGACGCTAAAGCGAGATGCACTAAAGTACATAGTTTTAACTACTAATGAGACCAATAAAAGACACTCCAGTATAATAAAAAAAAACAGATACATTTTCCATGCACCCGCTCTTTTCTACACCACTTATTTATTAACTCAAACTTAAAAAACCCTTCTTAATTTTACCATTGCTTTACCATAATTTCATCGGCCCAATTTCCTCTAAATATCATATCCTGATCATGTAGTCTTAATAAATATTTACCATATTTCACAGTAATACCGGCAGATGGCACTGCTACCCAACTATTATCAGGTATTCCAACACTTTGCATTAACGTAATTTCTTTAGCATTTTCGTTGGCACTAACTTTAATGTTACCCTCAGGGCCTATTTCCCAACCAATATGAAAATTGAAATTATAACGTAAATCGCTCGCAATTTTAAAATTCCCCATATCGCTAAGGATAATTTTCATTTTTATAACTTTTGCATTATTCAAGTCATCAGTAGGATCTACATCAATTAACAGCTTAGGAAGTTCAACAGGTTTTTTAGATAGTAATGTAATTATTGTTTCTGATTTTAATACTTTTCCTGACCGATCAAAAAATTCGAAAACTAATTCGGCATCCTCAATACCTTTAGGTTCATACCTTACAGAATCAGCTAAATAGCCTTCTTTAATTACTTGCTTCGAATATAATACGCTATCATTCAGTTTTACTTCAATTTTTCCAACTTCCTTATCAAGAAAAAACTCAAGTGGAATAACTTCGCCATATACACCCTGGTTTTTAGGAAAAATAACCAAGCCTTTCATATAATCAATTAAAGCAAACCATGCTGGCCTTGGAGTACCTATTGTATCGTTTAGGTCACTGTATCCAAAAAATCCAAACCATTCTTCAGGGGCATTGTTATGAATACTATCATTACCACCTTTCCACCATCCATCGGCATAATAAAACGGACAAGCTCCTGTAGCACCAGCGTCAAGTATTTCACGGTAATTCTTTATAACACCATTTTTCTGTTGCTCAAGCGTATTCCCACCATATCCATAATTACCACCTCCCATATCAGAAACCGAATAGCCAAATTCTGTTATTACTAATGGATTCTTATTGCCATTCAGTTCATTGCACCATTTTAAGAATCCTGCAAAACCCATTGTACCGTTTTGGTAACTGCCATAATCATAACAATTTTGCGCGTTATAATCCATGCGTGTCATGTCAATAAAATCGGCATTAGGGGCACTTCCCGAGATAGATACAGGAATACCCGGATGTTCAATGTCTAAAATACCTTTCAGATTTGTTAACAGATTACCCAAAGCAGGTGCACCACATTCATGAATATGCTCGGTTAATGGTTCATTTAAAATTAAATAGGAAATTACACAATCATATTTTTTAGAATATGCGACAACTTTTTCCACAAGCTCTTGTGAACTTTCTATTAATAATGAATCTCCAAAATCACCATGCGGATCAATCCAAATACCAAATATTATTTTTAAACCGGATTCCTGAACCACTTGAAGCTGATATTCGGATAATTGGCTCCATGTGCGAATAGTATTGTAGCCAGCATCTTTTATTATTTTCAGGTCATACCTCATTCTGGCAATATCAACTATGGTGTCTTCATATGGATTCTGACCCGGACGGGCACCAATTTCATATCCGATACCTTTAATGAAAAACTTTTCACCATTAATATAATACCAATTGTCTTTTATTTCAACGTTGGTTCTTGTCGAATCGTCTGAAGGAACTGTGCAACCTGCAAGCATTACAATTCCAATACATATGTATACTATTTTTCTCATAATATTTATTTTAAATTATGTACATCTATGTTTCAATTCAGATTTATACTACTTATTCTATTTCTATGTCATTTAGTTAAGCAATTTCCTTTCGCACACCCCTAAATCCCCTAAAGCCTACCTTGCCGTCAAGCAGCGGCCAGCGCGATAGCATTCTTCGCCGCGGCGAACTAGGGGGTAGCGATGGTTTGTATAAATTATATATATCACTAACTAAATGACAATGATTATTTTATAGTAAACTTTCCCGTTTTAGTAACTTCAGAATTTGGTCCAATATAAATCTCAAAATCGCCAGAATCCCATGTGTAACTCATATCGGAATGGTAATATGACAAATCCAGGGTATTTAATGTAAACTCTACCTTTTTTGTTTCACCCTTTTTCAGCATGATTTTATTCGCACCTTTCAGTTCTTTTACCGGCCGTGTAATTTCAGCCAATAAATCACGAACATAGAGTTGTACTATTTCTTCCCCATCCCTATCTCCAACATTGGTAACTTCTATAGATACCTTTATTTCATCGTTAGCTTCGTATACCAACTTAGTTAACTTAACATCTGAATATTCAAACGTTGTATAGCTTAATCCATAGCCAAAGGGATACAATGGAGCACTTGGACAGTCAATATGCACTGATCTCCAATCTTCGAACTTGCCCGATATTTTGGGATCACGCGATGGTCGTCCTATGCTTGTATGATTATAATAAATAGGTATTTGTCCCATATTTCTTGGAAAAGTTATCGTTAATTTTCCAGATGGATTATAATCTCCAAAAAGAACATCGGCTATACCGTTTCCTGCTTGCGTTCCACCTTGCCAAGCCATTAATATTGATGATGCAATACTGTCCAATTCGGTTAGCAGTAAAGGCCTTGCACCATTAACAATTACAACACAGGGTTTACCGGTTTTTATTACCTGTCGTGCCAATTCATTCTGAACTCCGGGAATGCTAATATTACTCCTGCTATCTGATTCACCACTCATATTTTCATTTTCGCCCAATACAAGTACAACAATATCCGATTGTTTTGCTATTGCCACAGCTTTTGATATTTCACTAATATCGCTATCATCTATATTACACCCTTTTTCATAATTAATAGTCGTTCCATCGGAGATTTTACTTTTTATCCCATCTAAAATAGAAACACCCTTTTGGGGATCACCTCCAATTAAATTACTTCCAAACAATTCTCTTCTTGCATCAGCCAATGGCCCAATAACAGCAATAGAACCAATATCTTTTTTTATTGGCAGGGTTTGGTTTTCGTTCTTTAATAAAACACACGATTTGGCAACTACTTCTCTGGCAAGCGCTAAAAATTCAGGGCGCATTATGTCGTCCTTTTCTCTTTTTTTATTACAATACTTATAAGGATCATCGAATAATCCCAATCTGTATTTAGCAATAAGAATCCTTTTAACAGCTGCATTTATAGTTTCTTCACTTACTTGCCCTTTCTCAACAAGGCCACCTAAATAATTTAAAAATGTGCGCGATACCATATCAAAATCATTACCCGCCTCCAGAGCTATTTTTGCACTTTGTTCCAGGTCGGGCGCCATACCATATGTAACCAACTCAAAAATAGCTTCATAATCGGAAACAATTAATCCATCAAATTTCCACTCGTCACGAAGTAAGCCTGTAAGTAGTTTTTTATTTCCAATAGCAGGTGTTCCATTTAAATCATTAAATGAAGACATAACTGAGCCTGCTCCTGCATCAACAGCTGCTTTATAAGGGGGCATATACCATTCAAAAAGTGATCTGTCTGACATATCTACAGTATTATAATCCTTTCCGGCCAAAGGAGCTCCATAAGCAAAAAAATGTTTTGGACATGCCATTACTGTATTATCCAAAGCTAGATCTGTTCCCTGAAAACCTTTTATTTTAGCTTCCGCAATACGGCATGCAAGCCAGGTATCTTCACCGGGGCTTTCACAAACCCTTCCCCAACGCGGGTCTCTTGTTATATCCACCATTGGAGCAAAAACCCAATTTATACCTTCTGCGGTTGCTTCTGTAGCTGCCGTGCGTTCAACTTTTTCGAGAAGTTCCATATCCCACGTAGATGCTTGTGCAATTCCAATCGGAAAAACTGTTCTGTGTCCATTAACAACGTCAAGACCAAAAATCATAGGGATATGTAATCGGGTTTCCTGAACAGCATATTTTTGGATTTTCATAACATGATCTAATCCATATGCAAAAAATACTCCACCAACCTTTCCCTCTTTTACCATAGTAAAAAAAGCAGAGTCAACAGATTCTTTACTTGCATATAATAAGTTAAGTTGTCCAATTTTTTCCGCTAAGGTCATAAGTTGCACTAATGAATCTGCTTTTCTTGCATATAATTCTTTTAAATCATTTGCATATGTATTAAATACATTACAAAAAAGAATAAATGATACTATTAAATAAGTGTAGCTTGATATTTTCATAATATTGCTTTTAAATATTTTCTAAGTTTTGCCCTTTTCTCATATCTAAATTCACTGACAAACAAAGTACGATAACCTGTATTTAAAGTGATTTATATTCTAAAGAATGAGAACATCACAAATGTACGTACCCCTATATTTTTAAAATAATATTTGGCCTCAATCCAAATACGTCTTAAAAATATTTTTCACCCAAGGTACAAAATATTACTACGTCAACAGCTTACAACATAGACTTACAAGTCTTTATTTCAATTACTTACTTGAGAACAAAATATACATTCGCTTACGTTTTTTTTTTACAGATAATGATTTAAAGTTGCATACTAAAAGCACAAATATTTTAACTATTTACATAATCCTGAAACAAATTATGGGGTTTCCAATTTTATTAGATGATTTTAGAAACCGAAATGTTAGTAACCTATGTATGTAATCTGAGATGTTTCCATTCTTAGGATTAAATTACTCTCTTTACAATAGTAATAAGTGGCCTTAATTGTCTCTTTGAAAACGTCAAATACTGCGTCACTCACGCCTTAATTATAAGTCATCCCGATGTATTAATCGGGACTCCTAATAATTAAGCCTTCAAAAGCCTTGTCTTTGGTATTTCCAAAGAAGCCACTTGAAAAACAAGTAGTTTTCTTGCAAGCACTAATTATCAATCCCTAAAAAATGAGCAATTTTGAAACACTACTGTTGTTAATGTTTTTTTTCCACACTCTTCCATTACCTCCAATTACAGATAATTTTTATTAAATTAGCCTCTGTCTTAATAACAAGCAGTAATGGCAAAAATAATATCCATAATTAACAATAAAGGGGGTACAGGAAAAACTACAACGGTTTTAAATTTAGGTGCGGCATTAAAAAAGAAGAATAAGAAAGTACTTTTAATTGATCTAGATAGCCAAAGCAATCTAACGCATTCATTACACATTCAAGATAATAAATACCATGTTGGCGACCTATTATTAGGTAAATGTACCCTGAAAGACTGCATTCAAAATTCAGAGGGCCTTGATATTGTTCCATCAAACAGCAACTTAATTGATTACGAAAATCAGATAAATAATGAACCGGGGCGAGAGTGCTTACTAAAACAGGTTTTAGAAAACACAAATGGATACTATTACATATTAATGGATTGCCCTCCAAGCATGAGTACCTTATCGATTAATTCTTTGGTGGCGGCTAATTCATATATTGTGCCTATGCAAGCTGAAAATATTGCATTTATTGGGCTCGATCGTATTTTACAAACTGCTGAAAAGGTAAAATTAAGAATGAACACCCATTTGGAACTTGCTGGAATTCTGTTTGTAAAATATCAGCCTCGTACAAAGTTTGGTCAAGCGGTAGTTTCAAACATTGCGCAACACTCCATTTTAAAAAACAAGCTCTTCAACTCCTATATTCGTCAA
The DNA here is from genome assembly GCA_027858735.1 of Salinivirgaceae bacterium. GTDB lineage: Bacteria > Bacteroidota > Bacteroidia > Bacteroidales > SZUA-534 > GH45. Next base: position 5,854 of record JAQICC010000359.1, read on the forward strand.
GACATTGCTCTTATAGAAGCTCCAGCATTTGGTCAATCCATTTTTGAATATTCGCCTAAAGGAAGAGGCGCTTTTGATTATATGAATTTTGCAAAAGAATTAACTTTGAAACATGGCTACTAAAAAAAATAAGAGAAACATAAACCTGTTCAAACAGGCTTTGCTCAGTAATACTGATTTTATTAATGAACATGAAGCGGTTAAAAATACTAAACCTCAAGAAGTCAACGTTATTGATGATATAATTGAATCAGATGTTCGAGAAAAATTTAAAATTCTTGCTAATTTTGAAAAGGTTAATGAAAAAGAGCTTATTAATAAAGCACTTAATCACTATTTACGATTGAAAGGATTGCAACTTGAGCTGGCAATGAAAGAGAAATAAATATTATAATTAGCGTCCTCTTAGAAAACACCAATAACTGCGTTATTCTTGTGCTGAAAACAGTCACTTACAAAAGTAGTTTTCTATGAAGTACTAATTAAACATTTTTAATGTTTTAAAAACAACACCAAATTATTATGATACTAGAAATATTAAAATATACTATACCAGCTTTAATCGTATTTGCTACGGCTTATTTTACAATTAAACAATTAATTAGTAACGAAGATAAACGGCGAAAGATTGAAGCTATTTTGAATAATCAAAAAATGATAACTCCCATTCGATTGCAAGCTTATGAACGCATGATTCTTATGCTTGAACGAATTTCACCTCAATCGTTGGTTCTTCGTACACAAAATAATGGCATGAGCAATCAAGATCTTCAGGGCGCTCTTTTAAAAAATATTCGATCTGAATTTGAACATAACATGGCTCATCAGCTATATATTAGCGATAAAGCATGGGAACTAATTAAGACTTCGAAAGAAAATCTATTAAAGCTAATAAACCAGAATGCCATTAGTTTAAAACCCGATGGGCCGGCTATTCAACTAAGCAAATATATACTTGAAAAAATGCTTGATTCTGATAAGGATCCTACAAAAAAAGCCATATTGCATCTAAAATCTGAGATTCGGGAGTTGTTTTAAAAACGATGCGAGTAGAATTGAATGTGAGAATAATTTAAAATCAAAAACATGTAATTCAAACATTATCTGATTAATTCATGCGTTTAGTTTAGTGCAAATACAACTTGGAATACCTGCCGACGTAGTTCCCAACTTCAAAGGGATTGCAAGGAAGTAGATGTGCTGAAATAAATGCACTTTAGTAAAATTCGACAAAATTAATTTCAACACTTAACTCGCATTATTCATCAAATTCCGTTATGATGAATTGAAATGCGGGTTACCCCGACATAGCCGAACCCAAATTTGAGCATCAAATTTGGATGTGAGACTTAGTCGCTGTTGGAGACAGCAATTATTCTCAAGAATAATTGGGATTAAAAATTATAACCTGAATAATTCATGCATTTAGTTTGATGTAGATGTAAAGCTTGTCCCGAATTTATTTCGGGTGCGTCGGAATCCGCCGATATATCTTTATATTTCATCCCGAAAGCCTTCGGGATCGCAACAGCCTGTTCCGAACTTGATTCGGAAAAACAGATGCATTGAAATAAATGCACTTGGAAACTT
>JAQICC010000377.1 GCA_027858735.1 Salinivirgaceae bacterium
CCTGATTAATTCATGCGTTTAGTTTAGTGCAGATACAACTTGCAATACCTGTCGACGTAGTTCCCTACTTCAAAGGGATTGCAAGGAAGTAGATGTGCTGAAATAAATGTGCTTTAGTAAAATTTGACAAAATAATTTTAACACTTGAAAATTATAAGGTGTAGATAATGAAAAAGATATGTGCTTTTTGTCAAATTTTATGAATTATTCAGTACTATAGCCAATATATAGTTTTGTCTATATCCCCTTATTTTATTAAGCCATTTTTTGTAATTTGGCTATTTTTAATTTTTGATTTATAAATTTTATGTCAGCCAAAGCCTCGTTACGTCGATTGCAATTTAGTAATTTCAAGCTCGACACCTTGCTAGATATTACTCTGTCTATCAACGAAAATCTTCCTGTTAAAGATTTACTGCATAAATTTGAATCGATTCTTCGCCACGAATTAAATATTGGTAAAGTGCTACTTTTTAGATACAATCAAAAATGGGAGCGTCTTCTTTCATCTGGTATTCATAGAAATGTAGCAGAAGGGATAAGAGTAGAGACTGATTTGCTGTATTATAATCAAATCACCAACCTTTCAGTTGCCTTAAACCCTAATTTGCAATTTTTTGATGCAATTATACCGGTTTATCACCATGAAACACCTATCGCATATGTATTAATAGGCGATATTGATGAAGAAAGAGCGGGTATGAGTCCAACAATTAAGCATTTGCACTTTATTCAAACAATGGCTAACATTATTGTAGTTGCCATTGAAAACAAACGCTTGTTCGATGAGAATGTAAGACAAGAGGCCATTAGAAAGGAACTTGAACTTGCATCGCGGATGCAAAATATGTTAATTCCGAACCCGGCATCGCTACCCAATAACGAAAAAATACATGCCTCAGCTTATTACTTGCCACACTTTGAGGTAGGTGGCGATTATTATGATTTTATTAAACTTAACAACGAAGAGTACGCCTTTTGCATGGCTGATGTTTCTGGTAAAGGAATATCGGCTGCACTTTTAATGTCAAATTTTCAAGCAAACGTACGAGCTCTTTTTTCAGCAAATTTACCTTTGCCACTAACAATTAATAAACTAAACGATAGGGTAATGGAAAATGCCAATGGCGAAAAATTCATAACACTATTTTTAGGAAAATTCAATATAATTACACGTGAGCTTGAATATATTAATGCTGGTCATAACCCATCATTATTATATTTTGGCGATACAAAAAAATTAGTAGAATTATCGGATGGGTGTACCGGTGTTGGTATGCTTGATGAAATACCACATATTACGCTCGGAAAAGAGATTTTAGCCCCAGGCAGTAAATTAATTTGCTATACCGATGGTATAGTTGAGCTTGAAAACGATGATAAGGTTGAATTCGGCAGTAAAATTATGGAACAATGCATGGTTAAAAACGACAGCATTAACAGCATAATTGATGAGATTATTGAAAAACTCAATGACCATAAAGGCGACAACGACTTTTTTGATGATATTTCATTGATGGGAATTGAGTTTCATTAAAAACATCACTGTCACTCAGGTAAATAATTAAATGGGAAAATTATTTCCATAGTTACCATACCTGACAATAGGTTCCAATAAGTGTTTCCTCCATATTTATAGGCTCCTTTTCACGCATTAAAAAACCCATTTGCAACCTAATCATTTTACCAAATAAAATTCATTTTGATTCAATAATAATTGTAACCAAAACGTTCAGTATGGTAAAATGGTATACATTATTAATATATAATCCCATTTCTTTTATTATTTTTGCGACTTCATAAAATTTACACGCATGACAGAAAATAAAAATCAGTATCGCTTTGATTCCGTTGATCTTATCCTGTATTTATGGAAGAAAAAGATTCCATTAATGGTAATTACAGGTATTGCTGCTGTTGCATCAATAATTGTTTCGCTTACTATTGATGAAAAATTTGAATCGGAAGTTATTCTATTCCCTGCTGCTTCAAGCTCAGTTTCACACGACCTTTTAGCCATGAATATTGCTAAAAAGGAAATTATGAAACTTGGGGAGGATGAAGAAGTTGAACAATTACTTCAAGTACTAAATTCAGACGAAATTAGGGTGCGTATTATTGAAAAATATAACTTAATGAAACACTATGATATAGATCCAGCAGGTAAATTTCCTTATACTGAATTATATCGTGAGTTTAATAGTAATATTGAGTTTACACCTACCAAATTTATGTCGGTTCGCATTGGTGTAATGGACAAGGATGCCCAAACAGCTGCAGATATTGCCAATGATATTGCAGCTCTGGTTGATACCATAAAAACTAACATGCTAAAAGAACGTGCTTTAGAAGCTCTAGCTTTGGTTGAACATGAATATATTTCATTTCAAAATCATATTAAAAGCATTGAAGACTCGTTAACGAGAATTCGCCTAATGGGAATAGTTGACTACGAATCGCAAGCTGAAGTTACAAACCAAGCTTATGCTGAAGCAATTTTACGAGGGAATACATCGGCTGCTAGTAAGCTACAGAAGAAGCTTGATATAATGGCCAAATATGGTGGTGCCTATGTTTCAATGCGCGATTACTTATTATTTGCAAACGAGCAAATGAGCCGTTTGAAAGCAAAATATGCAGAAGCAACGTTAGATGCAACACAATCGCTTCCTACCAAATTTGTTGTAAATGCGGCGGCAAAAGCCGAGAAGAAATCCTATCCAGTTCGTTGGTTAATCGTTTTGGTTTCAACTATTTCTGCATTTATTTTTGCAATTCTTCTCCTGGTAATTGTCGATGCAATAAGGAAAAGAATGGACGAAATAAAGTCGCAACTTTAATATTAATCTAGTGTTAAAAAATATAAACAAATGGTGGGCATACGGTGGTGCAATTATATTTGTATTACTAAACGCTTTTTTCATCTATAAAGAATTTTTTTATTTTAGCCTTATTCCGATAGTATTGCTATTGGTTGTGGCAGCATTTTTAGCACTCGATAAACTATTGCTTGCCCTTGTTTTTATGGTACCACTATCGGTACCCTTAAGTGAATTTGGCCTCAATTTACCCATTGATATGTTTCTGCCTACCGAACCTCTCTTGGCTGGCATATTACTTATTTTTATACTAAAATTAATATTTGAAGGTAATTTCGATCATAAAGTACTTGTCCATCCTGTTTCAATTAGCATATATTTATATTTAACATGGATGCTCGTAACTACTATTACCAGTACTATGCCTTTGGTTTCTATAAAATATATGGCTTCAAAACTCTGGTTTTTGACAGCCTTTTATTTTCTGGCTACTCAGTTATTTAAAAATAAAGCTAACGCTCAACGATACTATTCATATTATGTTTATGGCCTTGTAATTGTTGTATTCTATGCTTTGTATAGACATGCTACTTATGGTATTTTTCAAGAAAAAATTGCCCACTGGTCAGCAAACCCATTTTATAAAGATCATACCTCCTATGGAGCAATACTTGCATTTTTTATTCCACCAGTAGCCACAATGACATTTATTAAGGTAAGCTCAGCACGTAAGAAGTTTGCTTTTGGAACCATCTTATTTATTTTATCCATGGGGCTTATATTCTCCTATTCAAGGGCAGCTTGGCTTAGTTTACTTGGAGCTTTTGGCCTTTGGGCAATAATAAAATTGCGAATAAAATTATGGGTTGTTCTTACTAGTATTGTTACTGTTGGTATAATAGTACTCTTTGTAGCTCCAAACTTAAGCAGATCCTTAAAATCTAATAAGCAAGACTCATCAACAGATTTGGCCAAACATGTGCAGTCCATGTCAAATATTACAACGGATGCATCAAATCTTGAGCGATTTAACAGATGGAATTGTGCCATACGAATGTTTAAAGAAAAACCTGTTTTTGGCTGGGGACCCGGAACCTATATGTTTCAATACGCTCCTTTTCAAATATCGTCAGAAAAAACCATAATTAGCACAAACCAAGGCGATGGTGGAAATGCTCATAGTGAATATCTTGGTCCCTTGTCGGAACAAGGAGTATTAGGTACTGTTCTTTTTATTGCAATTATTATATCAACTTTAATAACCGGGTTTAGAGCTATAAAAAATTGCCCCTCATACGAACTTCGAAGTCTTGGTTTAGCTGCCATACTAGGACTTTCAACATATTACGCCCATGGCATTCTAAATAATTTTTTAGATACAGACAAAATTTCTGCTCCATTTTGGGGTTTTACCGCATTACTTGTGGCCATTGACATTTACCATTCAAACAAAGAAGTAAAAGAAAATTAGACTTTTTATTCCCTTCACTACTTTATTCCATACCATTTATATGATATTATTTTGAATTGATCTATTATAAATAGATTCATTTCTTATTTTAGCTATAAATAAAAGTCCGCATATTTATACTATGAAATTTATAAGGGCCAAAACTATTTTAGCAAAAGTGAAAAATGCCCCCGACTCATGGTTTGGGCTATCCTACAATATGAATCTTTACAGGGGGTGCCAGCATCAATGTATTTATTGCGATTCAAGAAGCGAATGCTACCAGATTGAGGATTTCTCACAAATTCAGGTAAAAGAAAATGCCCTAGACCTTCTAGAAATAGAAATTAAAAAGAAAAAGCTGAAGGGCACTATTGGAACAGGTAGCATGAATGACCCCTATATGCCTACTGAGAAAAAAGTTAGAACCACCAGAAAAGCCTTAGAAATAATAAACAAGTACAATTTTCCGGTACACATTCTTACAAAGAATAGCTTGGTATTGCGTGATATTGACCTCATTTCTGAAATAGCTAAAACCTATGCAGCAGTTTCTTTTACAATAACAACTGCAAACGACAAACTTGGAAAAATTATAGAACCTGGCGCATCATTAACATCAGAAAGGTTTCAAGCAATAAAGGTTTTAAGCGATGCCGGAATTTACACCGGTGTTTTGCTAATGCCCATTTTACCTTTTATTAACGATACTAAAGAAAATATTACTGCCCTAATTGAAATGGCAAAAAAAGCAGGTGCAAAATATATTATTGGCTGGATGGGAATGACCTTGCGCGATAAACAGCGTGATTATTATTACTCTAAACTTGACCAGCATTTTCCGGGTATTAAAGAAAAATATATTGCCCGTTACACTAACCAATATAATATTGCTGTGCCCGATGGATATAAATTACAGGCGCTATTTGAAGCAAAATGTAAAGAAGCTGGATTATCAACAAAAATGGATATTTTTAAAGAAATAAAACCCGAACAACTTAACCTATTTTAATTTTCTCTTTAATACATTAAACCTCGATTTAAATCCAACTGAATTGTAAGGCACCTGATCTTCAATAATACTGAAAATTTCATTTTTAAGCTCCGGATATTTAGGAAGTAGATTAAAAACAATGGTCATACAATTTGCTTTAACTGCAACAGGTTCTTTTGGCGATTCTATCATAGAAATGCAAAAATCGAGCATTCTACCCTCATGCCTTTCTGGAATGGTATGCAGCATTAAAACCTTAGCCAAAGTTCGTCGTGTGCTGCTTGAATTTATTTTTGCTAATTCATTAATTACATTATCGATATAATCAGCTAGAGGTTCGTTTAATTTTTCCGAAATTTTCTCAAGCACCCATGTAGCTCTGGGGGCTACCTTTTCTTCATGAGATAAAACAAGCTCAACTAATGCACCAATCCCTCCCGATTCATCAAGCACCCATTGGGTTATTAAATCGGTATTACGGCGTGATAACTCCGCCATTAACTGCGTTCGAAGTTTATGCTTCATTCCCTTTGGCAAAACTTAATTCAACATCAAACATAACACCGCTATTTTTAAATGCCCTCTGTATTTTCATAAAAGGAGCTGCTGGAATTTTACGCTCTTTACAAATAGCTGTAAAGACTTTCGCATCTTTTAAACTCGAGAATATTGCATACCCTGAAAATAATTGACTCCATTGAAATTCTTTCTCAAGAAAAAGTTCTTCAACCCTATCTAAAATTAAATTGATATGTGCATCAATGGTAGTATCTGCTTCTGCCCAATTAACATTTTCTACAATATCAGAAAGTTGCATAAATGAGCCATGCTGATGGCTTATAAGTAATGTATATGGACGAGCTGTATGGATTACTTCAATATCGGTGTACGTAGGCCTTACAGCTAAAATAGCATTTACTGGCTGACTGTATTCAAACTCTATACAATCTTTTTCAAAACTTGTATTAACCCAATTTCGAACAATTGAATCGGTTGACAATCCAACTGTACTTAAAACAGGTTCAAGAATTTTATTTAAAGCAGTGGAATCATGCGAATTATTCAATTCTATATTGCCTATATAACAGTACCTTGCATTTGGAGTGTCAAATACTTTTGAGATGGATTTGTTGCCCACAAATGTTTTTACATTTACGCCTGAAACAGCAGTAAAATAACCCGAATAGCTATTCTGAGCTTTATCGATAATACGAATAGTTGGCCAGTTAATTTCACCAAAAACTTTTTTTTGAATTTTTTTATTAAACTTTTCAATACCATTTTCGCCTATCAGACAAAAAGTCATTATTGAAGCTTTTAGATCAAAATACTTTTCATATACCGTATCGTACAATATCTCAAACTCAGTAGCTCCTATATTCTTGAAATATATTTGATGCAAACAGAAATGATCAAACCTTACTATTTTATTCGAAGTGTTAATAGACATATTATTTTCACATTAAAAACAAATTACGGTATTTAGCTATCACAATTGGCATTTTATAATTTAAAGGGTAGCCATTGAGGCAAGCTAGTATTATTCTTATCAACTGTAAACCTATACGCAATTAAAAAACGAATAACTCCCACTCGAATACCCATATTCGTGTTTTCAAGCGGTAATGGTGAAATAGCTAATAAATTTGATGTGTTAAGTCCAACATACAAATTTTCACTATTATAACCCATTCCCAACTTACTTAATACAGTAAGGCCCACCTTAAAATCTTGCCTTTTGTCACTATTTTCAGGGTAAATTGAAGCAATCCCCGTAGACAAACCACCCAAAAGAGTAACATCGAAAAACCAATGCTTCCAAAGTACAAATGTATAAGCAACGCCTAAGTTGCCACCCATTGCAAAATAACCCGTTTGGTCGAAGTTTGTAGAATTAAAAATAGTATCATAAACAATATTCGCTGGAATTAACGAAGAATCGGCGGCTACACGACTATAAAACATTGTACCCCCAGCTAAAAACGACCCAGCCGATTTTTTTTGCCATTCGTTATGCAAAAATGTTGCCCGGTTTGAGTACTTACTTGAATTAAACACATAATATGTACTTAACCCATAGGATTGACTTTTTATATCAGGTCGAACATAAAATTTATGGGGATTTCCATTGTAGAGTAATTCCTGTGAATTATTAATATAAAATCCATTATACCTTCCTGTATAAAGATTTATTGTAAGCTTTCTTAAATTTATTTGAGTTTGCAAATCAATGCGTTGGGTGTTTCCTAATACCGAATCGGCTTTATTGGGCAGGCCGACAGCAATATTTAAGCCTAGCCATTTATAGGTTCCACCAGCTCCTAACGAATATCTTGGATTCGATTTATAGTCTATTGTCTTCTCTATGTAATTGTCAGTTAATTCAAAATCGTAGAATTTTCTATCCGAAAAATATTTGACAGTAAGTTTATCTTCTAGTTTATCATAATACAGCGAATCATATTTCTCATCAAAAAGCTTTTTAAAAATCTCTTGCCCGTAGGAAAATTGTGACAATCCTGTAAATAGAACTGCTAATATTAAAAAATTGGTTTTCAAAATATTTTTTTCTTGGGTATGGTAGCCACAAAGTCTTTTAAATAGAAAGGCTCAAAATAAGCTACATCCTTAAAATCATTTCGATCAAAAGCTTGTTGAGCAAGTGTAGCCATGTATTTTGCTGAAGGATAAATATCATTTAAAAACAGAGCATTTTCACTATTAATAAAATCTATACACTTTTGAGCTCCATTCCCCAAAAAGGCAACTTTACCCTTAGCCAATTCAGCTTTGTATGAATTTTCATCAATAATTTCAGCAATAGTTTTTCGCTTTTGAACCCATTCGCTGTTAAACAGTGCCGAATATACTTCCATTCTCCTTGCATCAATCATTGGGCAATACAATACGCTCGAATCCTTTAGTTCTTGTAATGCCATTAAAGCCATTGTTTGCAAGGTATTTACCGCAATTAAAGGTATATTTTTTGCATAACAAATGCCCTTTGCAACAGAAACTCCTATTCTTAAACCAGTATACGAACCAGGCCCTTCACTAACACTAACAGCGTGCAATTTTCCAGCATCAATATTTTGCTCTTTAAATAGCTCATCAATAAAAACAGTTAATAACGATGCATGCGAACGGTCTTCGAAACTTTCTTTAAGTGCAACAAGCTTACCATTTTCAGCAAGGGAGGCTGAGCATACAGGAGTTGATGTTTCAATATTTAAAATTAGTGCCATTTTTGAAAATTTATTGGTGACAAACATACGAAGAATAGTTAATTTTTCGCACATAACTATTGCTTATTGGTATTTGATTTAATATCTATTATTCGGATAATTACACCAATGAAATAAAGGAACAACCTTGCAACAAGCTGACGATTTATCAATATGAAAAAGGCAGATAATTGTACGCAATAAGTTGCGCTGAATAAAGCCACAAAAACCTGACCCCAGTGTCAATCAAAACATTATAATACGGGTTAATTAGTTTGTCTATAAAGTCCAACTTCTTCCCCGAAATAATCGGGGCAGGCTGTTGTCGCTCAAAATCCAAATCCTCGAATACACTAGTATACTGCGGTTTGAATTTTTCACACGCCTCGAA
>JAQICC010000435.1 GCA_027858735.1 Salinivirgaceae bacterium
AGGCAATTTTCATATCACTACACAATATGGCAATATTAGCCTAAATAATGTATCAGGTAGCTTAAGCATTAATAGCCATATTGGAGAGTTATTATTAAAAAACTGTGCATTTGAGAGCACTATTGAAACCAAGTATACTAACTGTTATTTTTACAACAGCGGTGGAACATTCAATATACTGAGCAACTTGGGAGCAATAAACTATAATGTTAACACCAAACTAAAAAGTTTAAATATAAATGCATCGGGTACCGAAATTACTTTAATTAATAAAAATTGCACTGAACACAATTTAAATTTAAGCAGCTTACAGGGCAAGCTTTTTATTGATGATTGCAATTTGCTGAACAAAATCCTTATTGAAATTGATTCAAGAAAAACAGATGACGATAAAAAAGTACTGATTTACAACAATCCTGCTATCAAATCTCATATCACAATTAAAAATAAATTTGCAAATATTTCCATTCAATAATAAATATTAAGAATTATGAAAACAAATAACTTATATATATTTTTATTCTTACTCATGAGCTTAACAAATTCTTGTGATAAACCTTACAATTACGATATCTATTCAGAAGAATACAATCCTATAAATACAACTTTTTACGTTGGGGATAAAGAATCGGGTGAATATTTCGACTTTGAGCCTGACATATCATATAACTTAAGTAAAAATCCAGCGGATTCCTTAGTTATTATTGATTCAATCGATTTAAACGCTGATGGGATTTTTGATCATTACCTATTAAGAATAGGTAGAATTGAAACAGACAATGAACTAAGCATTCAGGATTGCGGATTTAATATAATGCATAGAGGTTATTACAATTCTATATATGAAGATATTTTTTATGGCGACTATACTGACCACATTCATCATTATACTGTTTACTCAGAAATAAATGGGCAAACTAATACCTTAAGCCATGGTGATATTTTATATGATGTTCTTAATTGGGGGTTAAATGACGACTTATTGATAGGGACAATTAAGAATCAATATTACGAATCGAAAGGACTATGGAGATGGAACCATGACGAATACCTTGCATTTATATCTGGTAGAAATAATGATGAAGAATACGTTTATTTAGGTTGGTTAAGAATGGAATTTAATACGCAAACTGCTACACTAACAATAAAAGATCGCTGCATAAAACAAATTGAGAATCCTTATAAACATTATTATCGTTATTAAATTAATAAAAAAAACTAATAAAACCTGGCTTTCAGAGACCTAACATATCTGTATTAAAATTGGAAATACTAAAATGATACACGCACCTCATTTATTAGCTGAAACCTGTTAGGTCCGTAGAAACAAAAGCGAAACAGGCGCTTCACTGTCCCTTAAACTCAAAGCAAGCTATGGGGAACCGGGCTACAGTAAAACTTTGGCTGACCTATAAAACCCACAATGTGGAATTCAATTTAAAATTTCTTCTATACAAACAATTAACAATCCAGAATAAACACTTTGAACTACTAAATATAAATGCACCATGGAACTCGTAGCGCCTGCTACGAGATTAGTGCAAAGTACTATAAAGCGAAGCAGGCGCTTCACTGTCCAATAAAAAAGGCTCCAATTAAAACATAAAATATTATACTCAATAAATTAACACTCATTAAAATTCAGTTATTATTATGAAAAACAATGCACATAAACTTCTAAGTTCTGCTATTATACTATTTGTAGCATTAAATGCTTTTAGCCAAGTAACGCCTATTCTTAATTTCGATGCAACTACAGGAAACTACACCTCTGGAATGTGCCTAATTGATAACTACATTTACGGTATTAACTCTTATGGTGGTGAATTTGAATTAGGCACGTTTTTTAAGACCTCTATTGATGGAACCAATCATGAAATAATACAATCATTTAATGACAGCTCATTGTCTCCCCAAAGTATCGTAGAATACAATAACGACCTTTTTATTACTACCAGTTATGGATCAAACTTCAGTGGGAATATCTTTAAATATTCAACTACTACAGAACAAATGGATACCATCTTTAAATTTCCAAAATACTTTTTTAATCCAGTTATTAAGTATATTAACGATTCTATGATTTGGGGGTATGCTTCGTCATTAGATGATGAGGGAAATATTTTTAAGATTAACCGTTCGACAAATGAACTAAACTTAGTTTATTCTTTTAACAATGAAGATGACGGTACAGTACCATCAGATTTCTGCATTGTTAATTCGTCTATTTTTGTTACCTGCTACGGCGGAGGTGAATTTTTATTTCCTTTTGGAGATGGAACTTTTGGTTATAGTGGCTGTATCGTAAAAATGGATTTAAATGGAGGAAGTTATGAGAAAATATTTGATGGAAGAGACAGTATTGGCACGCAACCAAACTCACTTACTGTTACCGACAATAAAATATATGGACTATTTAATAGTGCTGGAAATGACTTAAACGGTAGGATTTTCAGCTTCGACAAAGATGGCTCAAATTTCGAAATCATTTCAAATATTAACAATGAAGGTAGAGGTAAGTTAATCCTATCAAATGACCGTCTAATAGGAATCACTTATGAATCAGTATATCAATATAACCTAGCTACTATGGAATATAATGATTTATTGGAGTTAACTTTTGATAAAGGCTGGGGTGCTACTAACATAATAATGATAAATGACAGTACTTATGCAGTGTCCACATTTCAAGGAGGAAGTAATGGTAATGGAGCTATTATTTTGTGTACCATTGGAAATGAGCCAGAAATAGTAAACCAGTTATCATCAATAAAATACGAAGTTGAGATTTACCCAAACCCTGCTTCATCATATATTAATATTTCCAATACCGGAAAAACTACCTTTAATGAAATTGCAGTATATAATTCACTTGGCAGATTAGTTTTAGCAAAACCTTTAAATAATTCTAGCGATAGGGTATCTGTCGAAGGATTCAATAATGGGATTTACTTAATAAAACTATTCAATAACAATACTGTTATTACTAAATCGGTAGTCGTAGATTAGCATATACATATTAAAAATGAATTACTCTGCTTGTTGTAATTCAACACAAACAAAAGCGAAGCAGGCGCTTCACTATCCAATAAAAAAACCTCGTGAACAAACTCACGAGGCTTTTTAATATAGGTTATAATATTTTCTAAACTTCGTATTCGGCTAAAATTTCAGCCACACCATCGGGTGATACGCGTCCGTAAACTTTTTCGCCTACCAATACAACTGGGGCTAATCCACAAGCACCAACACAACGCAAGCAGCTTAATGAATGTTTTCCGTCAGGTGTAGTTTCACCTACTTCAACATTAAGGCGACGTTTAAATTCGTCCAATACTTTTTCTGCACCACGCACATAACAAGCAGTACCTGTACATACTGAAATAGGGTGTTTCCCTTTTGGTATCATGGTAAAGAATGAGTAAAATGTTACCACACCGTATACTTTTGCTACAGCAACATTAAGCTCTTCTGCAATTACCTCTTGTACTTCAGCAGGTAGATATCCGAAAATTTCTTGTGCCTTATGAAGTACATTTATCAATTCATCAGGTTCGTTATTAAACGAAGCACATACTTCTCTTAATTTATCAACCTCTTTTTGGTTTAATTTTATTTTTACGCTTGACATATTTTAAAGTCTTTAAAGTTCAACAAACTATTCTATTTCAATATCTTTTTTCTTATCGAAATAGTGCGTATGCAATAAGTGATGTGCTTTTTCGCTTAAGGGCGCACCCAAGAACTCTTCATATAATTTAGCAATATAAGGATTCTCGTGTGATTTTCGAATGGGTTTATTCTTATCTTCTTTATAAAGTGCCAATTGGCGCGCTTTTAATACCGAAGAATCGCCATGGTGCAATGGTTGACCACCGCCACCAATACAACCACCAGGACAAGCCATAACCTCGATGGCATGAAACTCGGATTTTCCTGCTTGTACATCTTCAAGTAATTTGCGAGCATTTCCTAATCCATGAGCAATTCCAATATTTATTGGAAGGCCATCAAAATCAATAGTTGCAGAACGGATACCTTCCATACCACGCAACTCTTCAAAATCAACTTTTTCAAGTTTCTTTTTGGTATGCACTTCATAAGCTGTACGTGCGGCTGCTTCAATAACACCACCTGTTGTTCCAAAAATTACTGCAGCTCCAGTTGACTCACCCATTGGATGATCAAAATCTTCGTTTGGAAGCGTATTAAAATCGATATTGGCACGTTGGATTAACTGAGCCAATTCACGAGTTGAAATTGAGTAATCAACATCAGGATTACCATCGGTAGCAAACTCTTCGCGCTGACATTCATATTTTTTAGCTAAACATGGCATTACCGATACCACAACCATATCTTCACGTTTGGTTTCAATTTTATCGGCAAAATACGTTTTTGCAATGGCTCCAAACATTTGCTGTGGAGAACGCGCGGTAGAAGGAATATCAAGCATATCGGGGAATTGCTTCTCAAAGAAGTTAACCCAACCCGGACAACATGATGTTAATATCGGTAGCTTTACATCTTTATCGCCAGCTAAGTGTTTACCTAGTCGACCTAAAAGCTCAGTTCCTTCTTCCATGATGGTAAGGTCGGCACTAAAATCAGTATCAAATACATAATCGAATCCTAAACGACGTAAGGCTGCTGCCATTTGACCCGTTACTAAAGTACCGGGTTCTAAGCCAAACTCTTCACCTAAAGCAGCTCTAACTGCAGGTGCAGTTTGAACAACAACCTTCTTTTTGGGATCAGCTAAAGCGCGAACAATTTCGTTTGTATGATCAACTTCGGTTAAAGCACCCGTTGGGCAAACAGCTACACACTGGCCACAGTAGGTACAGGTTGATTTCTCCAAATCCATTTCAAATGCCGGAGCAACGACAGCCATAAAACCGCGATTAACAGCATGCAAAGTACCTACCGTTTGTACTTCGTTACACATTGTTTCGCAACGGCGACACATAATACATTTATTAAGATCGCGAATAATTGAGGGAGAGAAATCTTCTTTGTAGGTCGATTGTTCCCCTTTAAAATGAATTTCACGAACACCCAATTTATGCGCCATATCTTGCAGTTCACAGTTTCCTGATTTTGCACAAATTAAGCAATCTGCAGGGTGATCAGAAAGTATTAGCTCAAGAACAGTACGGCGAGAATTAAGAACGCGCATGGTGTTGGTTTTAACAACCATATCGGCATCTGCCTTGGTACAGCATGAAGGAGCTAAATTCCTACGGCCGTCGACCTCAACAACACAAATTCTACATCCTCCAGGTTTGTTCTCAATATTTACATCATCAAGCTTCATGTGACAAAGTGTCGGAATCTCTACTCCTACCGAACGAGCAGCTTCTAAAATGCTGGTTCCTTTTTCAACCTTGACAGATTTATTATCTATAGTTAAATTAACAAATTCCATTATCTAATCTCCTTTTATTTTATGCTGATCGCATTAAATTTACATTTATCCACACACGCACCACACTTAATACAAATTGACTGATCGATAGTATGAGGACCTTTACGCTCACCTGCAATTGCTCCAACGGGGCAAACACGGGCACAAGCTGTACAACCTACACACGGCTCAGCATCAATAATATATTTCATTAAGTCTTTACAAGCCCCAGAAGCACATTTATGCTCCTCAACGTGGGCAATGTATTCGTCCCAGAAATTATCCATAGTAGAAAGCACTGGGTTTGGCGATGTTTGACCTAAACCACATAGTGACGTATCTTTAATTACTCCACAAAGGTCGCGAATCTTTTCAAGATTTTCTTTTGAACCTTTACCTTGAGTGATAAGTTCTAGCTGCTCATGCAACCTTTTGTTACCAATTCTACAAGGGGCGCATTTTCCGCACGATTCTTCAACAGTAAATTCAAGATAGAATTTTGCCATTGAAACCATACAATCATCCTCATCCATTACGATCATACCACCCGATCCCATCATGGAACCACAAGCAATCAAGCTATCATAATCAATAGGAGTATCAAGATGTTTTTCAGTTAAACAACCTCCTGAAGGACCACCCGTTTGAACAGCCTTAAATTTTTTACTGTCTTTAATACCACCACCAATTTCGTAAATAACTTCACGAAGGGTAGTACCCATTGGCACTTCAATGAGTCCAACGTTGTTAATTTTACCTGCAAGAGCAAATACTTTAGTACCTTTTGATTTTTCGGTACCTATTGCACTAAACCATTCAGCTCCTTTTAAGAAAATAACCGGAATATTTGCATATGTTTCAACGTTGTTTACATTGGTTGGTTTTTTACGATAACCTTCAACCGATGGAAATGGTGGTTTGAAAGTAGGCTCACCACGCTCCCCTTCCATTGAATGGATAAGGGCTGTTTCTTCACCACATACAAAAGCACCGGCTCCGTAACGAATCTCAATTTCGAAATCAAAGCCTTTACCTAAAATATCTTTTCCTAACAAACCGTATTCACGAGCTTGCTCAAGTGCAATTTTCAATCGTGTAATTGCCAATGGATATTCAGCACGAATGTAAACCAAACCTTTGGTTGCACCTGTACAATACCCATTAATAGCCATAGCTTCAATTACAGTATGTGGGTCGCCTTCAAGAATTGAGCGATCCATAAAAGCACCAGGGTCACCTTCGTCGGCATTACATACAACATATTTTTGATCGGCCTTTTCCTGAGCCGTTAGTTTCCATTTTAAACCGGTTGGAAAACCACCTCCCCCACGACCGCGAAGGCCAGAATCTAAAACTATTTGGGTAGCTTCAACAGGTGTCATTTCACCCAATACTTTTCCTAATGCAGCATAAGCATCACGAGCAATAGCCTCTTCAATATTTTCAGGATCGATAAAACCACAGTTACGTAAAGCAATGCGCATTTGCTTTTTGTAGAAACCCATATGTTTTGAGTCACTTATCTCTTCCTTACTTGTAGGATCTTTATATAGCAAACGGTCGACTTTACGACCTTTAATTATATGCTCTTCAATAATTTCTTTGGCATCATCGGGAGTTACTTGAGTGTAAAAAGTATTATCGGGTAAAACCTTTACAATAGGCCCCTTTTCACAAAAACCAAAGCAACCAGTCATCACTACCTGACATTCATCAGCTAGTCCTTTTTCGTCTAATTCTCTGGTTAATTTATCTTTTATTACATCACTTGCCGAGGCTTTACATCCCGTTCCTCCACAGACAAGTAAATGCGTTTTGTATTTTGCCATTCTTTAAACCCTCCTTTTAATTATTTTCATCAATGGTTTGATAGTTTTGTGGAATAATTCCGTCAACCAACTCCCCATTTTTAATATATTTCTCAATAATTTCATCAGCTTTTTTCAAATCAACATATCCGAATACAACAGGATCTTGATGAGGTAACTTTATCTCAACAGTGGGTTCTGCATAACAATATCCCATACATCCAGTTTGTGTAACAACCGATGCAATGCTGCGTTTTTCAAGCTCATCCATAAAAAATTCCATGACTTGCTTTGCTCCTGAAGCGATACCACAAGTTGCCATGGCTACTTTTATTTGAACCAAATTTTCGGACCTATCACCTTTTTCTCTTAAATCAACCTTCGATTGCAAATCGGCTTTAAGTTTTTGCAAATCGGCTAACGATTTTACCTTTGCCATAATTTATATCGTTTTAAGTTTAGTTATTTTATAAAGACCTTGTTGGTCTATAATTTCATTTGTACTATAAACATTGATTTTATTCTGAATTGTCAGAAAGACCTGTTAGGTCAGATCAATTGTCTTTTTTAGTGATGCAAGTTTACAAATAATCTATAAGACCAATTATGCCAGTTATTTGGAATGAATTCAGATAAGAATGAATTTTAATGACATTTATCATGTTTCAATGGCAATAATGAGATATGCTTTTTTATAACAACTTCATTACATGCTTTTTATACTTAAAGCTATTAGAGATCGGTATTAAAGAAATATTTCTTTAAAAATTTGTCTTGCTAAATGTAAATACAGATTTTTTTCTTTAATAAAAGGCTCCGTAAGTCAGGGCCAGCAATTGATGGGATAAAGAAGGTGTTTATGCAATCGTTTTCAGTAGGGATAGCTAATTTAAAACGAATCTAAATTAGACTATATCAAAAATGTTTTCCTTAATCATCTCTATAAGATACGTTCTAATTTCGAGTTGCGAAAAGGACATATCTCCAAGTACTTTTTTAACCTCCCGAGTATCAAACACATAATTGCCTCGATTAGTGGCGTACTCAAATTCAAAATCAATTAGAGCATTGCTAGCAACCAATAATACAAAACTCCCCGCGATATCACCTTCAGGAACTCTATCGATACTATCGTACACAAAATTTGCCTGCACATGAGTGCCTTCACCAAGTTTTGAAATAATGCTAAAGGTTCCTCCTGTTATTTCTGCATTTTGCTTTAATAAAGGAATACCCAAACCAACTTTACGTGTTGTTCTTGAGGTATAAAATGGATCAATAACTTGTTGAATGGTGTCTTTATCCATACCTACCCCATTGTCAATTATTATTAATTGGTAATAATTATCGTCTGTCGATTGATGAATTTTAATTTCGATTAAACTAGCCTTTGCTCTTATGCTGTTTTGAGTGATATCAAGTATATGTTCTGCTATGTCTTTCATTCAAATATCTACATTTATGGGTTTAAAATCATAAAATGAGTATACAAAATTTACTATCTGATTTTCGGCAAAACTAAACAATTAATTTTTATCAACTTAGCCTGATTAATTCATGCGTTTAGTTTGATGTAGCTGTAAAGCCTGTCCCGGTTTTACATCGGGAGCGTCGGAATCCGCAGACATATCTTTATATTTCAAGGGTTTCGGAACGAAACAGAT
>JAQICC010000334.1 GCA_027858735.1 Salinivirgaceae bacterium
CATTTCTCAAAAAAAGCAGAAGCACAAATTCGAGAAATACAGTTATAAAACTATAAATCAATAATATTTATTGAATGGATCATTGCTAATGATCTTTGATTCTGTAATTCCCTAGAATAGCTTGACAGATTTATTCTTTATTTGTTTGAAGTGAATACAAACAAAACTGTAACATTCTGACTTTTATGGCAAAGTACATGACAAAAACTTAATAACGTCTATACTTTCCTTATTTTTGCCTTTTTGGCAACAGACCTAAAGTAAGCTTTACAATTAAATCTGGGTTCAGGTAATTATGGGCTCACAGCATTCGCTAATTTGGGTGTTTTTAATAACCTGATTGATTAGTAAATTTATTGTAAATTTTGTACTGTTCATATAAAATATTTATACTTGTATCCTTTTCATAACGCTTAAGCAATTGTTCAATTTCTTCTTTATATTCAGGTATGTAATTATCTAAATTTTCTTTAATTTCTTTTATTACTCTTTCATTATTTATGAGTTGTTTTTGTTCAGGGGTAAGATTTTTGGTTTCTGTAATGATGGAAAAATCATATATGGGAATCCATTTATCGTTATGCAATACCGATAAATCGGGGTTAACTACATAGACACCGCGTTCAACACGAACAAATAATTTATGATTGTAAGGGTTATTGCTTTCTATTTCATTTTTAGAAAGCATGGATGATATGTAGGTTCTTTTTTTACGGTAGTCTTCAAGTAAATTGTCCGGATAATTTGAAATTTCATTTACGATATCACCGGCTTTAATTCCATCATATTCATTTTCTATTTTGTATTTATAAATAATTGCATCTTGCAATGTCATCATAAAATTTAAAAGAAAATATTCCATTTTACGGTTCGGAATCTTTATCAGCTTATCACCTACTTTGATTTTAATATTATCGGTAATTGTTTTTGCTATAATACTATTATAATAATTAGCCGTATTCGGTGAATGGAATATTTTATTTATAATTAGCCGGAAAGGATTACGCCCAACATTATCAATTACATCGGTTTTTGCCCCTAAATTTAATAAGAAATTTAGAATTTCTGTATTATTTGAAAATAGGGAGCATAACAGGGGTGTTAAATTAAACTCATCGCGAAACTCTAAGCCATATTTATTAATTTTTGCTTGAACTGCTTTTAAATTATTTGTATTGTATTCAGGATAATATTTCCTGTTTAATGAATTAATTTCTTTTTCCGGATCTTTTGCCTTGTTGTACTTAAGCTTCACTAATTGTTCAAATACTTTGGTGTCATTGTAAAGTAATGCGTAGGCAAATAATTTGTCTTTAGCTTTTTTATTGAAATTGATTGGGTCTAGGGCTTTGGTTTTAAGTTCTTCTAAGTTTGCTGTGGTTATTGGTTCCCAATCGGGTGTAGCTATTCCAAGTATTGTTTTTTTAATTTCATCCGACTGCTCTTTCTTACCCTGTAATTCTAATTTTCGCGCTTCCTTTTTCCACTCTTCTATTGATGACTGTTGCTGTTTTATATTTACGTTTGTTGTTTCAACAAGATTTAGAAGTTTTAGTATGTCGTGTTTTTTTGAACTTTCAACAATATATAAGTTTTTTACAGCCCTTGTAATTCCCACATATAAAGAATTAATATAGAATTTGTAAGCATCTAACGATTTGTCGGTTTTATCTTTTGCACGGGAATATGTAACTTCCTCTTTATCAACATCTTTAAAATTTAGTCCTTGTGTTATTTCATTAAAAGCTTTGCTGTTGTTACTTATAAAATCAACCAGTATAATATTGTCGTATTCAAGTCCTTTGGCTTCGTGTATTGAAAAAAGCAATGGGGTTTTAAATATTTTACGGGCTTGTATTTTATCAAAATCCGACATTACTACAACCGCAAATTTGGTTGATTTTACAGTTTTTGCATTTAGATTATCTCCTATTTTTGGGGTATAATTATAAAAATTCACCTCTCCATTATTATCCTCAATCGATTCTATTAAATAAGTACTTTCTTTATCAATAGAACCAAAGCGGGTATTTTTTATATTCAGTAATTTATTGGCTATATTCGTAATTTCTATGGAATTCCGATAATTTGTTTGTAGAATTTTTATTTGGCTATCAATTGCTGCGTGCTCATGAAACATTGTTTTTACATGTGTCCATGAAAAAAAGTTGGGATGAACAATTTGATTCGAATCACCACACAATATAAAATTAGCTTCGTCTTTTAGAGATTTTAGAATCGAATAAAGCTGAATATTTGTAAAATCCTGAACTTCATCAATCACAATAAAGTCATATTTTTTTTCAATTAAATTTAACCATTGATGCGCAATGATATTTATATCATAATAGCCATCATTTTTAATTAACTCCAAATATTTTTCAAATACATTGTATACATTTTCACGTTCGGGTTTTAAATAGATTGATTGTTTAACACCCAGGTTTAAATATTCGTTTTTCGTAAGGTATTCTTTTGTAATATCCAAACCAGAAAGAACGCCTTTGAATTCTTCAAAGAGCTTATAAGTATCCTTTATACCAAAGGTAAATTTCCTAATATCGAGCCATGAATTAAAAGCTTTGTAATCAAGTTCTTTCCCCTTAATGATTTTTGTAGATTCTAAATATTCTTTAAAACTTAAAAAATCGACCTCCTGATTTTTATTGTTGTAATTATCGGAGTAATAAAGTTTTGAAGAATGTTCAACTAAAAATTGCGATAGGGTAACATATAAAACATCGCCTTTAAGCGATTTCATTTTTTCGAGTGTTAAGGCTGTTTTACCGCTACCTGCTGAACCTATTATTATTAAAGGGGGTTTGGTTTTTAGGATTTTTTGTTGGGCATCATCAAACGAAATTATTTTATTTAATAAGTGAAATTTATTATTTTTAACATTAATGTAATTTAATTGCGGCACTTCGTCGACCTCAATATCTTTTGTATTATTAATAGTTATTAATTTACTTTCATCAATTTTGGCACCTCTTAAAAAGCGTGACTTTTCATATTCATGATTATAAATAACTTCTAATAAAAGAATATAGGTTGAATTATTATATTTAGCAAATTTGAATAATAAACGATTTTCGTAATCAAGTTTTGCACGATAAAAACCATTGTTTTGCATTTTTTTCACCTCTGCCGAGGCAAAATCGTTATTTTCTAAAAAGCTAACTATTTTAGCAAATTGTTTTTTTACCTTATTGTAATTTAGGTCACTATAATGCAGAATATTCATTTGTATTTATTTTTATGAACCTTGTAAAGTATTGTAAAACTGAACAGATAATGAAACTTAAATATTTGTTTTTAAAGTTAAAATGTGCTTCGAAAATATAACAAATATTAGGTTTATCCGATTATTACAATGTGTTTTTTACTTATTAAGAGAACGGTTCAAAATAACTTCTCTATTCTGATTTATTCTTTTTTTTATTCAAGACAAGTTATTAATGGTATTCAAGAATAATTGATCGTTAGATTAACTATGTTGAGCTTGCTAATTCGGTTAGGCTATTGTTAAAAAGGATGAATTTGTTGCAACATGTTGTTAATTAGCCCTTGCAGGGAATTCATAACCCTACTGATTATCAACAACATATTGTTGATAACTCTCTTGAATCTTCACGGTAAAAGCTTGTAGAAAATAGTTATAATGCTTATATTTTGGTTATAACAGTATGAGATTCACAAGCATTTTGTCAATAAACTGATTGAATTAAAATATGAGAAAGAGATTCGAGCAACAATTAGAGATTGGAGTAAAGCCTATTTCAGAGACACCTGTTTTATTAAAAAGTCGTGATGATATACCAGCTTTAGTAATGGCTTTATTAATGATATACAAAACCCCAGAGCACAACAGTAAGGTATTCAATCTGTTAGAGGATACTATTTTGGTAGGCAAGCAAAAGACAGGTAGAATAGGATTAAACTTATGGCAAATATTTGTCCTTTCACAATATCGTCTAGCGCTTAATTTGGATTATGATCGTCTTCATTATATGGCTTATTCGGACTCTACACTGCGTCAGTTACTTGGAATTGAGACAGAAAGCGGAATTGAAAGAAAAGAAATTTCTTATCAGCGAATACCCGATAATGTTCATTTGCTGGATAATGAAACATTAAGCAAAATCAATGACGTTATAGTTGATTTTGGACAAAAAAAAGAAGCGGTAGTATTATATGTCAACGACAGATAGTTTTGTAGTTGCATCGAATGTGCATTTTCCTACCGATTATAATTTACTATGGGTTGCTTCTCGCAAAATTTTGAATATTATCAATTGGTTTACAGAGAAGTATCCATCTGTTGAAGGATGGCGAAAATCATATGATTGGTACTCGTCTCTAAAAAACCTTAGCCGAGCAGTAGGACAAGCTGGTGCATCGGGAGGAAAGGGAAAGGTTGAAAGATTAATGCAAACAGCAAAACAATATGTTACAAAAGCCACAGCGCTAAGCGATAAAATAAATAATACCAAGGATAGTTTACCATTGGAGGATTCTTTAGATCTTGCTAAAGCAATTGAACTAGAGCACTTTGTCATATTGCTAGATAAGCATATAGATCTGGTCGAAAGGAGATTGATAAAAGGCGAAAAAATCCCTCACGAGGAGAAGATATTTTCATTATTTGAACAATACACTGAGTGGATAACTAAAGGTAAGTCAAGACCAAATGTAGAGCTTGGTAAAAAATTATCTATCACTACAGATCAATATGGGTTAATGATCGATTATCACATTATGGAAAATGAATCTGATTCTGAGATTGATTTATCTACAGCCGATAGAGTGTTGTCAAAATATGATATTTTGAGTTGGAGTTTTGATAAAGGATATTGGCACAAGGATAATAAATGGATTTTAAGTACCGAAGTTCCCAATGTGATAATGCCTAAAAAGGGAAAGCGAAACAAACAGGAAGAGGAAGAAGAGCATTCATTAGAATTTAAGAAATTAAGAAACAAGCATAGTGCAATAGAATCAAATATCAACGAACTAGAACATAGTGGATTAGATAGATGTCCAGACAGAGGGTACCATGGTTTTAAACGCTATATTGGTATGGGTGTTGTAGCGCATAATTTACAAGGAATAGGAAAAGAGTTGCTCCGGCAAGAGAATGCTGCTCGTAAGAAAAACAAAGAGAGTATAGTGTCGATAGCAGCCTAAATAAATACATGACTATTTTAAATCTACTAATTATTATACTCTGAATCGATCGATAAATATTATATTGGATATACCAATGATATAAATAGAAGATTGTCTGAACACAACCGTGTTAAAGGAAAATTTACCGACAAAGGTATGCCTTGGAAATTGGTTTACACTGAACATTTCTCAACAAAAGCAGAAGCACAAATTCGAGAAAAACAGATAAAAAACAAAAAATCAAGAAAATATATTGAATGGATCATTGCTAATGATCTTTGATTTAGCAGCTCGGTTGGTAGAGCATCCCGTCCCGAATTCTCGAGATCGGGAGAGTCCTGGGTTCGAGACCCAGCTGAATCACAATACAAGGGATGGTTATTTACCGTCCCTTTTTTGATTGAAATTCATGAATTATTATTGCATCCCGTAAATAACAAAAAAGAGTAGAACTATCATCTAAAACTCCTCACAATCAACAACTTAGATAGCCCTACTCTTTCCCCACAAAATTAACCTATAGTAAACTTACACAACAATTAATACCTATGTTTATTAATTGTAATAGTATAACATCATTGAGTATAATTTTGTTTAAAAAAAGTTTATTTTTTTTAAACAAATATCATTAGTGTCCTATTAAATCAAGGCAACCGCATTTAAAAATATAAAAACAAAAACAGTACACGCCTGACTGTCGTAGTCAGGAATTACACGATCCTGCCTATCGGCGAGGCCAGGTTCGTGTAATTCGTTGAGAAAATATTTTGCTTCATCGGCGAAAGTTTTAAATGCGGTTACCCTGCCTATTAAATATAATTTATTCACTTATCTAGTGCTTCCATGAAAAACCAGTCTGGCCGACAAGGCAGGTAAGAAAGTTTTATTTTTGAGCCTGCTCCAGCTAGTTCCGAATTTATTTCGGAAAACTAGCTTCGGAGGCTTGCGAAGCTGATAAATTGGGCTAAGGCCCATATTTAGTTACATAATCTATTCCCCCCGGCTTAAGCTGTAATGCCATTTACTTAAACAATTTTGATCTAGTATTCCCCTCAGTCTTTCGAACCTGCCTGACTGGTTCAGGCGGGCAGCTCCCTCATACTGAGGGGAATTAATATGCTAAAACCTTAAGTAAATGGCATTATCCTAAGCCGCGGGGCTATTTAATCTTTGTTAATAATAGGTTTTATCCCAATTTGTCAATTTTACTCGGTTCGTAATGAAAAAATATATTTAACGGTTATTCTTTAACGACTCCCTCCTGCCGAACCCTAAAGCCAGAACTCCGCAAGGCATCTATAATATTGCGTTCCGGATTTATAATATTTGTTTCTTTCCAATAGTTGTCATCATAAACTTCATCGGAATCGGAAAATATCGTATGGGTATGAAAAAGATTTTGCCTTGCTGGTTTCTTTACATCAACAGTGTCAATTTGGGTGTAAACCATTTCCATAAGTGTAGAATAGTTCTCTCGAATTAGTTGACGCTTTTTTTTTGCTCTAAAAATAAGTTCTCCCCTTACATGTCGGGTATAGTATTTACCGTTCCATTTGGCATATTGAATTTTATATGTTGTGCTAACAGGTCGAATTTTTAATTGGCGACTTTTTTTAACAATAAAATAATTTCTTGTTTTTCGCATCATTTTTTTTGAAAAAGAAAATTCAACTCCAATTATTGCCTGATCGTTTACCGAAAGATATATTTCACCTTCAAAGAGAGGTTCGAGAATAAATTCTTTCTGCTTAAAATTAATTACATAAACCAACTCATTGTGCCAAACTATTATATCACTAATTAAATAGTCATACAATTGTTCGCCCTCCTCAGTTAAAAAATCAGGCAATTCATGTATTAAATCCAATCTAAAACATCCATCCATCCCCCCCCTTAATTTAACCAGCAAGGTATCCGATTGTCTAATGTTTTTATACTTGCGACCTCTTATTATTTGAACCTTATTATTACTATTACCACTAGTAAATGCAGGTTTATATCCTTTCAATAAAGCTTCGGAATAAGCTCTATAACTCGAACCTTTTTTAATGGCCTCCCTATAAAAGGCTTCAAAATTATAAGGTTTATCATAATAGTTCTGACGGAACAGACTTCGCGCCTTTTCTAAAAGTAATGTGGGCTCTGCACTGCGAATTATTACTTCTTGTATACTAACATTTCCGGTTAATAATTCTACAATTAAGCTATCAGAAATATCAGATATTGGAATTTCTTTACTATGATACCCCATAAAGTAAAATTCAAGGGTGTCGCTGCTATACTCCTCAGGAATTTTTAATACGAATTCGCCATTCTCATTAGTTATTCCACCATAGTAACTATTTTTAACAACCACTGATGCAAATGGCAACACTGACTTATCGTTGCTACTTACCACAACACCGCGTATGGTTTTGCAAAATCTTACTTTTTCAACATCAATCTTTTCGTGAGTTGATACAGGATGGATAACTACCTGATTATTTACAAGTTCATAGCTAAATATTGGATTTTGCAAAAGGGTATCTAAAGCTTTTTTTAAGGGGATGGCTGATAATTGAATGGTAACAAGCTTGTCACCGCTTATTTGCTCGGCATTGTAGGTGAAATAACACTTTGTTTGGTGGCTTAATTGCTCAAAAATTGCATCAAGTGATATTGATTCAGCAGATACTGAAACCCTTGCTTCAAGTCCTTTTACATTAATATTTTCTGCACTTTGAGTTAGGGCAGCGCAAATTAAAAAAGACTGAATGAATACAATTAAGACTATCCTTAACAAATTAAAACAATATTTGGAGTTAAGAAGAAACTGTTTAAATTTTATCCCAGCCTACCGTCAGGCAGGCTTTAGTTCTATTTTGTGCCTTTTTTGAAATATCTTCGCTATTTTTTCTACACATAACGATGCTATCCGTTTCAAAAATGCCTAGATATTTCTTAAACATACATCATAATAAATTCTTAAAACAAAACTTAAACAGTTTCTAACTATTTTGACACTAAGGTATACTTTTTTCCGTCTTTTTCAATATCAAGATTAAATGCAATAGCAATACTTTTTAATACTTCATCAATGGGGTCATTATCAAAAGTCGATGTGATTTTTAAATTAGCAATTGAGGTATCTCCTAATACAATCTCACTATGATAGGTTTTATTTAAATCGCTAATTACTTCTGACAAAGGCATGGCCTTAAATACCAGTTTTCTATTTAGCCAGCTTAAATAATTATCCTGAACTTTTGAGTTTTTTACAATTGCGCTGTTTTTTGCCATTAAAGCTCTGTCGCCAGATAAAAGCACAACATGTTCAATATTATTGTTTTCATTATATACTTCAACCTTACCGGTTTTTACAATAACTTCAACATTAGTTTGTTTCGCATTCACATTAAATGATGTACCCAATACCTTAATATAACTATGCTCTGCTTTTATTATAAACGGCCGATTTTTATCCTTTGCTACATTAAAAAAAGCTTCACCTTTCATTTGCACCTCTCGCAAATCATCATTACCAAACGATTTGCTATATGATATTTCAGAATCTGCGTTCAAATAAATTTGTGTACCATCGGGTAAATTTATCATTTGGGCATTTAAACCACTATTAAAATGAGAAACTTGGCTAATTTGTGCATTAAATAGATATACGCCCGCAATCCCAATTAGCAGTATAATTGAAGCTGCCACAGTAAAAACTTTATTAAATTTTACTTTTCTAATAGGCTTATGCTCCTCCCCACTTTTATCATCCTCAATTTTTGAATACAAATTATTCCAAGCTTTATTTGTATCAAATTGTTGTATTTCTTGCATTTCCTTTAATGTTTTCCAGGTTTCTTTATAAGCGCTAAATTCTTGCTTTAACTCATTGGGTTCTGAGTTTATTATATTCTTGTTATTTTCAGCAAGTTCCTTTGCCCAACTATTTATTATATTTTCATCGATATTACTCATAGCTAATCCTGTATTTGGTATTCAGCTAAACTATGCCGGAATGCTTTTAAGGCCTTTCCCATATTAGCTTCAACAGTTTTTATTGAAATCGAAAGTTTATCGGCAATTTCCTGATATTTCAAACCATAATTTCTACTCATTTGAAATATCACTCGGCATCGTTCAGGCAACTCACTTAATGTTCGTTTGTAGGCTGTATATAATTCTCCTGTTTGTATCGCATCATCTGGACTATAATAGCCAACTTCGGTATGTTCATAATGCTTAACATATTTATTTACTACCTTTTGGTGCTCAATGTAATGCAAACATTTATTATGAACAGCTCTATATAAATACGACTTTAATGAACTATTAATGATAACGGCTTCGCGCCTTTTCCAATAAACATAGAACACTTCTTGTACAATTTCTTCTGCTTGATCGGGATCTTTTAATATTTTTAAAGCATAGCCACATAAAGCCGGATAAAGTATTCTGAATAATTCTTCAAAAACCTTGATTTCTCCATTTTTAATGGCACGCATTCTATTCTTATCTTCTGTGGTCATTTATTTTTGCATTTGCTTTAAAAATAGGCCGACCTCTATGGCCGGCCCAAATATACCCATAAATTAATTTAGATTTTTGCGAATCTTTTTAATAGCTGTTTCAATTGATTTTTCAGGCTCAATAGTATTTAATTCGCCCCAGAAATCTTTATCGGAAAACCCATTCACTGCATCATTCATTATAACATTCATTTTTATTCTATCCGAAGGTCTAAAGGTTTTTTCTTCGGCTTTACTCCAATCGGTAACAGCCATTTCAACCATGGTAGAGTAAGTCGTGCTAAACAATCGTTTTTTCCAATTAACCTTAAATGCAACCTCGCCTCGCGAATAGTTGTAATACCATTTGCCATTGTTTTCACTATACTTTACCAAATAATTGGCCGAAGTAGGATAAACTGATGCCCTCATTGGTTTCTTTTTTATAAACATGGCACTTGCCTCGTTTCTGTTTTCTGTATTTAGATTAAAAAACGCATTGGTAATTGCAAAATTATCAACATTAATATAGAATTTTCCATAAAACAATGGTGTGCTTACAAATTCATGCTGTTTAAAGCTAATTACATAGTTTAATTGTCCATCAATACGGGTTATATTTTCGTAGGTGTACAAATATTTATCCATCACATCATCAGCAATAATAAGGTATGGATCTTTAATAATATCAAGCAGTAAAGTTGAATATGGTCCTCCTTGTAATTTAAACAGTAAGGTATCCATTTTTTCAACGCTTTGACTGCGTCGCCCCTTATATAGTTTTACAGCATCTCGTCTTATACTGGTGTATGGTTGTTTGTACACATCAACAACAGCCTCTGATAACCCGATGTATTTTTTTCTTTTCTGAACTGTTTCGCGGTAAAACGAACGCATAATTACAGCTTCACTTTGATAGTTTTTACTTCTATTCTCCAATACTTTTTCAATTAGCAAGCGCGGATTATTCGGAAAAACATTTATTTCACTAAGCTTAACGGTAACTACTTTCATTTTAATTGTATTGTTTTTATCAACTTTAAGCTCTGAAATGGGTATCGTTTTGGTTTCGTAACCCATAAACGAAATTTTAAGCTCACCACTATTATTTTCTTTAGGAATTTTAATTACAAAATGTCCTTCCGTATTGGTAACTGTTGCAATATTAGTACCCTCAATTGCTACCGATGCGAAAATTAATGGTTCTTGTGTGTTTTCATCAACAACTTTTCCTTTATTGGAAATGTATGTTTTTTCATCAGCATCCTTATCCTTTTTAAAAAGATCAGAATCTGCAGCATTAGCTATATTTACCATTATTGATAAAAGCAAAACAGCTATAATTTTTAGGTTTAATTTTATTAGTGTCATCATGGCGATATATTTTAGGTTATTACTATGTTTCTATTTAAATGACCGCCTACCCAAAACATACCCTACTTGAAAATTCAAAATGCTTTCAACTTTTATATAGATACAACTAAATAGTAAAATAATAATAGTTTTTTTTCCTGAATATCATGATGTTGCAACTAAGCATCTTGTATATTTGGCAAGCTATTGAGAGATATCTATAGTTATACCCAAGTAAAGCGCCTCTTCACTTTGTTCGAATCGCTCAACTTAGGTTATATCTTTTTACACAAATATTAAATCTAAAAAATCAAAAGCATTATAACTGAAGTTTCGGACTTCATAATACTCAAACAATCAGAATGTTATAAATTAAATTAGTTGCAAAAAAGGTTGCATATTGCATTGTAAATTGTTATCTTTAAGATAGTTACAAC
>JAQICC010000011.1 GCA_027858735.1 Salinivirgaceae bacterium
AACAAGCCTTTGCGTGATTAATGGCTTTTAAAAATTTTATGCATTACAAAGCTGCCATGAAAATCAAAATAGACCGACTGCTGAATATTTACCAAGAAAAAACCAATTTTATTTTTAAAAATCTAGGTGGCAAGATAACGTTATTGTAAGCGTAGTGCGAAATTAATAGCATTTACCTTACATTTTACTAAGTAGCGAATTTAATTTTTGAACGCCACTAAAACAAATTTAATTTCTGTGAGGAAATTTAATTTGCGGAGCTAATTGAAACCACAACCCTTTCGGACAGCAGGTTTGCTCGCATTACGTTTACAAATTGTTATGGGTTGTTATTCTTAATACAGTTTTCAACATTTGAATATAATGTTTCAGTTACAGTTCCACCAAACTTTTCAACTTTTTTCAAATCTTTTTTTGCTCCTTTGCAATCACCATTCTTTAATCTAAGGATACTTCTTCGTTTATAATAATAGGAATTATCATCTGATTTTAACAAGTAACTTAAATCTTCTAAAGCCATTTCTAAATCACCTTTATCTTCATACATTATAGCTCTTTTCAATATTAGTTGATTATCATCTGGTCTATTTGAAATCAAGATATTGATGCTATCAATATGACTTTCTATATTAACAAGATAAATTAGACGGTTTAATGAATATTCTGCCGAACCAAAATTTGGTCTGATATCTAATGAATTTTGATAATCAACAATTGCTCCAGCTGTATCACCAATAGCTTCTTTCGCTCTACCTCTTTTATAAAATCTACTGAAATTGTTTTTAGGGTAAAAATCAATTACGATATCATATGCATCAATAGCCCCTTTATAGTCTTTTAATTCATACTTTACACGAGCAATATTCTCTAAAATTTCATATTTCTTATTAGGATTTACGATACCAACTCGTTCATAATACTTTAAAGCTTTTTGATGTTCACTAAGAGCTTCTGAATATAATGCCTCTTTTTCCAATACTAAACCTAAATGTGTTAGAACTGTAGTGTATTGGAAATACGATGAATCCATATGCTCAGTCGCTTTTCGAAAGTTATCTATAGCACAAATATTGTTTTTTTGACGTCTACATGAATCAGCAGTATTAAAATAATCCCTCCAAATCGTGTTTTGAGCATTTAAATCACTTGCAATCAAAATTATTAGTATTATGATATATTTCGCCATATTTTTCATTTAATAACCCATAACGATTGCTATAGACACAGTGCGTATTGATTACTGGAAAGTTCGCAGTTTGCTTCATAGCCAAAATAAATTTTATTGTTAACAAATCTAATCAAATTTTCTGTAGTCAGAAATTTATTTTTGGCGGGAATAACAAATACAAACGCACTTAAAAATACCAATTTGCAGCATTGTGTTTTATAGCGGGTTAGCGGCTGGCATTGATTAATTCTTTCATCTTATCTATTGTCATTGGTGGATTTTTCAAATGTATCATAGCATGACAATTTGGGCAAACAGGTCTTAAATCAGAAATCGGGTCAATTTGATACGATTTTCCAATTTGAGCAACTGGAATCAAATGATGAACGTGGATAAATCCTTTTCCAAACTCTCCATATGCTTTTTCAAAGTCAAAACCGCAAATAGCGCACTTTGTACCCCAATGCTCTAAACATAAACTTCTTGCTTTTGGATTTCTCTCATAAGCATTTATTGTTATAGTCTTTTTAGCTCCTTCAAATAAATCCTCCGATTCTTCAGTTGAAAATTCTTCGCTAATTAATTCAATTCCTGTCAATTTATTATGCTCTAATGCATCAATAATCTCAGGTTTTAATTGCCACATGAAAAAATTACCTTCATCCCATCCATTGAAGAACAAGTCCCAATATTTAAATTTCTTATTCTCTCGTTTCGTAAATTCAATGTCAAAATGTTGAGCAATCCTTTTAGCATATTTGCCAATTTCAAGGTTAATTGGGCTTTGAGGGGTTTTTCCAGAATGTCCAAGTAATAAACCAATCTGACTGGCATAAGCCTGATGATTTTCAAATGAGTATAAGGCTTGGAAAATAGATAAATCATAATCGGTTGTAATCTCTGGATTATTAATTATCAAATTCCAATCAGGTTTTAACAACTTAATATTAATAGTAGAATTTTTAGGTTTATCGCGATTATTTGAATTAATCTGTTCATTAGCAGGAACTGTTTTAATATGATTAAAAACTGCTCCATTTTGAGTAATCTGAAAGTGTATTTTGTCGCCTGGAGTAAGTGACAAATTGTCTATAAGGCTCTTTTGTGTTAGTTTAACTACTTTTCCATTTTTAAATCCTTTTTTGTCAATTGGAGAACTTAAACACTTTTTGTCAACTCCCATTTCTACATTAACTGTCAAGTCTTTGAATTTGAGCTTTATTAATTTCCCAGATTCAGGCAGATATTCTTTAAAGTTGGATAAATGAGAATTGTGTTTTTTCCTGAAAGAAATTTCATAATTTACTTTTTCATCATTTATGTAACCTGCTATATATGAATTGCCTAAAACTTTCATTCACTTTATTTATTGATTAAAAAAGGTTTTCAAAGTTATACATTCTTATGCAAATCGCCCTTGCTTGCCGCTAACGTTTAGTGTATGATTTCGTAAGGGGTTGCGGACTTCAAACCTATCAAGTTACCACCGAAAATTGATGCGAGAGATAATGCTCGAAAACCTCTGAAACCCTTATGAATTATACACATTGTTGGCTGTAGTTGTTGATTCATTATCTGTTTTTCAAGTCTATTTCAAAATGATTTAATACTCTTAAAATTCTCAATGTGTTCCACTTGCTTGGTTTTCCAACTTTCTCCATTTCAAAGTGAATTTGTCCCTTGTGGTTTGCTTGAAGATTCCAAGTATTTTCTTTATTTCGCTTGTTAAATAAAATTTCGATTGCGTCATTCATTCTTTCATCATATTCAACTTTTGCCAACTGGAAATAATCCATTGCTCTTAAAATATCATATCTCCAACGAGAAGGATAAGAAAGCGCCAGCATTTTTTTATCAATAACTTTTCCAGTTTTATCGGATTTAAACAGTCTGTGTTCAAGAATAAATTCTCTTGATTCTTTCTCGGCTTTTTGTAATTCTTTCTGTCTATATGAATAGTCATTTTTTGTGTATTCTAAAATTCCTTCAATTACTGAAAGCGTAGTATGCAGTGAACTATGAGATGCTCCCCTTGTATTAGAATGACAATTAAAACCGCCATCTGCCATTTTCTGAGATAGAATGAAATCTACTATTGATTTTAAAACATTTTCGTTTGCTCCAAAGTACGTGGCATAATTTAAAAACATCCCGTTTATACAAACATCACTTTTCCTCAAGGTTCTTGCAGCGTTTATCCCTCCATCTGGTCCAATATTTTCGCTTAAAATTTTATTTACAATGTATTTAATATCCTTTTGCTGATTTGATATTGATAAATTTTTCAAAACAAGTATTGTATAGTGAGATGATGTCCATTTAGGTTGATAATATCCTAATCCCCAATGTTCATTATCTTTTCGAGATGACAGAAATTTAGCACCCCAACCTTCTTTTGCAATTGTTTCTTTTAAATCAGGCTTCTCTAATTTTAACAAATCACGATAGACTTGATATTGTATTGAAACATCACTGTCAAGTAACCATTCTATTATGCGATTATCTACCATATTTCTCTGTTCTTTCAATTACAGCCAACATTTGTGTATAAACAATAAACATTTTGCCTATTGTTTATATTTCGCATTTGCACATACGTTAAACGTTTTAACGGTTAATATCGGATCGCTAAATTAACAAAAAAAACTATAAGTACAATCGTTAGTTTAAGTAGTGGGTTTTGGTTTTTAGTATTTTAAGGGGCATAGGGCCAGTTTTAGAAGGCTTAGCCCAGTTTTAAGTAATCTTAGGGCAAGTTTATGCTACATTAGGGCAGTATTTAGGCATGTTAGGGAAATTTTAATTCAGCTTAGACTAGTATTATATAGGCTTAGACCAATTTTATAGCCCCTTAGGGTAAAATGCAGCAATCTTAGAGCAGGGTTCACCTATCTTAGTGTCTGTTTTAGGTATCTTAGTGCAGTTTTAACCTACCTTAGTGCCTGTTTTAGGTATCTTAGTGCAGTTTAAACCTACCTTAGTGCATGTTTTAGGTACCTTAGCGCACATTTAATAAGGGTTTTGTGCTTTTTTTATTAAAAAAAGCAGAACAACGAGCGTTCTGCTTTTTTAAAATTTATTTAACCGAGTAGCATTGTTTATTAATTATAGGTGTTTATATATCCTTTTTTTCGTTCGGGGTTACGCCAAAAAACAAACTGTCCTACCCGGTTCACTTCTCTAATAGCATCATACAAATGCATAAAAGTGCGGTCGCGTTCTTCTTTTAGTTCGTTGCTTTGACTTTGGTCGTTATTGTTGTAGGCTAAGGTTTCACTTAGCGTAGCCGCCAATTGTTCAGCACGTTTGAGTTTTTTTGTATCGAATCCTACGTTTTGCAATAAGGGTAAATTGTCATTACCTAGCGTTGCGTAATCCATTAAATCCTGGATCATATCTGCATTACCATTATTTGCTGTAATGTCATCAACCCTGTTTAATAAATCGGGTTGGTTATGGAATGCAAAACGGAAATAGTGTGCAAATTCTGACTGTAGTTCAAAACCTTCAGGGCAATCACTTTTCCATTTCTTGATATATTCCGAACGTGTATTCTTGTCTGAATTCCATTGGGACTGTTTATAGCGCAATGCACCTGCACGGGCAGGTAGTTCTTCTATTAAGGTTGCATCAAGTCCGGCTTTCACCAACTCTTCAAGGTCGTCTTTTGCCCATACAAAAAGGTCTTCTCCCATTTGCACCGTTATCGATACAGGCATAAAGGGTTCTTTCACTTTTTCGTGTGGGATGCTCATAATCCTTTTATTATGTGCGTCGTAATCTTGTTTACTCATAAGTTAATTGTTTAAAAATG
>JAQICC010000085.1 GCA_027858735.1 Salinivirgaceae bacterium
ATAAAACCAATTATTAGAATTACAATTATTATCAATACAATAATGAAAATCACATAAAACTTATCGCGTTTTGTAAATTTATGATTAGCCCCTATTACATTCACAAACCACTGATCTTCAATTAATTTATATTCATTATTTTTAATACTTTTACGTAATGACAATTCAAATTTATTGATTAAGTCTTTTTGATCTTTGCGAACTGCAATTCCAAAATCAAATGACAAAAATGGGGTTATAACATAATCAATATTTTTTAGCTCTTCTCTTTTAACTACATCAATACCAATTTGAAAAGGAACAATGGCACAATCATTAATCCCCGATGAAAGCATTTGCAATGCTTCTTTATATGATTTTACCTTTAGAATATGCGAAGCTTTATTTTCGTAAAGCAGCGAATACGGCAAATCATTTTTTAGTACAATTATTTTCTTATTTAATAAATCGTTAAGTGAAATAATATTGGCTCCCTTTCGGGTAAAAACATAATATACTATTCTGTGCGGAAGCTCAATAAAATAATAATCATCGGGTACTTCATTCTCAGTAATATATCCATAAACCAATTGGTCCGATCCAACCTGTGAGGTGTCTCTTGTAAAAACCAATTCTGTTTTATCTACATTTAAATTATTAAACAATTCAAAAATAAACCCTTTAGGTAAATGTTCCTTGGTAAAAGTAAAATATGGGTACTCTGCATCTTGAATGTTTACATGTAGTTTATGATCATTAGAAAATGCATTGCCTCCAATAAAAATTATAAAAAATAAACAAATTTGAATTATACACAATCCATTTTGCAAATTGTACAATATTACTGTGCATTAGAATATAATAGTTTGTTTCTAATTCAAATGAACTACCTCACAGCAAGCTGAGGAGGTATCAAAAAAAGAATTCCTTTCTCTAAAGATGCTTGCATTGGAGTATTAAACTCATTTATCCCGATACGCTCCGCTATCGGGATTCCTACCCGTTCCGGCAGGCGGGCGTTCAATTTACCCCCGAGTGCTCGGGGTTAACTCATTTCATTCTTAAAACCTGAGTTTTACGAATAAATATTAAATAGAATACTCCAGTTTATGCTTTTTTTTGCAATTTTGCTTTTCTCATTTAAATTGTAGATGAGTCCTATTCATTAAAATAACTCAAGCATGAAAAACATCATAGCATCCACTCTAATCATAATTATTTCATTTTCATATACATTTGCCCAAATAAGTCGAGGAGGCTTACCTTATTCATGGAAAGAAAATTTACAAAACAATATTTCTACCATTAATCTTGGCAAAGTTTCTACACCTAAGGCAATAAGCAGTAATCAAACAAAAAACGGATCATTTACCTTTGCTGAGCTTATTGAGGTTAATAAATCGTCTGATAATGCAGGCACCTGGACAGAACTGGCAAATGGAGATAAATTATGGCAGTTAAGAATTAAGTCGGAAGGTGCATACAGTTTGAATTTTACCTTCGATAAATATTTGGTGCCCGAAGGATCAGAGCTTTTTGTTTATTCGCCCGATAGGGCTTTTAAACTTGGTGCCTTTACCCATGAAAACAATAAAGAAAGTGGAATACTAGCAGTAGCCGCTATTCCTGGCGATGAAATAATAATTGAATATTACCAATCTGAAGATGCTGAATTTCAAGGTGAATTAACAGTGGGTACTATCGGACACGATTACTTAAACATTTTCGGATTAAAAGATGGTCAATTTGGTAAATCTGGTGAATGCAATATAGACATTAATTGTACAGAAGGTGATAATTGGCAAGACCATAAACGAGCAGTTTGTAGAATGATATCAAATAACACGGGATTATGTACGGGCACCTTATTAAATAACACAAATAAAGATCAAACACCCTACATATTAACAGCCGACCACTGCTTTATAAACGGCAAAACACCCGAGAATACAGTTTATTATTTCAATTATGAAAGTCCCTCTTGCAATGGTTCTGACGGCTCAGTTGCACAAACTATTTCAGGATCAGAACTAATCGCGGTAAAAAATAATGGCGGTAGCTATCTTGATTTTACTCTTGTTGAACTTTCTGCCCTGGTTCCAGTAAGCTACAAACCTTTTTTTGCAGGATGGGATAGCAGAGGATTAGCACCAGAACAAAGTGCTTGCATTCATCATCCTTGGGGCGATGTTAAAAAGATATCTATCGATAATAATGCAGCAGAACAAGGCAGTTATGAAGGTTATGGATATGATACCCAAACATTTTGGAAAATACTAGAATGGGATGCCGGAATGACACAAGGAGGATCGTCGGGCAGTGCCTTATTAAACCAAGATGGCCGAGTTGTTGGTTTGCTAAGTGGTGGCGACTCCAGAGACTGTAATGATGAGCCTTTAAACGATTATTACCAAATGTTTTCCGTTGCTTTTGATAAATATGCTGCCGATACCAATCAATTAAAACATTGGCTGGATCCTATTGATTCCGGTGTTAAAGTATTAAATAGTTTAGACACCTATAATGGAGATATAAATGTTGAAAATTTGGCATTCATTTCTCATTGGCAAGAAGGACAAGAGTTTAAAAAGTACACGGCATCTAATGGAGGTTTTATTTCAGGAAACAATGCCTATCAAGACAGGGCTAAGGCCGAATTTTTTAATAAAAATGAGTTTGGTGATAGAAATGTTATAATAAATGCAAAATTAGCTTTTTTCTATGCTACTGGCAATGACGATACTTTTATTGAGCTTCAAATTTTAAGTGATGAAAATGGTAAACCATCAACTTTATTGGGATCATCATTTGTAAAATTAAAATACATAAAAGAGGTTGTTGATAGAGATTATAGTATATTCGAATTCAATCCTCCGGTTGAAATTAACAGCTCTGTTTATTTATCGGTTGTATTACCCCAAAATGAAGGCGACACTGTAGCTATATTGACTGCAGATGAATCGGATATTAATACAGCTTGGGAGCTAAACTATAACGATGAATGGATTCCATATTCTGATACCGAAAAGTCATGGGGAAAAAGTCTTTCTCATATAATGAAACTCGAGGTTGGTAATTTTTCATCAATCAACAATATAGCAAATAAATTTTCTGAGCTGAACATTTACCCCAATCCTGTTATTGATAAGATCAATATTCCGATTAACAAAAAAACTACTCCTCCTGTTATTGTAAATATTTATAATTCGGTTGGCAGTGTTGTTTATTCTCACTCATTTAATAATATCGATAAAGAAATACAACTTAATTTGAGCGACTTGAAAAATGGGTTTTATGTGCTTACAATAAGCTCTGATTATGCATTATATTCAGGTAAATTTATGAAAGAATAAACGACTTATACATTGAATTGTAAAAGCTACGCAAATGTGTATAAATAGTTTGCAAAAAAGTTCCACACGGTTACAACCGCTATTGCGCCCAATTTTGAAACGTAAAAATTCAATTTAAACTTATCAGTTAATATCCATAATACGGCACTATTTATTCCCAAACCGATTAGTGAAACTATTAAAAATTGGGAATATTCTACAAGTAAATCAGGATTCTGACTTTCAAAAGTCCATATGCGATTTAGAAACCAATTGGTAGAGGCTGCAATGGTAAAACCTATTGCATTTGCAATATACTTTTGAACTTTAAATTTTTCTTTTAGCAACCAAGTGAAGAAAAAATCGACAATTACACCTGAACCACCTACTACACCAAACTTTAGGAATTTTAAAAGAAATATTTTATCGAGGATAATACGTAACACCATTGATTTAAAATTGAGTTGCAAATGTAATCGTTAAATTATTCTTATCAATAAATATCATTTTTTTTGATAACCGATTTTACAAAAATTATTTCCTTTGAACAAAAACTATATGTCTCAATACAAAAGATATGAATGAGATTAAAACAATACTATTTAAAACACAATCCTCAACCTAAACACAAAGAATTGTTTAATTGGGATATAATGTAGTAAATGCCTATATTTTCGGAATGAATATAAAACTAATACTAAGAACGCTATACAAACCAGGAGATATTCGCTTTTGGATTATACTATTTTTTATCATCCGACTTTTTGGAATTACCAATCCGCCACTTGAAGTTGCGCATAATTGGAGGCAAACTACTGTTACTATGGTTGCTCGCAATTTCTACGAGATTGATTCCAATATTTTATTTCCAAGAATTGATATTGCGGGAGAAAAAACCGGCATTACCGGCATGGAGTTTCCAATTTTCAATTATTTAATCTATTTAATAAGTCTGGTCTTTGGTTATCAGCATTGGTATGGTCGTCTTTTGAATCTGATTGTTTCAAGCTTTGGGATATATTTTTTCTCACTTCTGGTTAAAAAATATTTTTCAAGCAAAACTTCTCTTTATTCTTCCATCATACTCATTGTATCTGTTTGGTTTATTTTTTCGAGAAAAATAATGCCCGATACCTTTTCAATGTCCTTGATTTTTATGGGGTTTTACTATGGAACAAATTATTTTGAAAAACGCTCAGGCTTAAAACACTTATTGCTCTACTTTTTTTTAACAACACTAGGTATGTTGGCAAAATTACCCTGTGGATATATCCTTATATTATTTGTTCCTATAATAGTTCAACAAAGAAAAAATTATTCTAAAATAATTATATTCTCAGTAGTTTCTTTAATTTCTATTTTAATAACAGGAATATGGTATTTTTATTGGGTTCCTAACCTAGTGGAAACATATGGATTTTGGCATTTCTTTATGGGAAAAGATATGGGCATTGCTATACAAGAAATTCTTGAGTATTGGAATTTGACTCTTTCTAGATTTTATGGAACAGCTATACAATATACTGGATTTGTTACTTTCGCAGGAGGACTTATTTACGCAGCTTTTAAACGAAATATTAAAATATTATTAGTATTTGGATTGTCATTTGCTGCATTCTTAATCATAATTTTAAAAGCTGGATTTACATTTTCGCATCACAGCTACTATATAATTCCCTTTGCACCCATAATGGCTCTTTTGGCTGGGTATGCATTAGCTGAAATTAAAAACCAGAATTGGGCTATATCTATATTAGCTATAATATGTTTAGAGGGTGTATTAAATGCTCAACACGATTTTAGAATAAAGACAAATGAGGCTGCGTTAATTCAGCTTGAAAACGATTTGGATCATTTATCGAATCGAAACAAGCTCATTCTAATTAATAGTGGAAGTTACCCAACACCTATGTATTTTGCTCATCGAAAAGGTTGGATAGTTGAGAATAGTACTATTTTGGATGGGGATTATATTGACAGTTTATCAAATTTAGGCCTGAAACACATTGTTATTTTGAAAAAAACATTTGGCTCAAACATAGCACTTCCTTACAAAAAAGAATTTGACAATAGCGATTATACTATATATACACCATAAAGAATGGAACATCTTAAAATTGCTTACATACAAACCCATCTTATTTGGGAAAATTCATCGGCCAATTTAAAAAAATTTGAAAAGCTTGTTGATCAGATTGAAAAGTCTGATTTAATAATACTTCCTGAAATGTTTAACACCGGTTTTACAATGAACGCCAAGGAGGTTTCGCAAGCTGCAAATGGCGAAGTAGTACAATGGTTAATTAAAAAAGCAGAAGAAAAAAATTGTGCTGTAATAGGTAGCTCCATTATTAACGAAAACAATAAATACTACAATCGTTGCATTCTGGCCAAGCCCCAATCAAAAATAGAATACTACGACAAACGCCATTTATTTAGAATGGGTAACGAACACAAAACTTTTGAGGCCGGTACACGAACACAAATATTTAATTATAAACAATGGCGCATTCGCCCATTAATATGCTACGATTTGCGTTTTCCGATTTGGAGCAGAAACCAAGACAATTATGATATTTTGGTGTATATAGCAAACTGGCCAGGAGCACGTAGCGATGTTTGGAAAACTTTGTTGAAAGCTCGCGCCATAGAAAACCAATGTTACGTAGTTGGAGTAAACCGAATTGGTAGCGATGGTATGGGCATTAATTACAAAGGCCATTCAATGATAATTAATGCGAAAGGTGAAATTATAAGCGAAGTATCTGAAAACTGCGAAGATATAGGCATTTCTACATTGTCTCTTAGTGAACTAAATGACTTTCGTGAGAAATTTCCGGTACACCTTGATGCTGATAATTTTCAAATTTTAGATTAGTGTCATGTTACGCCTGCTCTAGCGCACAATAATTTGTTCTTTCACTTTTTTACTTCCTTAAAAAATGCTTACAGAACCCGGCTATGCGCACATTTTTTTTGCCTTGCAAAAAAAACAACTTCATTCTATACGCCATTTCAGTCATGACATTACGCAAGCGCATTGTATAACACTTCAACAGGGTGCTGTGCTGTTCTTTCTGTTCCGTCTTTTATTTGATGTCTACAACTTGTACCTGCAGCTACGATAGTAGTTTCTGCTGAAGCTTTCCTTACCGCTGGAAAAAGTACCAGTTCTCCAATTTTCATCGATAAATTGTAATGTTCTTTTTCATACCCAAAACTACCCGCCATTCCGCAGCAACCCGATGGTATTTCACTTACCCGATAGTTTCTAGGAATGCTTAGCATTTTTATAATTGAATTACTTGATGCCATAGCTTTTTGTTGGCAATGGCCATGAAATAGAATTTCTTGAAAATTGATGGTAAATAAACTACAATTTATAAACCCAGCTTCATTTTCATTGATTAAAAATTCATCAATTAAAAAAGTATTTTTTGCTAGTTCAATGGCTTGTTCTTTTAATTTGGTGTCCACCAAGTCAGGATATTCATCACGAAACGATAATATTGCCGATGGCTCAATACCTACAAGAGGCATTTTATTAGAAACCAAAGGTGCTAAGGTATTTATATTTTTCTCGGCAATTTTCTTCGCTTTTTTTAACAAGCCTTTTGAAAGATAAGCCCTACCACTTTCAGCATGAGAAACGATATTCACCTTATAACCCAATTTTGTTAAAAGCTTAATGGTTGTAATTCCAATATTGGTATCGTTGAAATTGGTAAATTCATCAATAAATAAAATCAACTCTCTTTTGTGAAGTGAGTTTGCTGGTATTTCTAAGTGCCTTTTAGTCCAGCTTTTCAACGTTCTATCATGCAAAAGTGGCATTGATCGTTCTTGAGCTATACCTAATCTTGATTTTATAAAACTTGAGCTTCGTGAATTATTCAAAAAGAAATTTGTGAATGTTGGCCAAACAGCTCCAAGACTATTTATTTTACTAATATTTGCTATTGCCAAGGTTCTGATCGGAATACCATTTGAGTTATACCAATGCTGCAAGAATTCAGCCTTTAGCTTTGCCACATCAACACTACTCGGACATTCCGACTTGCAGGCTTTGCACGACAAACATAAATCGAGTGCATCGTAAATTTCTTGATGGTTGAATGGGTTAGCATTCGTTGAATTGCTTAGAAACTCGCGTAAAATATTGGCTCTTGATCGAGTTACATGTTTTTCGTCGCGTGTTGCCATATAACTAGGGCACATTGTACCACCCGATTCCTTTAGCTTACGGCAATCGCCCGAACCATTGCAGCTTTCAGTTGCACGAACAATTCCCCCTTTATCAGAAAAATCAAAATATGTTTTAATTACCTTCGTTTCTCCAATTTTATAACGCAAGTTTTCTTGCATTGGAGGCGTATCTAT
Source organism: Salinivirgaceae bacterium (assembly GCA_027858735.1). Taxonomy (GTDB): domain Bacteria; phylum Bacteroidota; class Bacteroidia; order Bacteroidales; family SZUA-534; genus GH45. The sequence goes on from JAQICC010000085.1 coordinate 7,692, forward strand.
AATTTTACCCGGATTAAATATATGATTGGGATCCCAAACGTTTTTAAGATTCTTTAATATACCATAAACTGTATCGCCAAGCATAAAAGGTATGAACTGACCTCGCAATCTACCATCACCATGTTCACCACTAAGCGAGCCGTTATATTTTTTAACCAACCTGGCTATATCCCACGCTATTTGTTCAAATTTTTTAACATCATTGGGTTCCTTTAAGTTAAGCCTTGGCCTAAGATGTATTTCCCCCGTTCCTGCATGCGCATGATAAACACACTCTTCGTTGTAGCTTTCCATAATTTTTGAAAACGCTTCAATATATTCGGGCAATACATTGGTATGTACAGCAGTGTCTTCAATTACGGTTATCGATTTTTTATCGCCCAGTATGTTTGCCATAATGCCCAACCCAGCCTTGCGCAAATTCCACGCTTTCTTAGTATCATTGGCATATAAAACCGGATAATGATACCCTAGCCCTTGTTTTTTAAGCTCTTCAATTAATTGCTTTGCATTATTCTCAACCTCATTCTTGGTTTTGTACGCAAATTCAATCATTAATAAGGCTTTAGGATTTCCCTCAACAAAAAAGCGATTTTTTTGCTGCTCAATATTGTCTTTTGATGCATTTAGGATAATGTCATCCATTAGCTCAACCGCAGTTACGCTTTTCTTAAGAGCAACTATATTAGCTTTTAAAGCTTCATTTACCGAAGAAAAATGAGCACAAACCAATCCTTTTTCTTTCGGAGGTAAATTTACCAGATTCAATTTAACCTCAGTAATGAACATTAAGGTACCTTCCGACCCAGCAATAAGCTTTGAAATATTTAAAGGTTTGCCATTTCCTGTGAACGGATCGGTATCTAATAATTGATCTAAAGCATAACCATTATTTCGTCTTATTAACCTAGGTTCCGGATAATTATCTTTAATTTCTTTTTGATTATGTTCATTAGAAAGAGTATCGCGTATATCCTTGTAAATAACTCCTTCCAGATTATTTAAATGGCATTTTTCTTCAAATTCATCCTTAAGTAACGGATGAAAATTCACAAAACTGCCGTCGCTTAAAAAGCCTGAAACTTCAAGTAAATGATCGCGTGTAGTTCCATAAACCACGGCATGAAGGCCACAAGCATTGTTGCCAACCATACCTCCAATCATACAGCGGTTTGCTGTGCTTGCTTCAGGTCCAAAAAATAACTGATGTGGCACCAAAAAACTATTTAATTCATCAAGAATTACACCTGGCTCAACCCTTACCCACTCATCGTGTGTATCAAGTTCAAGAATTTTGGTGAGATTTTTTGAAATATCAACAACAATGCCATTACCCACTACTTGGCCAGCCAATGAAGTTCCTGCAGCTCTGGGTATTAAGGGAATTTTATTTTTGCTTGCATACAAAACAATAGCTTCAATATCATCAATATGCTGGGGTATAACCACAGCTTGTGGTTCTTCATAATACACCGAAGCATCAGTAGCATAGCTTATTTTTGAAGCTTTATCGGTATAAACATCACCAGATATCAGTTTTTCGATGTTTAAAATATGTTTGTTATCTATGGCCATTCTTTTCTAATTTGATGTCAAAAATAGCAATAAATACGAGGCCATAATAAGTTTTAAACTATTCGATAGCAAAATTGAAAATAGAAATTTTAAATTGATATTATGCGATTCCGGGTGGTGCCTAATTCAAAGACTACTTTAAAAAGTTTCTTATTCTTCAAGAATAAAGGTCTCTGTTATAGTAGTATCCAAAACTTTAAAACGAATATGATAGATACCTTTTTCCAAACCTATCAATTCAATTATTTGATGTTTATCTTTTACCTCGCCTGCCTTCACAACTTTACCTTGCTGATTAATTATAATAAATCGCGTACCAAGTAATTCAATGTCGGCGTCTATATGTAAAAGTCCATGGGTTGGATTTGGATATAATTTGAATTCAAAAACCTCATTATTGATTCCTATAACTGGGATTATTTTTTCCATATCAATATCAAGCACTGTATCACATACTAAAGTAACAAAACCAGTATCAGAAATATGAGTGTCATCCTTTCTAACATAGTAAGGTTTATCAATACCGTGTGCTATTTCATTAAAAATTGCCAATCCTTCATCGTCGGTTTGATTTGTATGATTATCAAACCAAATATTAGCACCATTCACAGCACCGCTATCATCAAAAACTACGAATGAAACATCATATACTATCTGAATTAAATCAATACTCAAAGTTATACTTCTATCAATTACCATTAATGAATCAGAAACTTCTGTATATCCCGGTTTATAAATAGAATATTTGCAAACTGAATTCCCTAATATATTATTAAACTGAGTTTCGCCTTGTACATCGGTATATTGACTTTCATCATTAAAATTTACATGAGCACTATCAATTAAACTACCACTGCCTGATACGGTAAACGTTACGCTATATTTTTCCGGTGTTAGCTCAACATATTCAATAATATTATAATTTTCTACAGTTATCGAATCCCAATACGATACAAATCCCCGACATTCTACTTTATAAAAATACATACTTGGTGCTACATCAATAAAATAACCTTCGCCTAAAGTATTACAAAGTATTTCTGTAGTATCAATTAATATTTTAGCATCCTGCAAGGGTTCCCCATTATGCATTACTACAAACTTAACATCGGGTAGCTGTTTCAATTCCACATAAACTGTAGTATCAGCATTATATATATTTATCTGCTTTTCTTGCGTAACAAAGTCATGTTTTTCTACACGAATACTATACTCCCCCTTTTCAATATTTGTAAAAAGTGTTTCACCAAGATTATCGGTATTTTTAGACAATCCCTTGATTTTAACAGTTGCACCAGAAACAGGTTCTTGCTTATGAGAAACAATAAATTTAACATCCGGAATCTCTACAAGCTTAATTTCTATGTAAACATCTTGATTTTCAATGGCAACGGAATCGGATATTTTATAATAACCCTCTTGATTTATAGTATACTTAAATTTACCATTCCCAATGTTGGGTAGTTCCAATAAACCATTTGAATTTGCATAAAGTGTATCATTTTCAAAGAAAATAGGCACCTCACTAAAAATTAAATTCTCACCTTGAATTTCAAAAACCAAATCGGGAATAAATACAAGCAATATATTTAAGATAGTATCAGAACTACCTAACTTTAAGGTATCGTTAATAGGATAATACCCTTCCATATTTATAGAATATGGGAATGATCCAGATTTCTGATTGTTTATTTGAGCAGAACCTAAGGAATCGGTAACTAATGCTATGGTATCAAATACTATGTGCACATTTGCCATTGCAATTTTTGAATTGTGCACGTAAAATTGAATATCAGGCTTTGGCTCAAGTTCAACGAATACCGATGTGTAATCTCCAAATACAGTTATTGTATCTGTATAGTCGCAGTAATTATCATTATCTATTTTTATTACATAACTCCCCTCACCCATATATGCTATTTCTGCAATTCCTCTACTATTTGTTGTATAAACTGAATCATTAAATAAAAATTCAAAATCAGCCAAATTATCAAATCCATTGCTCATTGTAACCAAAACACTTCCTACTGAAGTTAATGTGAAAATACTGGTATCAATTTCCTCACCAACATCTAATGTATCTACTAAATATGCATAATCAGAATGATAGAATTGAATGGAATGATCTCCATCCAATAATTGATTATAAGTAACCATACCGAGTTCATTGGTATAGCTTATAGTTGTATCAATAATTACTTTTACATTGGTAATTGCTTGGCCTAAGGTGTTTAGCACTTTAATGGTATTCGATGAAAATTTATCTTGCAGAACGAGTATTAATGTTTTCTCTTGAGCATTTAAAAATATACTATCAACCAAAGCATGGTACCCTTGATGGTTAATAGTATAATTAGCATACGTATTTATTGATGTTGCATAACTAACTATTTCACCTACTGAGTTTGTAACAAAGTTTTTTCCGTCAATTGTAACTGCAACATTCATTATAGGCGCTGAAAAAGCATTTTGTACCACCAATGTTAACTCCGGATGTCTTTTAATTTGAATATCAACATGTTCATAGGTTTGAGTTTTCACAACAGTTATACTTGTATCATAATATCCGTAAGCTTCAAATGCTATTTCATAGCTACCTTCATACTCAACAAAATAATGTTTAGCTCTACCTTCACTATCGGTTGTAGTTGTTTCATCTCCTACTGTTACTAAACAATTCTGTACCGGAAAACTATTTTTCATGGGTAAATCGCCCCAAACAGTAAAATTTAGTATGCCTACAGAATCAAACTCAAATTGTGTATTTGGTCTGTTACAACTCGATGCTTCCCATGGTGCCGGAGTAGTATTATCATCGGCTCCCCAAACAACCGATTTATAAGGTGTAGCCGATGCCAAAACAGCAGTGCTAAGTGTTTCATCAGCGTAATTATCGGTTTGCCCCCATGCTATTTCAAAAATCACGTTTTTACCTTCAGTTAATAAAAGAGGCACCTGCAAATCAAATTTTTCCCACCCAGTTTGAGCTGGTAATATATATTGATCTTTAATGTATGATACTACAGCATCATCCATTAATACTGCTTCGTCTAACTCTTCTGCATTGGTATTAATTATTTTAATTGTAAAGTCCTTTAAATCGCGATAATTCATATCAGGTGTAAACCTGTTTATATTAAAGGCAATTGAAGTTAGAGCTTTCACACCCACCCCCATTTCTTCATTTTTGTATAACAACTGACAGTTATTAATTTTATAATGATTATAAAATGGGTATTCTACTGCAGTCAGCACACCATCCCCTAATTCAACAAAAAAGTCTTGCCCAATGGGAATATAAATAATAGTACTATCAACATATTGTAAACCTTTCACTATAAAATCCAAAGTATCTTGAGTTTTGATAGCAGAAGTATTTGGTAGGAAAATTTCAAAATCAATAAAAACAGAACCGTTGCTGAGCAAAACACCTGAATTTATCGGCGAATTATTAATTTGAAGAATACCGTTAATACTATTGTTCGATAATAAATTAGAAATACTTACCGGTGCACTACCGGTATTAGCTACTCCTAAAGTTAATGTTGCAGTTTCGCCATAGTCAATACTATTGTTGCCATTACCAGAAAAATCATCAATAAGTTGATACGATAATATTTCAATTTTTGGAGCATGTAAAACATCGTTATAAGATGACTTATAAAAATCACGCGGATTACCAGATACACTGTCAGAAAGGGTAATATTAAATACTATATCATGTAAATCGGGAACAGAATCTTTTATTAGAATATTAAAATACCCTGTTATGTTTAGTGAATCTTCCGAACCAATATTGTTAACACTAATTTTAATATTTTCAGATAAGTCTTCTACATATGGGTTGCTACAAGTTACACTAGCCCATATATTTTCAGCTACTTGGTCGCCGATATTTTCAAGGCTTAAATCAATTTGTACCTGTTCGTTAAAATCAATATTACCGTTTGAATTACCTAAACTATCGTTAACCATAACCGATTTTACAACTAAGAAAGTTCCTTGAACTGCACCCATCGGAATAGTTTTTATATAAGGTTTAAATTTTGGTTTGGTAATTACTATAGTAACTGAATCGATAATTAAAATAGAGTCAGTTTTTACAATAGCTAAACTATCAACATTAGCTAAACCTGTTCCAATTATCCCTTGGCTGTTTGATATGGCCACAAGAGATCCGGGTGAAGTTTTCACTTCGAAGGTATCACTACCAAAACTAAAAACGGAGTCATGAGTTGCTACATTTTCTTTTCCCTTAGTAAAAAACGGTACCAAAGCTGGATCACCTAGACAGTGGTAGGCTTCCCAGTAGTATTGCGAATTTATATCTGAAAGATATCCTTCATTATGAGCTTCTGTAACGGCTAAATTACCCACAAAAACCATAGCATCAACCGACAAATAATCTGACTTAAACGGTGCATCATAAACTCCCAAACTGCTTGCGCTAGAATCGGGATATTGAGTATAAACAGGGGCATGTGCTCCCACAGCCCAATAAAAATCTTCCCACCAATAGGTATCGGGTACACTGCCAATATATGCCACTGCTCCGCCATTTGGGTTTCGAACAAATGCTTCTCCAATACATTCATTTTCGGTAAAATCACCCGAGGTACAGCAATTTCCTATTGCAACCGGATATTTCCCGGTATTATTAAAAGCACTTACTGTACTTGCGCCTAAAAAAGGAGTTTGCCAAAATGTTTGGCCGCAATGAGCCGTATAATTTATCATACTCACGGCTATTTTATCAGAATTATAGCACCCTGTATAACTCGATAAATATGCATTAACATTTAAAAATCCCTGAGTTGTATTAAAATAATTAGTTGTACCATAATTAATGGTGGGCTGTCCTACCCTTGTATTCCATGTATCATCAGCCCCGGCAATAAAGGTAACATCATTCAAAAAATCATCGTTGGCAAATTTATATTGTTCGTAGTAAAGTGTTTTTGCCAGCATTGCCTCTAATTGAATGGTATTTTGTGCAGGCATTCTTCCGTAATACATATCCGGAAACATATCGCCATCAACACTTGCATAATATAAATCGGTTGCCACATAAGTTTTATTTCCATTTTGAGATGCCGGTACTTGTTCAATATCACCTACTAATAATAGAAATGAAGGAGCCGGGCTTTCAACAGTAGCCGAAGTATATTGGTTGTGAACCCATGTTTTTATGTCTGCTGCTGCTGAGCCAATACTATCCATATTTCCTACAACAACATTAAATCCTTTCTGGGTTTTCCAATGAATAAATTCGCCAAGACCATCAATAAATTCATTGGGAGCAACAATTAAATATTTCACCGGATAAGTTGTTAAATCAGGATGATCGGCGTATTTAACTGATGAAATAAGAGGTTCAATTTTTTGCTGAATATTATTAAAGTATGGCGACCCAATTACTAACTTATTTATTATGGCTTTGGTAGTGTTCTTAATAATAAGCTCTACTTCAATATTGTTATAAACCTTTAATGTATTCAATACAGGATTATATGCTGTTGGATTAATCGTTAACTTTGCAATTCGAGTATCACGAAGGGTTCCCAATACCTTAAGGGTAGCTAATTCATTTTTAGAAAAAGAATTTTGCTCGTACGATGCCTTGTTCAAAACTAATTTATGGTCATCTAACCTTGTATTCTTAGAATAGCTAGGTTGATAAGGCAATAATTTATTATCGGCAAAATAATCGCTTACTTTAATTTCGTCGGTTGTGTAGCTAATAACCCGAACTTCAATTTCAGCATTTGCCGGAATAGAAATTAATTTCTGCGTACTAATTAATTGAGGTTCTCCTAACCGACCAGACCTATAGGTATTGGGTACAAACATCTGGTTATACAAACCCAATTTTGTGTTAATTTCTTTAAATTCAATTCCTGGATACGAGAAATGATAAACGACTTTATTATTGTTCTTTATTACTTTAGAAGGTCGCTTTTCAGCACTTTTAAGCTCAACAGTATAGCGTTGTGCCATTAAAACAGCAAAACTGCTTAATAATATTAGTATAACAATTGCTCTCCTCATTCCAAACATGCTGCACTTCAGTTAAAATCAACCTCAATCAACTACTCTACCATTAGCTTTTCAAAGTACAAATCATCCCCAAATTTTACCTGAAAGATATAAATTCCTTTACTCAAATCGGACAGATTAAGTCTAAATTCCTTAGGTAGATTATTTTTGGTGACCAATAACCTTCCTTCATAATTAAATATTTTAAGCTCCGAAATTATTGATTCTGACATTATATTCAGTTCCTTGTTATTATGTAAAGGATTTGGATATATAGAGAAACCCAAAGCCTCGTTTTTAACAGAAGAAATATCGGTAATTAAGTTTACGCTTTCTTCAATATCTTTATTCGGAATTGTTAATGAACCTGCATAATCATAGTATCCACTTTTTGTAATCGTATAAAAATAACTCTCGCCAAACAATGCTTCAAAGAAAGCTCTTCCATTTTCATTTGAATAGGATATTTCTTCGTTAATATAAACAGCTGCTCCTTCTATAACGCCATTATTGCTATAAATATTAAAAGTTAGGCTGTATGTAGGCTTTTTATTGAGCTTAACTTCGTAGCAAGCATCAATACTTGAAACATTTATTACCCTTGCAGTATCGAAATAACCAAAAGCAAAAATTTTAAATGCTATTTCGCCCAGTGTAACGTCAATAAAATTAGCATTTCCATTTTCATCAGTTGTTAGCATATTATTACCAAGATAAACCTGCGCCCCTGAAATAGGTTCGGTTTTATCAAAAACTGTGAAACAAATATCAGGCAACTTTTGAATCAATAAAGTAATTGTTGTATCACCATTAATATCACCAATATCCTCATTCAATGCCAAATACCCAGTTTTATTTAAATTAAATTGTTTATTCCCTTTTTCCAATACATTTTCAAATGATGCTATTCCTTCCTTTTGGGTTGATTTAATTTGATTGCCAAACTCAATTTCTGCATCATTAATACAATCGATTCCATCGGTAACTTTAAAGGTAACTGTATGCTGATCTAGTGAACTTATTAGTCCTTTCCATCCTCGATCTGAGATACTGGCATCAGAAACAAACGCAAAGGTCAATGCTCCATCTATATTCTGACTATAAATTTTGCTTTTATAATTATTGTCGCAAAATACTCCAATTAATGGAGCTTGAGTATTTAATCCATCATAAACATAAAGTTTGTCGTAGCAATCTGTTTCTGCCGATTCAACAGCAAAATCAAGAAATTCAATCATTAATCCTTGATTTTCATAGTGTGGCCTAAAGGTCATTGTTGTAGTTTCATTATCAAAATAATTACCTTTTTCACCTCCTGAATCGTAAAAGTACCCCGATACAATTTCAGTATTATTATCGGCCATATTATAACTTGGATAATGCCCTAAGGTAACCGGAATTACGCCAGAGAATTGATATTGTCCATTATCACCAGCTTTTATTTTATAGGTTATTTCTACGAATTCACCGGAAAAAATATTTTCTCCTGCTTTAAATTTAATTTTACTAACCAAAGTTTCATTAGCTTCAAAAATCAAGTTGGTTAATTCTGAATCTAATATTGAAAGTTTATTGGTTTTGCTAGAAACAAACTCTATGGTAGTATTTGTGACCTGAGCCCCGCCTATATTTATAAAACTTACATTTAAGCTTGCTATTTCATCTATTTCAATAATTCCATTACCATTACCAAGTATCGTATCATTTATAACCCAATTTGCAACTTCAATTCTAGGAGCATTTACCTCTATTTCAAATTTAAAAAATGTAGAATCGGCATCATTAAAAATAACAATACCAGAAAACTGCACTTTCTCGCTATCAGGTATTGAATTCGAAAAGGCTACTAATATATCATCATCTGAACTACTCTCATCTTCAAAACCAACATCACCCAACTCGAGCTCAAAATTTAAACCATTTGTTACCCATACCGATTTTGTATTGACAATTACTTTTGCATTTCTTGCTATTTCGTTTCCGTAATTTTCGGTGTTAATATTTAAAAAAACCGATTCGCCATAATCAACTTGCTTATTATTATTACCCTCTATTGAATCATTTATTAGCACATTTTTAAAAGCCAAAAATGCCCCATTCGGTACAAGCGCATCTAAACTATCAATTAAGGGTAAAAAATCGGGTTTCGATATTACTAACTCAATACTCTTTAATCCGATACTTTGAACTGGAGTAAATTCAAGATTACAATAGCCAGAGCTATTTGCAAAACCATTGCCTAGGATTTCATTATCATGCATTAAAGTAATTACAGCATGGGGTTCGGTTTGTATCGAAAAAATTTCTTGACCAACATTTATTGTTGGAGAATAATTTGCAGTAATTCTATGGTACTTAAATTTTTCCGGAACCAATGATGGATCTCCCATTATTTGATATACTTCCCAATAGTATTTCTTTAATAAAGATGAGGAATTTTGAACCGCCAAGTTACCCATAGTCAGTATCTCACCTACAGAGTATGATCTACTTTCTTCATTCTCATTATGACTATGAAACCAGGAATCGAAAGCTCCAATTCCAGTATTTTCATATGGAGGATTCGCAACAATATTTGAAGTAAATCCAACTCCCCAAAAATAATCTTCATCCCAATATGAATAGTTCGTAGCTCCTATATATGCAACAGCTCCCTTATCTTTTTCTCTTACAATATTCTCTCCAAACGAATTTTGATTGAATTTTAATGATTCGCAACAATTGCCAATCATTAAGGGATATTTAAACTTATTACTAATGCCAGAAATATCAGAAAGCGAGAATGAAGGGTCGCTCCATCCTGTTACATCACAATGGGCAGTATATAAAGCAATTCCAGCACCTGCCGAAAAATCGTTAAGTATTGATTCACGAGCCCGATAATTATTCGATACAATTGGAGAACCCGAACCATATAAATAATATGAGGCACTAATTCCAAATTCATCATTTGAGTAATTGTCAAGTAAATAGTTTAATACACCATTGCCATATAGGGGGGCAAAATCACTATCAACTCCACTTATTAACAAATGTTTGTTTTGATATTCATAGCTTTGGCCTAAGCCTTTCTCAACAAAAAGAGTTTTATCAATAACCGCCTCTAGCTGTTCTTCATTGTCTACTGATATTCTACCATAGTATAAATCTGGTAAGTAATCGTTCGTATATTCAGCATAATATAAATCAGTTACATGCGAATCTGTAGCACCATTCCAGGTAGGAACTACATCAACATCACCAACAATAAGCAAATATGAGGGTTTATCCATTCCTGCTGGTGGTGATTGATATATGCTATTCAAATAAGCATAAATATCGTTTTTACTGTTTGTAAGAAGTTGATCTCCAATATATGCTTCAATAATTTCAAACCCTTTTTGCCTTTTCCACTTAATAAACCTTTGTAAGGTATTTTTATAAGTTAATGGTGATACAATTACATAGGTTTTATTACCGTCATCTTTGTCATTGGCTTGATTAACAACTCCGTTATAAATAAACTGCCAAGTATTGGCATCAAAGGCAGTATTCTGCCATTTTATATTAAATGAAACGTCTTTCCTAATTTTTATACTATTTTTAACCGGGTTGTATAAAATCGGATTATAAACTAACTCATATAATTTAATATCTCTCATAATACCCACTTCTCGAAGAGAAACTATAGGCAAATCAAAAAAATCATCAATCGTATATATTTCTCCCTTTTCAAGCTCTATTTTCTGATTGCTGTTTTTGGAAATACTATGGCTGGCAGGTTTAATTTGTTCTTTAAACCCCATTGTCGATAAGGAATGCAATTCAGTATTAAATTCAATATCATCAATTAACAAATCAACATTAAAAGGTACAGTAAGTAACTGTGTGTAACTCGGTAAATCAGGATAAGTAGCATTATATGATTTTCCAAATCCAGGTATTTGTATATCCGTGTAATCATTTGCTTGAATAGTTTTTTTATTTAATACCAGCTCACTTAATGCAAGGTTTACCTTAATATAATCACTCCCTTTATTAACAATAAAAAAGGTTTTAGTAGCCGTTGCATCAACACTAATTTTATGCTGTGAAAAAACCACATGCTGTAAAAAAAGCAAAATAATAAATATGCAAAGTCTAAGTGTCCTATTTATCATATATATTCTAGTATTTAGGCTCAATAAATTAATAATGATTCGTTTAATTTATATTGCTGATATTCAAAAGAGTATCCAACACACAAAAATATTTACCATTAATTTAATTTCAACTCCTTACGGTTTGTATCATTTCTCATATCTAAAAACCTAACAATCTATTGAATTAAACAAATATAAAATTATTATATCCTCATATCCAACTTATTTATAATTAATTTAAATAACGAACATAATGCAATATTAGTTTCATGTTATAGGGCTTTTTTGTTCTTTTGTCAGAGATTAATTCTGTAAGAATGATAAAACTCAGTTACAAAATAATAATTTCAATTTCCTTTTTTTTAGTCGCATTATTCTTTGTCCCTGACCTACTAATTCATCAAACTACAAAAAACAAAATTTTTTCTTCTGTTGATGAAATAACGTATAATAAGGTTGGGTTGCTTTTAGGCACGAGTAAATATATTAGAACCGGAGAAATAAATTTATATTATAAGTACCGTATTGATGCTGCTGTAAAATTATTTGAAAGTGGAAAAATTGATTACATTTTAATTAGCGGCGACAATGGCTTGGTTGAATATAATGAACCCAAAACCATTAGAAATGATCTAATTGAGAGAGGAATTCCAGCTAAAAAAATATACCTTGACTATGCTGGTTTTAGAACATGGGATTCGGTTATTCGGGCCAAAAAGGTTTTTGGCGAAAGTAAACTAACGGTAATATCTCAAGAATTTCATAATGCTCGTGCTATTTTTATTGGACAGCGAAATGATATGGACTTGATTGGATTCAATGCTAAAAATGTACCTTATAAATACGGTAAAAAAATAAGATTAAGAGAGAAATTTGCTCGCATTAATTTATTATGTGATATATTAGTAAACAAACAACCAAAATATTTAGGTACCACTATTGAAATAAAATGAAAATACTCACTTTAAATATGCAATTTATAAAAGGAATATTCTATAAATGTTTCTTTTTGCTTGGAATTGTGTTTTTTCTGATGATATTATTAAGTTTTACAACGCTCCCATTTTGGATGTATTTTAATTTGGGTCAAACTACCAGTACTTATTGTAGCTCGCCTGATTATATTGTGGTGCTTGGAGGAGGTGGCATGCCAAGTGAATCGGGCTTAATGCGCACTTATCGCGCATCAGAAATTTCAAAAAAACACCCAAATGCTAAAGTAATAATTGCACTGCCTGGTGACACTTCCGATGAATACAGCTCTGTTAATTTAATGCGTCAGGAATTAATAAACCGAGGTGTTGATTCATTAAAAATCATGCTTGAAAATGCAGGCTGCAATACACGTATGCAAGCGTTAAACATTTTTGAAACAATTGGCAGCTCTTCAAAAGTTCTAATTGTAACCTCACCTGATCACATGTATCGCGCCACAAAAGCCTTTAAAAAAGCGGGCATGCAATACGCTAGTGGTAAACCTGCACTTGAAAAAGCTATTGAAAGTGAATTATTCTTTAACCAAGACGATTTAGGAGGAAAAAACTGCTTAATTAATGTGGGATACAATACCCAAATACGATACCAATTTTGGAATCATTTCCGTTATCAAATCCTTGTATACCGAGAGTATGCCGCAATTTCATATTACAAATTAAAGGGCTGGATTTAAATATCTTACCCCTATTGCATTTCTCATTCACAACCTTTTCAAATTATTTTCCATCTAATAAACTTAACATATCAATTTGAATAAATTGTATTAATACTAACTTTACAAGAACGAATCACTTAAAATAAATAGACTATTATGAGAAAATTAATGCTAATTGTGACTGCAATTTTTATTGCACACATTTCATACGGACAAATTTTCACTTGGGGAATTAAAGGCGGCTTAAATTCAACAAAACTTAAATTCTCTGAATTTAGTGGTAGTATTGATGAAAATAATCCTGAAAATAATTCGGTTAATTTCTCTCCTGCCGATCCACAAATGGGATTTCACCTTGGAACTTTTGCAAGAGTAAAAATATTGTCGCTTTACGTTCAACCAGAACTATACTTTTCATCAACACGTTCTAAAATTAACATTGAAGATAATACGAATACAGAAATATTAAAGACTGTTGCTACTGTAAAGTATAATCAGCTTGACATTCCGGTTTTAGTAGGAATGAAATTTGGCCCTGCCAGAGTTAACTTGGGTCCGGTAGCTACTATGAATTTTAGCTCTAAAGCTGAAGTTGGTGATGCCTACAAGAATACTGTAGAGGATTATACTACCATTAATAAAGCGGTTACCTGGGGAGCACAAGTTGGTGCAGGAGTTGACATTTTAGGAAAGGTTACTTTTGACCTTCGTTACGAATTTGGTTTGAGCAAGCTAGGCGATAAAATATCAATTGGTGACCAGGAATTTGGAACCGATCAACGTCAAAACCAATTTTTGTTAAGCGCAGGCTTTATGTTCTAGAAAAAATATAATACGCAATTAAAGACCGATGTAATTAAGATCGGTCTTTTTTTTTATACAGTAATTTCTCCTTTTAAATATAAATGAGCCTGACCTGATATTTTAGCCCTATTATTTTCAATAGAACAACTGAAATATCCACCTCGTTCACTCAATTGTTTTGTAACAAATTTTGTTTTACCAGTGCGTTGATGCCAATAGGGCAAAAGACTAGTTTGAGCTGAACCAGTAGCCGGATCTTCATCAATTCCCGATTGTGATGCAAAAAAGCGAGATACAAAATCAACATCATTACCAGGAGCAGTTACTATAATACCTCTTCCCTGAGCTTTTTTTAGGGAGTTAAAATCGGGAGTTAAATTCTCAATTTGAGATTGATTTTCATATATCAATAAGCAATCAGTTTTGCCTTTATAATACTCTTGGGGCTCAGCACCAATACCTAATAGTAATTCAAGGGAAACAGGGTCATTAGAAGGTTTTATTTCATCTAACGGAAAATCAAGTTCATACAATTTATCGATTTGCTTAACAAATAAATCACCTGAACGAAGAGATTTAAAGCGTATTACATCCACTTGAATATTATAGAAATTAAATAAAACATATGCTGCAGCTAATGTTGCATGTCCGCATAAATCAACTTCTACCTTTGGAGTAAACCATCTAATTTCATAATGATTGTCAGATGGAACCAAAAATGCCGTTTCTGCCAAATTATTTTCAAGTGCTATTTTTTGCATGAGATTATCATCAATCCAGTCTTTCAAAATAACAACTGCAGCCGGATTTCCAGCAAATAATTCTTGCGCAAATGCATCAATTTGGTAAATCGGGAATTGATGAAGATCCGGCTACT
>JAQICC010000105.1 GCA_027858735.1 Salinivirgaceae bacterium
GTCTTTTTGTCTTGTACTGTCTGATACCGTAACATACCCTTCGACATCAGGTAACCGGGAGTCGAAAATTTTTGACTTACTCCGGCATCTAACTGATTGGTAAATCGGGTAATATAAAAACCCCCTAACCCTACAAAGGCTATTACCTGAGTAATTAAAATCATGAAACCAATTTTGTACGAAAGTTTCTGTACTCGTGTGCTATCTTTCTGTTTTGCCATAATGGTATTATTTGATAAAAATGGTGTTCTAACCCAGTTTATATGTTTCTAAAAGTACAAAACGCGAAAAACAAATACAAGTAGTCTGTTAAATAAATTCAGCCCTCTTAAAAAAAATGCCCCGACTCCTAAGGAATTGGGGCATTTATACTAGTATTTTAATATTTTACCTATCGTTCATTGAAATAAGGAATTCCTCATTACTATGTGTTTTTACTAAGCGATCGCGTAAAAATTGCATAGCCTCTACTGAATTCATATCACCCAAGTAATTACGCAGCACCCATAAGCGACTTAATGTATCTTTATCAAGTAGCAGATCATCGCGACGAGTACTAGAAAGGTTGATATCAACAGCTGGATAAATACGTTTATTCGAAAGCTTACGATCAAGCTGAAGCTCCATATTACCGGTACCTTTAAACTCTTCAAAAATAACCTCATCCATTTTCGAACCCGTTTCAGTAAGTGCTGTAGCTAAAATAGTTAATGATCCACCATTTTCGATATTACGAGCCGCTCCGAAGAATCGCTTGGGTTTGTGAAGTGCATTTGCATCAACACCACCCGATAATACTTTTCCTGAAGCAGGAGAAACGGTATTATATGCTCTGGCTAATCGCGTAATTGAATCAAGAAGAATAACAACATCATGTCCACATTCTACCAGTCGCTTTGCTTTTTCAAGTACAATTGAAGCCACTTTTACGTGCTTATCTGCTGGCTCATCAAATGTTGAAGCAACAACTTCTCCATTCACGCTGCGCGCCATATCGGTAACTTCCTCAGGACGTTCATCAATAAGCAATACTATTAAGTATACCTCAGGATGATTTGCAGCAATAGCGTTAGCTACCTCTTTAAGAAGAACCGTTTTACCTGTTTTTGGCTGTGCAACAATAAGTCCACGCTGACCCTTACCAATAGGGGCAAACATATCAATCACTCGTGTTGAAGGAGACGCTTGTGAATGCCCTGTAAGTCCAAATTTTTCGTCAGGAAATAATGGTGTTAAATAGTCAAAGGGAACTCTATCACGAACCGATTGAGGATCGCGACCATTTATTTTTTCAACTTTAATTAGCGGAAAATATTTTTCACCTTCTTTTGGTGGACGAATGGCTCCAGTAACCGTATCTCCAGTTTTTAGGCCAAATAGTTTTATTTGAGACTGACTAACATAAATGTCATCGGGTGAATTTAAATAGTTATAATCTGATGACCTTAAGAATCCATAACCATCTTGCATTAATTCAAGTACACCTGAAGTAACAATTAAGCTATCAAATTCATATTTTGGTTTATCGTCTTTTTGAGAACGTTCAGGTTTTCTGCGCTGATCATTACCATCCTGTCTGCGTGGCCTTTCTGGGCGATCGCTACGTTCAGCGCGCTCAGGTCTTTCAAATCGCTCTTGTTTAGGATATTTTCCCACCCTTTCTTCTTTCCTATAGGGAGTCCTTTCTATTGGTTTTTTGTCCTCCACAGGTTTGCCCATTCCTTTCCCTCTATCTTCATAGGAAGGAACAGCAATAACCTTTTTCTCTATTGGTTTTTCAGTCTGTGCTGCCTTTGGATCAGGTACAGGTTCGTTTCTCTCAATTTTATTATCGCGATTAACACTTATTACCTTCTCCGCTTTAACTTCTGTTTTTACAGAACGGGTTCTTGCTCTCTTACGTGGGTTCTCATCAATTGATTTTCCCATTTCTGTTTTATCGTCAGATCCCTTTTTTGGTGCTTTTTTAGTTTTTGAAGCATCAATAGCTTGCTGATCAAGAATTTTATAAATTAAATCTTGCTTTCGTAAAGTCTCTAATTTTTTGACTTTCAAATTCTTTGCAATCTCTTTCAACTCAGGAACAAGCTTCTTGTTCAACTCGAGAATGTCATACATACTAATAAATGATTTGTTTTAATTTTTTCGAAATATTATTCGATTGTTTAAATTTTTGAAAAGGACTCATGAAATTATATGAGGTGAATGATCGCAGGTAAGAATGATTAACCCTTGAATACGTTGCAATAATAGTTATTCTAGTTTATTTCTCAAAATTTTTAATTAAAAAAATTACGATTAAAAAATATTAAACAACATATCTGATAATCTTTCACTTACAAATATTAACAATTTAACTAATTTAGTAAGCTAATCTATTGGGTTAAACAATAAATAATTCATTTGGTTCAATTTCAAGTAATCTTTTCTATAGCATATTTAGTGCCAATAAGAAAACTACCTATTTTTTAAGTGGCTCTTTAGAAGGCGACAAGAACGAGGCTTGCGAAGTCAGTAAAAGCAGCGTTTAACTTATGTAAATGAGTATTTTGCTGGCAAGCATAACAGCCTGTACCGAATTCTCGGTAAAGTTATTGGCGTTTTCTAACCTCGTATGTTTGCAATTTAAGATTTCTAAATAAGAAAATTATCTTTGAACATAAAAAAATAAGAACAAAATAAGAGTAAGTATTTAGCCTAGATAACAATATTTTGTATATCGATAATCAGATAATCATCCTGATTAATTCATGCGTTTAGTTTAGTGCAAATACAACTTGGAATACCTGCTGAGGTAGTTCCCTACTTCAAAGGGATTGCAAGGAAGTTGATGTGCTGAAATAAATGCCCTTTAGTAATACCTAAGTTGAGCGATTCGAACAAAGTGAAGAGGCGCTTTACTTAGGTATAACCCTCCCGACCTCCGGTACGGGACAGGCTGATCTAGGAATTGTTGGTTTTCACATTTTGAGTAGCCTGCCCCGATTATTTCGGGGAAACGAAAAGTATGAAAACCTTACAAGACCTCAGTCGATTGAGCAGATTTGCGATAGCGAATCGCT
>JAQICC010000119.1 GCA_027858735.1 Salinivirgaceae bacterium
GGTGCGTTTATTTTAATGCATCTGTTTCGTTCCGAAACCCTTGAAATATAAAGATATGTCTGCGGATTCCGACGCCTTACAGCTACATCAAACTAAACGCATGAATTAATCAGGCTAGACCACTAAAATATTTTTTATTTTCATTTTATATTATATCTTTTGGCATCAATACAAATTAGGCGAAATTAATTAACACCATTTGTTGAAATGCCCCCAAGCAATCCGTTTAATACAGTAGCATACGATACTGTTTTTAATAATTTATATGAACCATTATGCAGGTTTTGCATACGCATGGTACATGATAAAGAATCGGCGGAAGATATTGTTCAAGAGCAGTTAGCCTAACTTTGGGAGCATTGGGATCGGTTGGAAAAGATTGATTCCATCTCATCGTACCTTTATAAAGCCGTTAAAAACCGGTCCATCAATTTATTGGTAAAGAAAAACAATAGGAACACGCACCCTGACCTCGACGATGTTCATGAAACTTTTGTTGAATCGGATTTACCATCACCTCAGGAATTAGTAGAAAAAAAAGATTTAGAGAAACTACTAGAAAGGGCATTGAAAGAACTTCCAGTAAAATGCCGAAATATATTCACACTTAAACGATTTGGCGAGCTTTCAAATAAAGAAATTGCTGAAAAACTCGACATATCCATAAAAACAGTAGAGGCTCAAACTACAATTGCCATGAAACGTTTAAAATATTATATATCATCACATTGGGAGGTTATTACAATTGTTTTATTGAATGCCCTTGTAACTATTTTTTAAAAATTATAAAATTCTTTTAGGGGTAACCCCATTTTTATTTGCTATAACTGTAAATCATCAAATTAAAATGAAGCAAACAAACGATATATTACTTGAAAAGATACTTTCAAAAACTGCAACGTCAGTTGAGAAAGATGAATTTCACACTTGGATAAATGCTTCGGATGGAAATAAACAGCAATTTGAAAAAACAAAGATTGTTTGGGAAAAGCTAAATAATATATATATAAACACTGTATTTGATAAAGTTGCAGCAAAAGAAAAAATTCTGGAGAAAATCAAGAATCCAGAAAAAACAATAAAACTAGCTTTGCAAAGCGTTCTAATCAAAAACCTAAACTGAAAGTTCGGTGGTTACTAAAAAACTAAAATAGCTGCTATGAATTTTGAAACTGTTCGCCTTTAATTAAGTTCGCTGCTAAAATATAGCAAGCCTTTTCTGTACGCAAGTTGTGAATTCTTTTGGCTTTTCAATGAAAATGCGCTGCAAATTCCAGCAACCTTGTTTATATAGGAAGGGGGCATCAGTCGGGCAACAGCATGGTATAACGCAAAGCAAGCCAGTTAGTTGCTTTGGAGCTGTATCCTATTAAGAACGACCACCGCTCAACGTAAATAAAGATGGCTGCTATTCAATTTTTTTCATCTTTACATTGAACTAAAAATAAATCAACAAAAATGGTGGGAAGATTCGCAGTTCCGGCAAGCGGTAAAAGTTAGTAGTTATTCAGCTTGCACTGCGTATCCACCAACGTTACAGGCAATGTAAGATTAAGAGATTTTCCCATTTGGCATAACTTTTGAATAAACTCCAAATCAAGTCCAACAAATAAATTATTACCAAAATTTACAACTGATATGGAGGTTTTTGAAACAGACAAACAGACGATTCAAGATTTGGAAATATTTTCAAATTCAGAAGGTAATTTCTCAATTTTTAATTTTTTCAATTCAACTGTTACCAAAGGAGGAAAAGATGTATTGGAAGAAATGCTAGGAAATCCAATTAACGATTTAGAAGTATTGAAAGACAGATTATCAACTATTGATTTTATTAATGAGAAAGATATTGAATTCAATTTTGAAAAATCCCATATTGGTTTTATTGAGCACTATATTAACCAAAATACTTCTGTATTGCATGATAATATTATAGATTCAATAATAATTGGTATTAACAATAAAATTAAACCTAAAAACGAATATTACATCATACAAAGAGGTCTTGATTATATTAAACACCATCTACTTTCTTTAATCGAATTCATGGATGAACTTAATAAAACAAAGTTGCCTCAATGCTTTAATGAATTGAATTGTTTGTTGAATGAGTTTAAAGAGAGTTCGGAAATAAAAAAACTTATCAATACAAAAAGAGTTAAAATGTCATTCAGAGACATTAGCCATTTTGATAATTTGTTTCGAGGATCAAAAAAAGAGCATATTAAACAGCTTTTGCGAATAGCATATCATTTAGATGCCTATATTTCAATATCTAATACAAAGGTTAAGCATAAACTGGGGCTTCCAAAAATTACAATTGCAAGTGAACCATATTTAAAAATAAGAGGATTCTTTCACCCATTTCTTGATTCTCCAGTTATGAATGATATTGATGCTGTTGAAAATAAGAATCTATTTTTTGTTACTGGTGCTAACATGGCAGGAAAATCAACATTCTTAAAAACTATTGGGCTATGTGTATATCTTGCGCATGTTGGGTTTCCTGTACCTGCAAATGTGATGGAGATATCAGTTTTTAGTGGACTTTTTTCAACAATTAATATTTCTGATGATATAAATAAAGGCTATAGTCATTATTATAGTGAAGTCAAAAGAGTAAAAGACATTGCAGTAAAAATCAAAAAGAAAAAGAAAGTTTTAGTAATTTTTGATGAATTGTTTAGAGGCACAAATGTGAAAGACGCATTTGATGGAACTACTATGGTTACAAAAGCGTTCTCACAATTAGAGGATTGTTTGTTTTTTATTTCTTCACATATTATAGAAGTTGGGAAGGAACTGAAACATATAAAGAATGTAGAATTTAAATGTTTTAAGTCCAGTATGGAAGGTGAAGTGCCAATATATAATTATAAGTTAGCAAACGGGATTTCAAATGAAAGACTTGGTTTAACAATCTTGAAAAATGAGAAAATTATTGAAATTATTGATGAAATAATTGAAAGTAAGAAGGAACACAGCCTGTAACAATGTGGTATAACAAGATGCAAACCAGATAGTTAACTGTAATATGTCAAGCTGTTTGGACTCAGCGCTGTTAAAAGTTTTTCATGGCAGCATATCTTCATTACATAATTAAGTTGTTTCGGGTTCTTTCAAGTGCAGTTTATATTTATATTTACAAAAACGTACAAGGAAATGCGAATTTCCAATAAAATTAGCAATCCCGAGGACTCGGGAGACTGGATTTTAACAGCTTTGTGCAAGCCGTAAAGCTTAGTAGTAACCAAGCTTGCACTTCGTATCCATTAACGTTAGCTTGAATGCCCGAGAAAAGAAAAAGTTTCAATATATGGAAACTTTACCTATCTTTGTTGAGAAATAGCAATTAGAATGAAACAGAAATTTGAAGCTATATTTCTTGACGAAGCAATTGAATTTATAAATAGCCTAGACGAGAAATCAAGAAACAAAGTCTTTTATAATATTGATAAAGCCAAATTTGTGAATGACCCAAAGTTATTTGAAAAACAAGAAGGTGAAATTTGGTATTTCAGGACTAAGTTTAATTCACTTCAATTTCGAGTATTTGCATTTTGGGACAAAACAGGAGAAACAGAAACCTTGGTTGTTGCGACTCATGGTGTTATAAAGAAATCCAATAAAGTGCCAAAGTCAGAAATAGAAAAAGCAGAAAGAATACGTCAAGAATATTTTAAAAATAAAACTCTTTAATCATGGAAAAGAAAGAAAAAATGAAAATGATGACCTTAGATCAATTAAAGGATCAACATTTAGGAAAGGTTGGGACTCCGGATCGTGATGCTTACGAGTTTGAATTGAAAGTTGACATTTTAGGAGAAACGATTAAGTCAGTTCGTAAAGAACGTCATTTGACTCAAGAGCAATTAGGTGAATTAGTTGGGGTTAATAAATCGCAAATCTCGAAATTAGAGCGAAATACAAAAAATGTGACTATTGAAACCATATTGAAAGTATTTAGGGCATTAAAGACAAATATAAAATTCACTATTGAGAAAATGGATGAACAATATGGTATTGCATAAAAAGCACTCAAGCTAACAATGTGGTATAACAAAATGCAAACCAGTTAGTTAACCGTAATGTATCAACCTGTTTGGACTCAGCGCTGTTAAAAGTTTTTCATGGCGGCATATCTTCATTACATAATTAAGTTGTTTCGGGTTCTTTTAAATTCAGTACTTTAATTATATTTACGGTAACGTACATAACACAAAATTCGCAATCCCGAGTACTCGGGAGACTGGATTTTAACAGCTTTGTGCAATCAGTAAAGTTAGCAGTAACTAAGCTTGCACTGCGTATCCACAATCGTTGGCAAGCATAATGAACGAACGAACATGAAAAACATACTAATCATTTTATTCTTTTCATTTTTTTAAGTAGTTGTAATAAAAGTCAGGAAGACAATAGGTTTTTGAAACTCATTGAAATAAAAACCGAAAGGAACTACATGGAACTTGAGAGAGGTTATATAATTAACCCTAATCTTTATCGAAATAACTACAGACTTGGTTTTTCCATGAAAGCAGACTTTGAATCTTCAGATTCATTAAATTTATTAGGACTTCCTGTTGAAAAAGAACATATTTTACATTGGAAAAAAATATATTCTGAACTCCATGAAGAACTTTATATTCCAGACTGTGAAAATTGTTCGCTTGAATCTGATTTATTAGAATTAATCAATTCAGACAATAAGTATTTACTAAATAGTTCAAAGCTAAAATATCTGGAAGAACTGGTCTCAACATATTTGGTGGAAAAACCTTTACAAAGCTGGACTACCGTAAATAAATTTGAGCAGTTAACAGTTGTTTCAGAAGACACTGTTTATTCATTTATTGTTCCATTTGACTCTACAACTTCAATTTTTGCTGAATCAAATGACTATTTCAAATCTGGAAATTTCACAAAAAGTCAAGCTTCCATAAAGAACGAGAATGGAAGTGTAGATTTATATAATATCAACCAGATTATTAAAATACCGACAAAAGATTTTCAACGAAATGAATTTTATATTCGATATCCAAATACAGCTGGTGGGAGTTTAAGATTCAACATCAAAGAAAATATAATTGATTTACGATAAAATATTAATTACGCTTGCCAACATCGCATAAACCTAATGCTGCCTGAAAAAACGAACGAAAACATCGACAAATAGAACCTTACAGTATAAACTACAAACGATTATGACATTTCACTAACTAAACGACATTGAATATAGAATGAAAATATTGAAAAGTTAAAAGCGATTTTTCTGGAGTAATCTGCTATTCTATCTCAATTTGCAGGCATTGTATGTGACAGACATAGAACAAAATATTGACAACCTTCGTGACGACTTTTTTCGTGTTCAATCTGGCTTTTGAAAAGACGGTTAAAGAAGACGGGGAAGAAATTAAAATTGACCTTGACGCAGAAATGAAAGTTTCGTGTTGGTTGACAGTTTGACTGGAACTTGGCAACTTATAAAGACAGTTCGATATGAAAACGGAGATACAATAATTCATAAACCGTTTAATTTTATAGTATTAACCCATTCAGTAACGCTGATATAATAAAGCTAACCTTAAATGAGGCTTTTAGTGATTTTACACATAATTACAATATTGCAGTTTCTGAAAAGCACATTTTTTTTTGGAAAATCGTAAAAGATGTTGTTAACTTTGATAATATTTCAGAAAGACCAAAGACCGTTTTGTAAGTTTTTAGATTCATTAAAAACACGAGTTGAACATCCGAGTTCAAAGGAATTGTTTTTTTCCAGTTACCTTAAACTATATTCACCATGAGAAAATTTACCCTTTTATTTTGTATTTCATTTTTTCTGTTTATGTCTTTTCAACTACATTCACAGACCGTCATTTACGTAAACCAAAGTGCTAGTGGTTCTAATGATGGAACCAGCTGGACAGATGCATATACCGATTTACAGGATGCGCTTACTACTGCAGCTGTAGATGATGAAGTGTGGGTTGCTGCCGGAACGTATAAACCTACTGGTACAACAGATCGGAGTGAATCATTTGTTTTACTTCAGGAACTTGGCTTATATGGAGGGTTTGATGGAACCGAAACCAGCCGGGAAGAGCGCGACTGGAGAACCAACGAGGCCATCCTTAGTGGCGATATTGGAACCGTTGGCGATAGTACGGATAATTCCTATCATGTGGTGCTTGGAGCACATGAAGGGGGTACACTCGACGGTTTTACCATTACCCGGGGAAATGCCATTGGCGCAACCAATGAAATGGGTGGCGGGATGTTAAATACTGCAGGATTTATACGAATAGAGAACTGTATTTTTATTAACAACCATGCTGGTCAGGGGGGTGCTTTAGAAAACGACCATTGCATAAATGCCAATACCATTGTTAATTGTATATTTAAGAATAATACCGCAACATTGGCTAGTGGAGCCATTTCAAATCATAGCACACCGGCTTACATTATCAATTGTTTATTTGTAGGTAATTCTGCTGATGATACCTTTGGTGCTGCTATATACAACTGGGGAGGAGGGTCAACATCAAAAATTATTAACTGTACTTTTTCCGAAAATAGTGGGCCAGCTGGTTGTGGTACAATTCATAGCCGCGGGGTTACATCTACAGCTGAAAATTGTATTCTATGGGGTAATGAAACCGAAGATATTATTGGAACAAACTCAGGGGGTACCAGCCTTTCAAATAGCTGTATAGAGCAGGCAGGCTACGCAGGGAGCAATGGTAATATAAGCGAAGATCCTTTTTTTATGACAGTTGGTAGTGATTACCGCCTGCAGAAAGAGTCACCGTGTATCGATGTTGGTAGTAACACCCCTTTTGAAAAAGGTGGTGTTGCCGAAGATGTAACTACCGGACTTGATGGTAACCAACGAATTGCTGTACTAAATGAAGCTGCAGTGGATATGGGAGCATATGAATATCCTGCAAATTTTATATTGATTGCTGAACCTGATGATGTAGGCACGGTTACAGGAACCGGATTTTATGATGAAGGTGCTACAATATCATTAAATGCCACACCACACCTTTATTACGATTTTGTAAACTGGACCGATACAGAAAATAATGTAGTAAGTACGGATGCCGCTTTTGATTATACCATGCCTGCCGGGAAAGATACTCTTATTGCTCACTTTGAAAATACTGCATTAGAACCGGGTTATTTTTATTTTGTTATTGAAACAACTTCTGAGAAAACCGATTATAAATTTGTGGTGGATAATGCCGTAGACCTGGAAATTGTATGGACAGAAAATGATACCATGATTTATAATGGCGATGTACAACCTGCTTTTGACTTTGGACAGGCCGGCGAGTGGATTATTCAGGTAAAAGGACAGGCCGGAAGAATTGCCTTTTATACAGGAAATACCTCAGAAAAACAGTATGCAGAGATGCTTACCGAAATAACTTCACTTGCCGAAGGAGTAAGAGGCATTACCAGTGCCAACCAAATGTTTGCTTATACCAATGTAGGTGAATTTTGGTATGAAGGTTTCCTTAACTCTATTTCAGGTAATATTACGGATATGAGCGAAATGTTTACAGGGGCTACTTCTTTTAACCGGGATATTAGTAGCTGGGATGTGAGCAATGTTACTACAATGGAAGATATGTTTTTGAATGCTTCCGCTTTTAATCAGGATATTGGTAGCTGGGATGTGAGTAATGTTACAAACATGAAAGATATGTTTCAGGGAACTCCCTTTAATCAAGATATCAGCAACTGGGATGTAAGCAGTGTTACCACTATGAGTCTGATGTTTGAAGGGGCTACTGCTTTTGATCAGGATATTAGCAGCTGGGATGTGAGTAATGTTGCGAATATGAGTGCTATGTTTTATAACGCCACCTCCTTTAACCAGGATATTGGTAGCTGGGATGTGAGTGATGTTACAAACATGAAAGATATGTTTAGGGAAACTTCTTTTAATCAGGCTATTGGTAGCTGGGATGTAAGTAGTGTTACTGATATGTCTGGTATGTTTTATAACACCGCCTCCTTTAACCAGGCTATTGGTAGTTGGGATGTGAGTAATGTTACAACTATGAGTTCTATGTTTTACAATGCATCGTCTTTTAACCAGGATATTGGTAGCTGGGATGTTAGCGGTGTTACCGATATGGGGAATTTGTTTTACAATGCATCGTCATTTAACCAGAATATATCCGGCTGGAATGTAGGTCAGGTTATCAACATGAACGGGATGTTTTACAACGCCACCTCCTTTAATCAGGATATCAGTAACTGGGATGTGAGCAAGGTTAATAATTTTTCTAATTTTCTTTTTGGTTGCCAGCTTTCAACAGACTACTATAATAATTTGCTTACGCTTTGGCCTAATCTTGATTTAAAAACAGGCGTAACCTTCCACGGCGGCAATAGTCAGTACGACTTAGGGTTACCGGCTGATAAAAGGCAGTATTTAATTGATGAGTTGGGTTGGAATATTACCGATGGGGGTGATACAGGAAATGAATTTTCGAAGATTAACCTGGCGTTCAATGCAAATCCGGCCGGTGCCGGGGAATTTACAGGTGCAGGAAATTATAACCCCGGAGATGTGGTGCCCATTACTGCAGTGCCCAATCCATTTTATCGTTTTGTAAATTGGGAAGCCCCTGCAGGGACAATAGAAAATTCCGATACAACAGAAACCAATTTTACCATGCCATCAGATCATGTGGTGGTAACTGCCAATTTTGATGAATATCCTGAAGAGAAGAATACTTTTGATTTTGTTATCGAAACCACCGAAGAGCAAACAGATTATACTTTTGTTGTTGATGGAGCCGATGATTTATGGATTTACTGGGAGGAGGACAGTATTGGAGTATATGAAGGAGATGTTAATCCTACGCACGATTTCGGTGAAGCAGGGGAATGGACCATTAAAGTTAAAGGCAAGGCTGGCCGAATTGCTTTTTTTAACAGTTATGCCGGAAATCTTAAAGATATACTTACACCAGTTTCCGATGGTGTTACCGGGATTACCAGTGCACATCAAATGTTTATGTATACTAAGGTAGAACAATTTACCTGCGAAAACTTTTTCGATGAAGCTTCTGTTAATGTTACCGATATGGGGTATTTGTTTTATGGAGCTTCTTCTTTTAACCAGGATATTGGTAGCTGGGTTGTGAGTAATGTTACTAATATGGGTCAGATGTTTGAAGGGGCTTCTTCTTTTAATCAGGATATTGGTAGCTGGGATGTTAGTAATATTACCACTATGAGGCAGATGTTTGATGGGGCTACTGCTTTTGATCAGGATATTAGCAGTTGGGATGTAAGTAGTGTTACTGACATGTCTGGTATGTTTTATAACACCACCTCTTTTAACCAAGATATTAGCAGCTGGGATGTGAGCAATGTTAATCGTATGAGTCGTATGTTTTACGGAGCTTCCTCCTTTAATCAGGCTATTGGTAGCTGGGATGTTTCAAACGTAACCAATTTCACCAATTTTCTTATTAATGTAAAACTTTCAACAGAATACTATAATAACCTGCTTTCACAATGGTCATCACTAACTTTACAAAACAATGTTACTTTTTATGGCGGAGATAGTAAGTATGATGCAGGAGCTCCTGCAGATGCCAAACAATCGATTATTGATACTTATAACTGGCATTTTACCGATGGGGGATTTGAAAAGTATACGCTTTCATTTACCGACGAACCTGGCGGAACAGGTTTTTTCGAAGGGGCAGGAGAGTATGTCGGAGGCGAGCAGGTTCCCCTTACAGCTATAGCCAATCCGTTTTACGAATTTGACAGTTGGCAAACTCCGGCAAGCGGAAGTATTGAGGATATTGATACGGCTATTACAAACTTTACTATGCCTCGCGGGGATGTAACGCTTACCGCTAACTTCAAAAAGGCTGAATTAGAAGCAGGATATTTCTATTTCGCCATAGAAACAACTGAAGGGCAAACTGATTACAAATTTGTTGTAGATGGTGCAGAAGATTTGATAGTAAGATGGGACGAAGAAAATTCGGATACCTGTAGTGGTTACTTTGTCCCATATCATGACTATGGAGAGGAAGGCGAGTGGATTGTTAAAGTAAAAGGGAAGGCTGAACGGATTGCTTTTTATACCGGAGAATATTCCGATAAAAAATATGCCGAAATGCTTACCGGAATAAGCCCTGTTTTTGCAGGAGTGAATGGGATTACCAGCACCAAACAGATGTTTGCTTATACACATGTGGGCGAATTCTGGCACGAAGATTTCCTTGATACCGCTTCGGTTAATATCACCGATATGAGCCAGATGTTTTATGAAACTCCGTTCAATCAGGATATTGGCAATTGGGATGTTAGCCAGGTTGAAAACATGTCTTTGATGTTTGCAGGAGCTTCCTCCTTTAACCAGGATATTGGTAGTTGGGATGTAAGCGGTGTTACCGATATGGGGAATTTGTTTAATGGAGCATCTTCTTTTAACCAGGCTATTGACACCTGGGATGTGAGCAATGTTAATAGTATGAGTCAAATGTTTTCAGGAGCTTCCTCCTTTAACCAGGCTATTGGTAGTTGGGATGTGGGTAATGTAACAAATATGTACGAAATGTTTAGGGAAACTTCTTTTAATCAGGATATTGGCAGCTGGGATGTAAGTAATGTTACCAATATGGGTTATTTGTTTTACGGGGCTTCCTCCTTTAACCGGGATATTGGCAGCTGGGATGTGAGTAATGTTACTAGTATGTACGGGATGTTTTTCAACGCCACCTCCTTTAACCAGGATATTGGCAGCTGGGATGTAAGCGGTGTTACCGATATGGGGAATTTGTTTAATGGAGCATCTTCTTTTAATCAGGATATTGGCAGCTGGGATGTGAGTAGTGTTACCAATATGGGTTATATGTTTAAGGGAGCATCTTCTTTTAATCAGGATATCAGTAACTGGGATGTGAGCAAGGTTAATAATTTTAAATATTTTCTTTTTGGTTGCCAGCTTTCAACAGACTATTATAATAATTTGCTTACGCTCTGGCCTAATCTTGATTTAAAAACAGGTGTAATCTTCCACGGCGGCAATAGTCAGTATGATCTAGGATTGCCTGCGGAAAAAAGACAATATCTGATAGATAGCCTTGGATGGTCTGTTACCGATGGGGGTGATACCGGAAACGAATTTCAGAAAGTTAATCTGAATTTGGTTGTTAATCCTTTCGGTAGCGGCGAGTTAGTTGGAGCCGGAAATTATACTGTTGGAGAGGACGTAACTATACAGGCTGC
>JAQICC010000214.1 GCA_027858735.1 Salinivirgaceae bacterium
CAGGGGAATACTCGCCCGCTTCCGCTTTGTAATTCTCTCCTGGGAGAGATGCCCGCAGGGCAGAGAGGGAATTAAATAATCCATAAAAACCCGAAACTTGATTCTTGACTTAACACTAGAGTAATTATAAATACAAAAAATGGATGAAACTTTTACGGGAAGGGAGTGATGATGTAGTTTTGGGAGTATTTTATTAAGATTGATAGTGAGCAAACATTGAAACTTATTAAAAACTAACAAATCTCAAAATTGCCAATAAAAGGCTTTAATTGTTTCAATTACAGCCTTTTATTATTTTAACTCAAAGTAAAATATTATTAGCAAAGGCATTGTTTTGCTAGTGTATTTAAAACTTTGTTATTGCTATAAAATTTATCCTCTTTTAGCTTTTTTCTCTCTTTTCTCAGCCTTTTTTTCCTTTGTAGATTTTACGGCTTCTTTTTTTACATTCTTTTTTGCGTCTTGCGATTTTGCCATGATATTAAATATTAAATAGTTCGTTTTACAAAGTAACGTTTATTGATGTAAAGATAAATCTTTATTATCTAATTAACAGTTAAAACCCTGCAATTCCATTGCAGATACTTAAGTTTCTATAAATCTTTGGTATTACTACGAATTTAGTGGAAAATAATTTTACAAAGCGTATGTTTTAAGTGAAATATAGTAGGCCGTTCTCAGTACGTCAAGTTTACTGAAGACTGAGAACTTCATACTTAAAAACTCATATAATTTTAACCTTACCCACAAAATTAGTAGTAGAACCAAATGTTTTAGTCTTGTTGTTTGCTACTTATTTTTCTTTTCAATACTAATTTTCCCTATTGGCTTTTGCCAAGGTAGTGGGTAAATCCAATAAAATCGAAACTCCTTTCACCCTCTCCTCGATAAATCAAACTATCTGTTCTAATCTACGTATTATGCATTAAATAAATAGGATGCGAAGGTTGGTACGGAATTGTTATTAAAAGGTTCATAATTTTATGTGATGTATTTTAATGTTGTCTTTCTGTTTTATTTCTTTTGCAGTTATAAAAAGGTTAAAAATGCACTATTTAAAATTTGTTATTGTTGTAGCTTTCTTGTTAAGTTGTTGTAATGTTTTGAGCGCATCAGAAAAGGCAACAATTAAGAAAGGAATACTTGATCTTAAAGGTCAGGATATTAATAATCTAAAGGATATTGAATTTTCCGGTGATTGGGAATTTTATTGGAATCAACTATTAACTCCATCTGACTTTTCGAAGAATACAGTTGCTATGTCCAAATATGTACCAGTTCCCTCTGTTTGGAATTCATTTGAGATTAATGGCGAAAACCTACCCCGTTTTGGTGCTGCAACATACCGAATGCATATTTTAGTCGATTATCCTTCGCCTGAATTGGCCATTAAGCTTGGAAGCATTGGTACTGCCTTTAGACTAATTGTAGATGGTAAGGAAATTCGTAGTGCTGGAAATGTAAGTTTGGTAAATGATGGTGCTGTTCCAGGTTACCATCCTGGTGTAGTAACGTTCAAACCATCATCAGATACTGTTGAAGTAATTTTTCAGATATCGAATTACCATTATTCAAAAGGTGGATTGTGGAATAATTATAGCAAAATAGGAAGTGCTAATCATATTTTAAAATCATGGAATAGAGAAATCCAATTATCGTTAGTACTTATTGGATGTATTTTTATATTTGCATTGTATCATTTAGGATTATATTTTCTAAATAGAAACTTTCGTTACACACTATATTTTAGTCTTTTTTGCCTTACTGTAATTGTTAGAACATTAGTGGTTAACGAAATATTTGTACTCGATCTTTTTCCAAATTTCAATTGGATTGTTTTAATTAAACTTGAATATTTTACAATTCCTGCAGGGATTATTTTCTTCTCATTATTTATTTATAAATTCTTTATAGAAGAATATTCCTATAAGTTTCTAAAGTTAATAGTGGCTCTAAATTCCATAGCAGCCATTATGGTTTTGCTTACGCCCCCTTCATTTTTCACAAAGCAATTATTAGTAATTCAGCTAAATATTATTTTGGCTGCTGTGTATATAATAGTTGTGGTTATAAAGGCCTTAATTAGAAAAAAACCCTCAGCATTTATTTTACTGATTGGGTTTCTCGTTTTAATGTTTACCGTAGTTAACGATATACTTTATTCCAATAAAGTTATTAATACCATGTTTTTAACTTCGTTTGGATTCTTGTTTTTTATATTTTCACAAGCCTACATGCTTTCTGCACGATTTTCGTCATTGTTTGTAAGAACTGAATCTTTGGCAAAAAGGCTTGAGGCTACAAATGAAAATCTTGAGAAATTGGTTGAGAAACGCACCTCGAAAATTCAAGAACAAAATGGATTGTTGATTGAAAAAGGTAATGTGATTCAAATAAAAAACGATGAGCTGGAGCAGGTTAATGATGAGATAAAGTCGCAACGAGATAATTTACAAATGCAAAATGAAATAGTGAGCCGACAAAAGAAACAGATAACAAGTAGTATTGAATATGCCAGCAGAATTCAAAGTGCTGTAATTGATACGGCTAATGAAATTGATGCAGTTGCACCCGATAGTTTTATTCTTTTTCATCCTAAAGATATTGTAAGTGGCGATTTTTATTGGTTTAAAGAAATTAAGCTAAACGGCAAAAAAATTAAACTTTTTACAGTGGTCGATTGTACTGGTCATGGAGTGCCTGGTGCATTTATGAGTATTTTGGGAGCCTTGTTTTTAAACAAAATTGTTACCGAATTTAAACATGAAATTAAGGCATCAGAAATTCTTAATAAAATGCGTAATGAAGTAAAAGCTCTATTACAGCAAAATGCAGGCACAAAACTGGTTAAAGATGGCATGAATATGGCTCTTGGCATTATTGATTGTGAAACAATGAAAATTCAATTTGCAGGAGCTCATAATCCTTTATATATCATTCGAAATATTAATGGAACACCAGCAACAAATATTGAAGAATATAAAGGTGACCGCATGCCAATTGGTATTTATATAAAAGAAAAAGAGTCTTTTACCAATCATGTAATTGATGTAAGCAAGGGTGATTTAGTGTATTTATTTTCTGATGGGTATTACGATCAATTTGGTGGTGAAAATGGAAGTAAATTTAATAAGAAAAACTTTAGAGCAACCTTGTTGAAAAATGCCCACCTTCCTTTAAGTAGACAGAAATTAATGCTCGATCAAGTATTGTTTCAATGGAGAGGTAATCACGAACAAATTGATGATATTACAGTAATCGGGTTGCGTGTATAACTAATTAATTGTTGAAGTACTTTTCTGTAACTTTATTAATTCACATTTTTTAAAAATTGATTTAATATTCTGATTATTAATTTCATAAGGCAATATAATAATATAAAATAATTATTAGCAAAATTTCTGAGTGCGTTTATTTTAATGCATTCCGCTATTGCGTAACAGGTACTGTTTCGCCTGCCTGCCGGCGAGGCTGGTTGCAAAAGCCTTGATATATATGTCTGCGGATTCCGACGCTCCCTAAGTAAATTCGGGAGGCTTTACATCTACATCAAAACTAAATGCATGAATTATTCAGTC
Source organism: Salinivirgaceae bacterium (assembly GCA_027858735.1). Classification (GTDB taxonomy): domain Bacteria; phylum Bacteroidota; class Bacteroidia; order Bacteroidales; family SZUA-534; genus GH45. Next base: position 3,579 of record JAQICC010000214.1, read on the forward strand.
CTCCAACAAGCGAGCTTTTTTCTATTATAAAAATACATTAAGTTAGCAACGCTGTGCAGTGAAGGCCGGTTTTATTACTTAAAAAACAATTGATTGATTTGAAACAAGTTGCATGATGTATGTATAAGGTAGAGTAAATAGTTACTAAAAAATATTTAATAAAAATATTTTTCATTTATGGGGCATTTTAGCTTCTTTTGTAGCTTGTTAATAATGAACTCATATATATACAAAGTAAGGCTCATTTTTGCTTTTATTTTTTTATTTCTTGGTGTTTCAGGCAAAACATTTGAAAATGTTAAGGTTCAGAATGGGATACTCGACTTAAGGGGAGGGATACTGCAAGACAATAGGGAGATTAAGCTTAATGGTGAATGGGAATTTTATTGGAATAAACTTCTTTTTTCAGCCGATTTTTCAAGCATAAATCCCGATTCGGTTAAATATATAAGTGTTCCAGCTTTATGGAGCACATTTAAATATAAGGGTAAAGAACTGCCTGCAAATGGAGCAGCTACCTATCGTATGCAAGTATTGCTTGATTCCTTACCAGGAGAAATGGCCTTGAAAATGGGTAGTGTGGGTACAGCATTCAAATTAATTATTGATGGCGTTGAAATATACAAGGCTGGCAATGTAAGTTTAGTTGAAAATGAAGCCATCCCGGCATACAATCCTGGAGTTGCTTTTTTTAGCCCTAAAAATGATACTATTGAGGTTCTTATACATGTATCGAATTACCATTATTGCAAAGCAGGCTTATGGAGTAATGTTTATTCTCTAGGTGCGGCGGCAACCATTACTCAAGCATGGAATAGAGAAATTCAATTATCGCTATTTCTAATTGGGAGCATCGTTATTTTTGCATTCTACCATTTGGGACTTTATATTTTAAATAAGAATTTTAGATATACAATTTATTTCTTTCTGTTCTGTATAAATGTAGTTGTCAGAATTTTAGTTGTCGACGAGATTTTCTTGCTTCAAGTTTTTCCCAATTTCGATTGGAATATTTTAGTAAAAATAGAGTATTCAACCCTAATGGTGGGAACAATGATATTTTGCACATTTATTTATAAATTTTTTACAGAAGAGTTTCCCAAAAGTATTCTCATTGTTATTTTAACCGTAAATAGCTTGTTAACCCTATTTGTATTTTCTTTTCCACCTGCAGTTTTCACTAGGTATCTCATCGTTTACCAATTAAGTCTATTATTACCATCGTTATATCTTGTTGGTGTAGTAATAAAAGCTATGAAAATGAAAAGACAATCGGCATTAACTTTGTTGGTTGGCTTTGTGATTTTTGTATTTACGCTTATAAACGATATACTTTATGCCAATAGGTTAATTTTCACCATGTATTTAACATCGTTTGGATTTATGGCATTTGTATTTTCTCAGGCTTACATGCTTTCTGTAAGATTTTCTTCATTATTAACGAATACCGAAAAGTTAGCTTTTAGCCTCGAAAAAACAAATAAAAATCTAGAACAACTTGTCGACAAAAGAACCTCTAAAATTAAGGAACAAAATGTTTTACTAAAAAACCAGCGAAATAAAATTCTTTCGAAAAGTAAAGAGCTGGAAGAGCAAAACGATGCAATTAAGATTCAACGCAATAATTTACAATTGAAAAACGAATTGGCTCTTAAGCAAAAAATGGAGATTACAAGTAGTATAGAATATGCCAGTAGTATTCAAGGTGCTGTATTGTTTTCCGATAATGATATTAGCAGTTTGGGTAAAGAAGGGTTTGTTTTGTTTAAAGCCAAAGACATTGTAAGTGCTGATTTTTATTGGTTTAAAGAGATTAAGGTGGCAAATAAAAAGCTTAAAATTGCTGCGGTGGTTGATTGTACAGGGCAAGGGGTTTCCGGCGCACTTATGAGTATAATGGGGGCTTTGTTTTTAGATAAAGCTGTGAAAAAACTTAATGCAAATAATCAAGCTGCTAATATTTTAGAGAATATTAGTACTGAAATTAAAAACTTTTTGAATAAACAATCAAAAGATTTATTTCTAAAAGATGGAATGGATGTTGCTTGTGCAATTTATGATGAAGAATTACAAATTATTCAATTTGCTGGAGCCCAATGTCCAATGTTTGTAATTCGAAATAAAAATGGAAAATACAGTTCTAAAATTGAAGAATTCTACGGAGATTCAATTTCGATTGGAGGCTCTCCCATAACAGGGCAAAATTTCACCAATTATTCGGTAAATGTACACAAAGGTGATTTAGTATATCTTTTTACCGATGGGTATTACTCGCAAATAGGTGGAGAATTGGGTGACGAGCTTGCTTTGAGTTCCTTTAAAAAATTACTGCTTAAGTATGCGCATTTATCGTTAAGCGAGCAAAAAACAAAACTTGAAAAATCGTATCTTGAATGGCGTAAAAACCACAATCAGGTCGATAATATTACTATTGTTGGATTTAAAATTTAATAACAACAGTTTTTTTCATTAGCATTGCTACCTTGTTAATAATGGGTTAATTTAATTCTGTTTAATTGTTTTTCATTCTAATTCAAAATGATTTCTTTTGCTTTAATTAAACAATGAGAGTATGCATTTACTTAAGTTAGGTGTTATCCTTCTATTTCTTTTTCTAAGTATTTTTTCAAAAGGTTTAACAAATATTGAAATTACTAAAGGAGTACTTGATCTTAGAAATCAAGACTTAGATAAATTTCAAGAAGTTAAATTTAGTGGTGAATGGGAGTTTTATTGGAATCAATTACTTTCTTCCAACGATTTTGATAATCAACAATTTGACACTATTCGATATATTGAGGTTCCTTCGGTTTGGACTAATTATGAAATAGATGGGCAGAAATTGCCAGGAAAAGGAGCTGCTACCTACCGAATGAATATTTTACTGAACAATACAAATCAAAAAATGGCCTTTAAACTGGGTAGCATTGGTACTGCCTTTAAGCTTATTGTCGATGAAATAGAGCTTCAGCATGGAGGAAAAGTTAGTTTATATGAAAGTAATGCTGTAGCTGGTTATAACCCAGGAGTGGTTACTTTTACGCCAAAAACCGATACTGTTGAAGTAATTTTTCAAGTCTCAAATTACCACTATTCTAAAGGAGGTATTTGGGATAATTTTGGCAAATTGGGGTCTGCATCTCACATACTTAAATCGTGGAATCGTGACGTTCAAATGTCAATATTAATTATTGGCTGTATACTAATTTTTGCAATTTACCATTTCGGGTTGTATCTACTTAACCTTAATTTTCACTATACACTGTACTTTAGCCTGTTTTGTATAATTATTGTTTTTCGTACAATTGTGGTAAACGAAATATTCTTGTTAGACCTTTTCCCATCTTTTTCTTGGACAATATTAATAAAAATTGAATATTTTACTTTGCTGCTTGGTACCCTATCATTTTCACTTTTTATTTATAAGTTTTTTATCGAAGAATATTCATTGCTCTTTCTGAAATTTATAGTTGGGGGTAGTACCTTCTTTAGTTTGCTAATTCTAATAACTCCTCCTGCAATATTTACCAAATTTCTAATACTTTATCAAATTAACATAGTAGTTGCATCATTGTACATTGTGTATGCTGTGTTTAAGGCTTTACTTAAGAAAAAACAATCGGCTTTTATTTTATTGATAGGTTTTTTGGTTTTAATGATCGCCTTAATAAACGATATATTATATACTAACCGTATTATAGATACGGCCTTAGTCACTTCCTACGGATTTATTTTCTTTATTTTCTCACAATCGTATATGTTATCAGCCCGTTTTTCGTCATTACTTGTTAAAACCGAGTCATTGGCGCAAAGTTTAGAGATCACAAATATAAATCTTGAAAAAATGGTTGATGAAAGAACTCAAAAAATTAAAGAGCAAAACGTGTTACTTTATAATCAAAGTAACGAAATTCAATTAAAAAATAGTGAACTTGAAATACAATATAGTTCAATAAAGGGACAGCGTGATAGCTTGCAAAAACAAAATGCTATTGTTAACGAACAAAAAAAAGAAATTACAGGAAGTATTGAGTATGCTAGTAAGATTCAAAGTGTGGTCCTTGCTGCTTCGAATGAAATAGATACTGTTGCTCCCGACAGTTTTATCTTATTTAAACCTAAAGATATTGTTAGTGGTGACTTTTATTGGTTTAAAGAAATTAAAATTGGAGAGGCTAAATTAAAAATGGTAACAGTTGTTGATTGCACAGGCCATGGTGTCCCTGGAGCTTTTATGAGTATTTTAGGGACCGTATTTTTAAATAAAATTGTTGGCGACTTAAAAAGTATTCCGAAAGCAGCCGATGTTCTTAATGAAATGCGCAATGAGGTAAAAACACTATTACGACAATATACCAATACAAGCCTGGTTAAAGATGGTATGGACATGGCTCTTGCAATAATTGACTACAAAAACATGGAAATTCAATATGCAGGTGCAAACAATCCTTTGTATATTATTCGTAATGAAAAAGGCAATATGCCAAATTTACTGGATGAATACAAGGGTGATAATATGCCAATTGGTATTTATATTAAGGAGAAAAAGTCATTTACAAACAATATAATCAAGATTAAAAAAGGAGATCAAATCTACTTGTTTTCTGATGGTTATTACGACCAATTTGGAGGAGAATTTGGCAAAAAGTTTATGAAAAAAACATTCAAAAATTTATTACTTCAAAATTCACATCTTAACCTCAATGAGCAAAAACAGATGCTTGAAATAGCGCTTAAAAAATGGCAAGGCAATTACGAGCAAATTGATGATATTACCGTTGTTGGAATTAAGGTTTAAAAGTTACCTTTGCAGCTCAATAGAAGGCGCATGCATCAAAATCCGAATAAATTTTCTTTTATAAAACCTGAAAAGTCACCCGTGTTTTATGGCTATGTTGTTGCCTTGGTTGGAACAATTGGGGTGTTAGCCAGTTTACCAGGACAAACTGTAGGTATTTCTACGTTTACCGATCCTGTTAAAGATGCGTTAGGGTTAAATCGCGATCAATTTAGCAATGCCTATATGCTGGGTACCATACTAAGTTCACTTTTATTGGGTAAGGCAGGTAAGTTATTCGATAAATATGGAGCCCGCTGGTTGTCCTTATTTGCCAGCCTAGGGCTAGCTATTTCACTTTTGCTTTGCGCAATATCAGTTACCATTAGCACGTCCATTAAAAGCCTTTTAGGAACTCAAAACTGGTTAGTCCCATTTTTCATTATGGTTGTCCTATTTTTCTTAATACGCTTTACTGGTCAAGGTGTATTAACCATGTCATCACGAAATATGATTATGAAATGGTTCGATAACCTACGAGGACGGGTAAATGCGGTACGTAGTATGGTAGTATCTCTCGGCTTTTCTATTTCGCCATTATGGATTAGCCTACTGATTGATGGTCGTGGATGGCAACACGCCTGGCTATTTATGGCCGCTGGGTTAGTTGTGGTAATGATAATTATCTTACTCTTTTTTCGCGATAATCCTGAAAATCATGGCTTGCTGCCCGATGGTGAAATATTAAACTCGAAAAAAGATAAAATACCCTCTTTAATTCGAAAGCAATTTACTTTAAACGAAACTTTAAAAACAAGGGCATTTTGGATGTATTCTCTCACCATATCTTTTTACAGCTTTTTTGTTACTGGACTTACCTTTCATATTGTTTCAATTTTTGAAAATGCCGGATATTCCAAGGACGAAGCGGTAGCTATTTTTCTCCCAATTTCAATAGTATCTGTATCACTTTCATTAGTTGGAAATGTATTAACCGATTTTATAAAACTCCATATTTTTCTTTTTATCATGCTTTTTGGCGGCGTAGTATCGGCCATGGGCTTAGTGTTTTTATCGGCACCATTTGGCATTATTTTGCTTGTAGCCGGAGTTGGAATACTTGGAGGAATGTTTGCCACTTTAAACGCAATTACCTGGCCCAGGTATTATGGGCGAAAGAATTTGGGTGCCATAACCGGAAAACTTATGAGTATGATGGTGTTTGCAAGTGCCCTTGCTCCAAGCTTATTCAGTTTTTCGCTTACTTATTTATCAACATATAATTTAATAGGTATTATTTCGCTTGTGTATCTAACAGTATTGGTTTTTGCATCGCTTAGAGTTAAAAATCCGCAGGACACCATAGCAGACTAGTGTTAAGTCAAGAATCAAGTTTCGGGTTTTTATGGATTATTTAATTCCCTCTCTGCCCTGCGGGCATCTCTCCCAGGAGAGAATTACAAAGCGGAAGCGGGCGAGTCTTCCC
>JAQICC010000289.1 GCA_027858735.1 Salinivirgaceae bacterium
ATAGTAATATTTAAATCAACAATCTCATGTTATTATCTTAATTTGGAAATTGAAATCTTGTAGTTGAAATTTATGTATCTTTATTTTCTGTCCCTCTGAAATTAGTTTGAACTTACAAATTTTATATCTGTTTGGGATTCACCAAATCTTGGCTCACCCGATTATTTTAATGCTTGCTCGTATAAATGTGGCGTACCACTAAATTGGGTTGGCAGTGCTGAAGCTTATGATGGCGATGCATATATGGGTATCATTTGCTGTATGCAACAGATTGATCGTAACCAAATTGCTTATCGAGAATATATAAGAGTGCAACTGACTGATACTTTGAAAACAGGGGTAGCGTATTTTGCCTCGATGCAAATTAGGCTTGGTTTAAGCTGTAATATTTGCTGCAACGGATTAGGAATGTATTTCTCATCAGAGGCATTAAATTCTCGTATAAAATCTAACTATCCTGTGAAACCTCAAGTGGAGTATAAAAACAATTTAATTATTGCCGATAAGGAGAAGTGGACTCAGGTTTGTGGAACATTCAGGGCAAGTGGGAATGAGAATTATCTGATTATAGGAAATTTTCTTTCAAATCAGCAAATGAAATATCAGGTGATTGATGAAAACTTGTTGCAAACACAACACACAACTCCTTCGGCATACTATTATATTGACAATGTTGAAGTTATTGAATACAATGACACCTTACAATTGGATTGTGACGGTTTAGTCAATAAGGTTCCATTAGCCTTTAAGGGTGAGCTAAACAGAGATACAAAATGGGTTCTTAAAAATCTATATTTCGATGTTGATAAGGCCATAATTTTAGAAGAATCGTTTTATGAACTCGATCAGTTGGCAGCTGAAATGAAAAGCAAGGTGAATTATAAAATTAATATTTGCGGTCATACTGACAATACCGGAACCGCTGACCATAACCAACAACTTTCTGAAAATCGAGCTTTAGCTGTCCGGAATTACTTGCTTAATAAAGGAATTTCAAAATTTAGAATGTCATTTAAGGGCTTTGGCGATACGCAACCTATTGCAGAAAATAATACAAAGGAAGGTAAGCAATTAAATAGAAGGGTAGAGATAGAGGTTTTCTAAAATGCTAAATAGAAATCCTTAGTCAATTCTTTATAGTTATCAGAATACTGATGTCTGCCACGATCTTCAACAATTAGCACCTCCACGGATATTTTCAACTTAGTCTTCCTAAATTCAAGGAGTACACGTTTTGTATCTTTTGAAGGAGTTGGTTTTACGCAAAGTTTTTTGGTACAGTAAAGTTGAAAACTTGCAGCTACATTGCAACAGTTCTCGAAGTCCTCAGAAGGAATTACAACACAGAATTTCCCCGTCTTTTTAAGCAAATTATTAACTGAATTAAACAATGCTTCTGGGCTTAAGCTATCGTTATGTCTAGCATAGGTTCTTGCCTCGGTAGTTGCTTTTTGCGATTGTGTAAAATACGGAGGATTTGAAACAATTAGGTCATAAGTAGCATTCCTACCAATTGAAAAGTCCTGAATGGAACAACAATGCAAGTTTATGTTAGACCATGAACTGCTTTCAATATTTAATTTTGCTTCTTCAGCAGCATCTTTATTTATTTCTACAGCATCAATATTTCCACCCGATCTTTGTGCAAGCATAAGCGCAATTAATCCTGTTCCGGTGCCAATATCGAGTATATTGGTAGTGTTTGTGCAATCAGCCCAAGCACCTAATAAAACACCATCAGTACCCACTTTCATGGCCGATTTTTCTTGGATGATTGTGAAGTGTTTGAATTTGAAATAGTTGTTTGCCATCTTAAAAATCTCCGTTAACACCTAATCCAAAAAGAGCAAAGTCATATTTCACAGGGTCATTTTTATCAAATATTTTTAAATTATTTGTGACCTCGTCAACAGCTTTCCAATCGTTTGATTTCCGTTCCAGTAATTCCAATTTGCGGGCCATATTGCCGGTATGTACGTCGAGAGGCAGCAATAGGTCGGCCATTCTTATTTTGTCCCAAATCCCAAAATCTACTCCGGCTTTGTCTTTTCTAACCATCCAGCGAAGGAACATATTTATTCGTTTTGCCGAGGAACCTTTTGCCGGATTTGCAATATGTTTGGTACTTCTATCAAAATGTGGAATTGAAAGAAAAACATTTCTAAAATGGGCAATTGAATCTTCAACACTTTCTTTTATTATATAACCATTATTAAATACATTTTCTATACCATTATGGTTTTGGTAGATATTATGCAACGATTTTAAAAAAAATATGCAATCCTTTCCATTAAAAGTGCGATATACAAAATTTTTAAATGGCTTTAAATCATTTTCGGTGTGGTTTATTATAAAATCATGTGGCGAATTATCCATCCAGCGCATAAGCTGGTTTGCTGATTTTAATATGGCTTTGCGGTTTCCCCATGCTATGGTAGCGGTTAAAAAGCCTGAAATTTCTATGTCTTTTTTAGTAGTAAAATTGTGTGGAATTGAAATCGGATCAAACTCAATAAAATCAGTGCAATTGTATTTTTTAACTTTTGAATTCAAAAAATCTTCAAGATGTTGCATGGTAAACTTAAAAATGAAATACTAAATTTAGTAAACAAATATAGAATTCTTTAGCCAGCCCCTTTAGTTTTGATTAAAAATTCCTACTTTTGATCTAATTTTATACTGCATGATTTCGCACTTGGAATGTACACATTAGAATTTTTTCTTAAAGGCTTATTGGTTGGTATAATCGTTTCTGCACCTATGGGACCAATCGGGGTATTGTGTGTGCAAAAAACGGTTAATAAAGGTCTTGCGCTTGGTTTTTTATCAGGGCTAGGCGCCGCAACGGCTGATACCTTCTACGCTGTATTGGCAGCATTTGGTGTTACATTTATAACCAATTTTCTAAGCAAAAATCAAATGGCATTTCAGGTGATTGGAATCTTGGTGCTTTTGTTTTTAGGATTCCGTATGATATTCAATAATCCCATAAAGCAATACCGTTATTATAGATCAAGCAGTAAAAAAAGAGGCGCCATTCGCGATTATATTTCAGTTTTCTTTTTAACTATTTCCAATCCTCTAACCATTATCTTTTTTGGTGCTGCTTTTACAATGCTTGGGCTTTTAAGTGATAGCGATAGTGTTAGACACAATCTTTTTTTAGTAGCCGGTATTTTTTCAGGAGCTTCGCTATGGTGGTTTATTTTAACTTACGTAGTAAATATTTTTAGAAAACGTTTTAGATTACGCAATATATTTATGCTAAACAGAATAAGTGGAATTATAATTATTGTCTTATCAATAAGTGCAGTAATAAAATTTTTCTTTCTTTAATTTAGCAAAAACATTTTTTATTTAGTGCGTGCAAGAAAACTCGGTCTCTGATAAGAAAGCTCCAAGAATGAGGCTTTCGCAGCATTGAAAATCAGGAGTCCCGAAATCTCGGGATGACTGGTTGAAATGCAAGAGTA
>JAQICC010000327.1 GCA_027858735.1 Salinivirgaceae bacterium
GTGTAATGTTTGCACATCCATGAGATAGAATAGTCAAACAATTAAGCTGAATCAAATTATCATAATTCGGAAATTTCGGTTGATTTTTGTTTCTTTTTATCAAGAAAAAGAAAAAATAATGAGATAACATTTGTTAAAAATATTGATTACCCACAAAATTGGTAGTAGAACCACATTTAGATTGTAATTCAGATTTTTTTTTAATTAGGTATGTAATAAATAACATTATATAGAATACTTTTGTTATAAATAATAAATGTAATGAAAATATAGAAAGCCGGATGAAAATTTGTTTTATAATGTATTCATGGGAAAGCTTGAATCCTAAGCAGGATTCAACAATAAGGTTAGTACATGAATGTGCCAGAAGAGGTTTTGAAGTAGCTATAACCTATACACAAAATCTTACCATTAGAGATAGTGTAACATTGAGTTCCTGTAGAACAATACAAAAACAAGAAAAAGTATCAAAAAGCATGACTTCATTTCATCGATCAATTGTATTTGAGAATAGCATGCGTGACTTAAGGGAGTTCGATGTAATTTTTATGCGCGACAATCCACCATTAGATCCTTTGGTATTGAACTTTTTAGATTCGATAAAAAATGAAACTTTTATAATGAATGCAGTGGATGGGTTAAGAGAAGCCAACAATAAAATTTACACGGCTGCCTATTACGATCCTAAAAAAGAGCTGATACCTGCAACTCATGTGTCAAAAAATATTGAGTATTTAATGAGGATGATTAAGGAATCAGACAATGATAAAATGATTCTTAAACCTCTTGATGGTTATGGAGGAAGTGGGGTAATTGTTATTGAAAAAACGGCGATGCATAATATTAAATCGCTGCTCGAATTTTACATCAGCAAAACCAAAGGAGAATCGAATTATGTGATTTTGCAAGATTATGTTGAAGGGGCTGAAGATGGTGATGTTAGAGTGTTAATGCTAAATGGAAAAGCTATTGGGGCTTTGCGTAGAAGACCGGCTCAAGGCGATGTTCGTTCAAATATTTCGGCTGGAGGAACCGTTGAACGATATAAGCTTACCAAATCAGATAAAGTTCTTTGCGATGAAATAGGACAAAAATTAGTTCAAGATGGTATTTATTATGCCGGACTTGATATTATAGGCGGTAAACTTATTGAAGTAAATGTTTTAAGCCCAGGTACAATAACCGATATAAACAGGCTTAATAATACCAAAATTCAGATAAAAATTATAGATTACCTCGAAAAAGTAATTGCTGAAAAGAAAAAAAAGAAGGAAAACTTTAGAGCTGAGGATATTTATGAAGAGTAGTTTGATATATTTAGGTAATTAGTTCCATGAAAATTTGTTTTATTATGTATCCTTGGGAGCGGGTTACTCCCAAACAGGATTCAACCATGCGTATTATTCATGAATGTACCAGTCGCGGATTTGATGTTGCCATTACCCAAACGAGCAATCTTACAATTCGCGATAGCATTACTTTAAGCTATTGCAAAACCATAGTTAAGAAGGATAAAATACCTAAAAGCATACCCGTTTTTTACCGATCAATTGAATTTGAATTAGGCATGCATTCATTAAATGAATTCGATGTTATTTTTATGCGCGCGAATCCACCTCTGGATCCATTAGTGCTTAATTTTTTAGATTCAATAAAAGATGAAACCTTTATTATAAATGCAGTTGACGGGTTACGTGAAGCAAACAATAAAATTTATACAGCATCCTATTGCGATCCTGATAGGGAGATTATTCCGGCTACTCATGTTTCAAAAAATATTGATTATTTGCTCCAAATAATTGAAGAATCTGAAAATGATAAAATGATATTAAAACCTCTTGATGGTTTTGGAGGAAGTGGAGTTATAGTTATTGAAAAAGCGGCTATGCATAATATAAAATCGTTACTTGAATTTTATATAAATAAAACTAAAGGCGAGTCGAATTATGTAATTTTGCAAGACTTTGTGGAAGGGGCTGAAGAAGGCGATGTTCGTATATTAATGCTCAATGGCAAACCTATTGGTGCTCTACGAAGAAGGCCAGCCAAAGGCGATGTGCGTTCAAATATTTCGGCAGGTGGTTCGGTTGAAAAATATAAGCTAACCAAAGCCGATAAAATTTTGTGTGATAAAATTGGTAAAAAATTAGTTCAAGACGGTATTTATTATGCAGGGCTCGATATTATTAATGGAAAACTAATTGAAATTAATGTGATGAGCCCAGGTACAATAACTGATATAAACCGCTTGAATAATACGAAACTTCAGGTAATCATAGTCGATTATCTTGAAAAGGTAATACGTGAGAAGAAAAAACTGAAAGATAACTTTAGGGCTGAAGATATTTATGAAAATTAGTAAACTTAGTGTTCGGGCAATAATAGAAAATATTGAACAAAGAAAGCATTTTGAAGCCTTTACTTTAGATGGCTCGTTAAAGGTAAAAATAAACAAATATGTACCTTTTTTCTGTACGGCCATACATAATGGGAGTCAGTTGAGAGCAAGCGTTCAACAAAAAATTGCATTAAATGAATATCAGCGCTGGTACGAAGAAGATCCATTTACAGGCTCATTTATAAAGTCAATGCCCATAACAGTTATAGCATTCGATTCACGATTTGAGTATGATCTAAATAGAAACCCCGACAATTGTATTTACGAAGAAGCATGGGGTAAAAAAGTATGGAAAAAAAAACTCACTCCCCAGGAGGTAAAGGTAAGTAAACAAAAGCATGCGAATTACTATCAAATTATTCATGAACTGGTTTCAAAACTTGAAAGTTTATTTGATGGTTGTACGGTATACGATATTCATTCATACAATTATAAACGTTGGGACAGAGCTGTACCTTTATTTAATATCGGAACCCAAAAAATTGATACTGAAAAGTTTGGTGACGAGGTTGATCATTGGGTAAATGAATTGGGTAAAATTTCTATTCCTGGTGTTGTTAGCAGAGCGGCTACAAACGATGTGTTTTTTGGCAATGGCTATAATTTAGAATACATAACTACTCATTTTTCCAAAACACTGGTTCTTGCTACCGAAATTAAAAAAGTGTATTGTGATGAGCTTTCTGGTGATGCCTATCCAAAAATTATTAGACAATTAAAACAAGGACTAAAAACGGCCCTATTAAATAATGCCAATTTTTCAAGCCAAAAACTTGAAAAATGGCACTATGTTTCAACCATCAAATTGTTGGATAAAACAGTTGATTCAAGCCTGTTAAAATTAGATAAAGAGATTTATAATCTTCTAAAATCATTTGAATTATTAGCCGTTGTTAACCCAATAAATACAGATTCGGAGAAAAGAAAATTTTTTAAATCACATTATACTCAAATTCCAAGTTTCAAGTATAGTCCAATAAAAGTAAATGCATTTAGCTTAAAGCAGAAGTTACATAGCCTTAGCCTGCAAAATATTCAAGATATTTCAATTAGGTATATGTATGAAATGGTGGTGAATAGTTATTTCGATAAAATTGATATGATTTACACCCTTAATACAAACAAGTTCTTGTATAATTCTTTGCGCTATTTCGGAAGGCCATCAAAAAAAGATCTTATAAATGCATCGTATATTTTGCATTTACCCGATGTGCCCGGGGAAGCTAAAAAAGAACCCATGTATGATGCAAAAGAGGCCATAGAATTTTTTAAGGACGTACTTTTTAATTACGGAATTGAAGCAAAAATTGAGTTGAATAGGAAGGTAATTTCTCAAATTATGGTTCTGAATTCAAAAAAGCGAATTCTTTTCAAACCCGATGCTAAATTTAAACGAAAAGAATTGCAAGCATTGGCCGAACATGAAATTGGTGTTCATATGGTTACCACAATGAATTCCAGTAATCAAAAACTTAAAATATTCAATTTAGGACTGCCTGTAAATACGGAGACCCAGGAAGGCTTAGCAATTTTGTCGGAATATTTGAGTGGAAATATCACCTTAAGTAGATTAAAAAAAATAGCCTTACGAGTTATTGTAGTAGACCTAATGTGTAGTGGTGCCGATTTTGTAGACTGCTTTAATATTTTAATTTCTGATTACGATGTAGAGGAAAATGATGCCTTTACTATTGTTACCAGAATATTTCGAGGTGGAGGTTTTACAAAAGATTATTTGTATTTAAGTGGGTTTGTTAAAATTTTCCGTATGTGGGAAGATAATATAGATTTAACTCCTTTGTTGGTAGGTAAAACATCGTTGCCATTTTACAATACCATTGAAGAAATGATTGGTCGCGAAATGATTGATAAACCTGAATTTATTACAAAAAGTATTCTGGAACCCCAATGGGGAAAAAATAATCCTATTTATAGCTATATATTTAGTGGTTTAAAGTAGTATAACTAGTTTGATCGTATTTTATATTTTTAAATCATTATACGGTCAATAGAAATTTCTAATTTTGTAACACAAAATTTACAATTATGTCAGACGATAAAAAGATTATATTTTCGATGGTGGGGGTGAGCAAAACTTATCCACCGCAAAAAAAAGTTTTAAATAACATTTACCTGTCATTTTTCTATGGTGCCAAAATTGGTATTATTGGTTTAAATGGTTCAGGTAAGTCAACCTTGCTAAATATCATTGCAGGTACCGAAAAAAGCTTTCTGGGCGATGTCGTATTCTCTCCAGGATATTCTGTAGGCATGCTTGAGCAAGAGCCTAAGCTTGATAATGATAAAACGGTACGTGAAATTGTAGAGGAAGGTACTGCTGAGGTTGTTGCTCTTTTAAAAGAGTACGAAGAACTGAATATGAAGTTTGCCGAGCCCATGAGCGACGATGAGATGAGCAAGCTGATTGAACGCCAAGGAGAATTAACCGAATTGCTCGATCAGCATAATGCTTGGGAATTAGATAGTAAATTAGATCGCGCTATGGATGCTTTGCGTTGCCCACCAGCTGATTGGAAAATTGAAAACCTTTCGGGTGGAGAACGCCGTAGAGTAGCACTTTGTCGTTTGCTTTTGCAAGAACCCGATGTTTTGCTTCTTGATGAGCCTACCAACCACCTTGATGCAGAGTCTGTTCAGTGGCTTGAGCAGCATTTGCAGCAATATAAAGGGACTGTAATAGCGATTACTCACGACCGTTACTTTTTAGATAACGTTGCCGGATGGATTTTAGAACTTGACCGTGGCGAAGGCATTCCATGGAAAGGAAATTACACATCCTGGTTAGAACAAAAATCGAAACGATTGGCGCAAGAAGAAAAAACGGAAAGTAAACGTCGTAAAACGCTGGAACGAGAATTGGAATGGGCAAGAATGTCTCCCAAAGCGCGTCAGACAAAAGGTAAAGCACGTTTAAATGCCTACGATAAAATTCTGAATGAAGATACTAAAGAGAAAGAACAGAAATTAGAGATATTTATACCCAATGGGCCTCGTTTAGGCGATAAAGTAATAGAAGCTCATGGAGTAGGTAAGGCCTTTGGCGAAAAATTACTATTCGATAACCTAGAGTTTGTATTGCCACGAAATGGTATTGTAGGAATAATTGGTCCTAATGGTGCAGGTAAAACTACCTTGTTCCGCATGATTATGGAGCATGAAAAGGCCGACTCCGGATCATTTTCAGTGGGTGAAACTGTGAAAATTGGTTATGTTGATCAAAGCCATGCTGACATTGATCCTGACAAATCGATTTACCAAATTGTATCGGAAGGAACCGATGAAATTAAAGTAGGGGGTAAGTTTATTAATTCACGTGCTTATTTATCACGTTTTAATTTTGCTGGAGGTGACCAAGAGAAAAAGGCAGCTACCTTATCGGGTGGAGAACGTAACCGACTGCATTTAGCCATGGCCCTAAAATCGGAAGCCAATGTTTTGCTACTCGATGAACCGGGTAATGATATAGATATTAATACTTTACGTGCCCTCGAAGAAGGCTTGGAGAATTTTGCCGGCTGTGCTGTTATTATTTCTCACGACCGTTGGTTTTTAGATCGTGTAGCAACACATATTCTAGCTTTTGAAGGCGATTCGCAGGTCTATTATTTTGAAGGTTCATACTCCGATTACGAAATAAATCGCAAAAAGCGCATGGGCGATGCAGGACCGAAACGTATTCGATATAGAAAGCTTATAAACGACTAATTAATTATCAAATCTCGAAACATAAGAAGCATATTCACTTGCGTTTTGAGATTTGTTTTAACATAATCTAATTTAATACCCAACCGATTCGAATGTCCATTTGATCAGAAGTTAGATTATGAGCTTTAAAGGATGCCCCTAATTTAATATGCTCTTTTATTCGAAAATAAAATGTATAGCGCTGGAAAAATGGGTTCTCATCATAGGGTGGTTTAGTAATGGAATAGCAAAGTTGTTGCGTGAACGATAATTTGCCAAATAATAGCATATTTCCAATAGATAAACTTATCCATGCTTCAGGATAATCTGTGGTTCGATCAATATTTGATTGAGTTGCTGCTCTATCGTAATACGATTCGATTCCCAATAACAACCCATTAATATTTGATAACCTTCGTGTAGTAAAAAACTCAAGGCCGTAAACCCACTTTTTAATTGTTTGGTATTGTTGGGTTGCTAATATTGATTGCAGATAAACGACTCCTGTTAATTGAGAGCTCCATTTCTTATCTAAATACGCCGATTCTTTAGGATATTCAGGAAAATTTATCGGTTTAAAAGTATACTGATATTCAATTGAAAATGTGGGATAATTCATTCCTTTATTAGGTTCTTTTAAACCACTATTCGAAATGTGATTATAGCTTATACCAGTTCTAATTATCGACTTTTTACTAATTCTTACATTAATAGCCAATTGCAATCCTAAATAAAAACTAACAGGTGAACTGAAAAATATATTTTCAGGATTTGAAATGGAATCGAACACTTTTGTAAGATATGAAATTCCTGTACCTGCTTTTATTGATCCAAATATTTTGTTCTTGTATCCCATGTAGGGTTCAGCGAAAATAGCAAGAGTGATGGCTTCTCCTAAAACATTAGAGTTTCCTAAATTGTGGTATTTTAACGATAATCCGGCTTGAGAGAAACAATTACAATTAGCGTAGTATTTTTCATCAAGAAGAATTTTACCGGCTTCAAATTCAATTCCTCTTGGATTAGCTTCTGTTAATATTGTGTTCTGTGAATTTACAAACCCGTAATGAGCTGAGGTTCTAAAAAATACAGGGTTGTCAATTTTATTCTGACAAAAAATGTTTTGGATTAAAGAAAGTAGCATAAGTAATACTGCAAACTTTAAAAAAACGTGTTTGCTTTTAATCCCAATATATGTAAATAGATAGGTCATATTGTTAATATATCAGTCAATTCCATACTAATTTACAATTTGTTAAAGATTCTATAGTTGAATTCGTATAGATTCTTTTATTTTTACGAGCGAATTATAGAACGACAATATGAACAAGGCATTAAAGAGAGATTTATTGGTTTTTATTTCAATTTTTGGAGTGTTAACCCTTCCGTTTTTATTTTTCGATTTAGATATTATTCTTCAAAAACCTTACTATAACACGGTTAATGGTTGGTTTTTAATGGCTATGCCTTTTTGGGATTTTGTTTATAAATACAGTATATTTTTAGGATATTTTGTGGCCGTTTTTGCTTTAGTATTGGTGTCGGTTTCGTATTGGAAACGCAATTTGATAAAGTGGCGCAAAGCGGCTTATTTTATGCTTTTAGTAATTGTGTTGGGGCCAGGTGTATTGGTAAATGCCACCTTTAAAGATCACTGGGGTCGTCCGCGTCCGCGCGAAATTACCGAATTTGATGGTAAAGAGGATTTTGTAAAAGTTTGGGTAATAGGCGATACAAAAGGCAAGTCGTTTCCTTGTGGACATGCATCGATAGCCTTTTATTTAGCGATTCCCTTTCTGTTTTTACGTAAAAAATATAAGCGATGGGCTTGGGCATTTTTAATTGGCGGCACCCTTTACGGATTATTGGTGGGTTATGCCCGAATGATTGCCGGTGGCCATTTTGCTAGCGATGTGTTGTGGGCATCGGGACTTGTGTGGCTAACTGGAATATTCTGTTTTTATTGGCTAAAGGTTGATAAAGATATTGATATGAGTGCCATTGATGAAGCAGCTCAAAAAAGAAAGGGCAAGATAGTTACCATAATAATGGGAATGGTTTTGCCGATTCTTACGGTGGGATTACTTTTGGCAACGCCTTATATTTCGAATCGTGAATTTAAAGTTGAAAGAGCCGATTTAAATGAGATTGGTATTGAAAACCTTGATGTAAAGATCAGCGAAGGAACAGTGAATGTCGATTTTGCGAACGATTTTAATGTGAAGTATTCAGTAAGTGCCTTTGGTTTTCCCAATAGTAAAATTCGTTGGAATTGGGTTGAGGCCGATACAAGCACTTTTGAATTCGAATATATGGGTTGGTTTACCGAGGTTAGAAACGATATTAGTATTGAATTTCCGACCAAAACAAGCTGGTCGAATTCACTGCTTGTTGAAGAAGGCAATGTTTTTATGAAGCTACCAAGCGATACAATATCAAAGAACCTTAATCTTACAATAGTAAAAGGAGATTTAATGATTGATATTCAGCCTGGAGCAAAAGTAAATATCCAATCAGAAAATAATCAATTAAAGGAGTTTCAGGATATAGCCGCTTCTTTTGATTTGAATATAATGCTTCACAAGGGCCAGATTGTAATTCAAGAATAACAGTACAATGTTATTACAAGTGGAGTACACAAGTAGGTTATTATTAGAAGTTTACAAAGTGAATTAGTTGCAAGAAAAAAACTTTGCGTTCTTAATAATTTATCTTTGCGTTCTTTGCGAGAGATAATGCTTACTGCTTAATTTTGCTGAGCGGAGTCGAAGCACCAAATTTGTAAATAATTGAAAGCTGCTGTTGCTGATCAATATCGTTCCAATTTAGCAAGTGAAACGAGTAGGTAAATACACCTTTCACATTCTCATGATCAAATAAATACCATAAAACATCCGTACGCAAATAATCTTTAGCATGGTAAAACTTATCGCCTTGAGCAAAAATATGACTGTCACCAGTTGATAGGGTGGCTTTAAGTCCATACTTTTTATATTTTCCATAAACTTCAGCAAACAAGCTATTGCCGGTAATAAAGCCATCGCTTACATTTCGTTCACGATAATTCGAATTTAAAATTCCTGCTTTTATGTAGGCTTTAAACTGCGACTCTTCGCTTGTTCTAATACCAATTTGCAAAGCTCCACCCATGTAGTCTTTAATATGATCGCCTGGGTTTTGAATACGGGCATTGGCATCGTGGTAAAGAATAAGGTAGTTTTGTAGAAAGATATTATTGAAAGATATTTCACCAGAAAAACCAATAGTAAAATTTTCACGTATGGTATCGGTTTGTCTTTTGGTCCAATCGGCAAAAACATTTTGATAACCCCAGCTCCATTCAATATTACTATAAATACCCTCAATGTTAGGGCGGTAGTACTGTAAGGTATCGGTAAGCATAGCTAGCGGAAAATCTATTTTGTCTTTTCTGGCAAAACTACCCATTAAAAATTCATTCGATTCGTTTTTAAACTGGTAATAAAGTATAAGTTTTGTGGGTTGAAAATCAGGAGTACTGCCAAATTCGTAAAGCTTGCTGGCGCCAACTCGAATGCGATGTTCATCTATGCTTAATCCAACTTCAAAAGCCCCACGAGTTCCTAAAATAGTTTGCGGCATGGCTATTTCGCTAAAAAATTCACGGTTATCGCCTATTCCGTCAAAAAGTACATCGTATTCAAAATTTTGACTTAGCCCTAGAAAGGGCAAAGTTATAAAAAGAAAAAGTAGTTTTCTCACAAGTTTATATTTTGCGTTCAGCCTGTAAAAGTAACAAATATCTAATTACTTGATAATTCAACAAAATTCATCACCAAATCAAGCCTGCTTTCAATATGAAACTGACATCCATAAAATGGTTTTTCTTTATGTTTCATTAGTTGCACCTTGCATTTTTCGGAGCTGGCGAGTAGTTTGAAATCATTTGGGAGTGAAATGGACTTAACGTGATGCTGCTCTACTACAATACTAGATTGGATGTCAGAAAATATAGGATCATTTTCAATGCTGCGGATATTTAAAAAACCCTCCTCGCACTCTTTGCCAATAATAATATTGCTCCCATATAAAACACCTAAAAGTTGATGTCCATGGCAACTTCCTAAAATGGGTTTATTGTATTCTCTAATCCATTGGTATATGGGTACCTGTTCATGAATAATGTCGTCACCCTTTGGCGATGCTGAAATAATTATGTGGCTAAAATCATCTAAGTTTTTGGGGATTTCATTAAAACTAATTGGCTTATGTTTAATTTTTTTGCTAGTAAATAATTCAACTAAAGGTTTTATAAACTCTAATGTTAATGGGGCACTATTTATTATTAGAATGTTTTGCATATTAGGTAATTTTGCTTGTTTTAATTACGCTTGCAAAGTAAAAAATCAATATAAAAATTGCAATATATATTTAGAGGAAACTCTTACGGAGGGTATCGAATTATTTTTTTAGCGTCTCTGCAAGAGGATATGATTAAAAATCAAACAATTAACTAATTTTTATTCAAATGAAAAGATATTTGGTAAATCTAAAGTGTAAAGCTAATTTTGCGACAATTCGAAAATGATTGTCTTCAGTCTTCTGTAAGCAGGCTGATAACTGAAGACTGCCTACTTTTATGTTTATTGTAGTAAAGTCAATTTTTCGAAATAGGTTTAATTGAAATGAAATAATAAGAAAAAAGAACATGGCTCAAAAACCATCAATACCAAAAGGTACACGCGATTTCGGACCATCGGAAATGGTAAAGCGCAACTATATTTTCGATACCATTAAGTCTGTATTTAAACTTTATGGATTTCAACCTATTGAAACACCCGCAATGGAAAACCTATCGACGCTTATGGGAAAATATGGTGAAGAGGGTGATAAGCTATTATTCAAAGTATTAAATTCCGGCGACTTTTTAAACAAAGCTGATGAACAAATTTTGGCTGAAAAAAATTCAATAAAAGCAACAAACCAAATCTCTGATAAAGGATTACGTTACGACTTAACGGTGCCTTTTGCACGTTTTGTAGTGCAACATCAAAACGATATTCAATTTCCGTTTAAGCGTTATCAAATTCAAAATGTTTGGCGTGCCGACAAGCCACAGAAAGGCCGTTATCGTGAATTTTATCAGTGCGATGTTGATGTTATTGGTTCTAACTCTCTATTGAACGAAGTTGAGCTAATTCAAATAGTTGATCAGGTTTATAAACAGCTAAATATTAATGTGCTGGTTAAAATGAATAACCGTAAAATACTTTCGGGTATTGCTGAAGTTATTGGTGAACCCGATAAAATTATTGACATCACTGTAGCCATTGATAAGCTTGATAAAATTGGCTTAGATAAAGTAAATCAGGAATTGTTGGCTAAAGGTTTACCGCAGCAAGCAGTTGATAAATTACAGCCTATTTTAAATCTGTCGGGCGATAATGCTGCCAAACTAGAGCAAATAAAAGCGGTATTAGCAACTTCTGAAATTGGTTTAAAAGGTATTGAAGAAATGGAAACCGTATTCTCTTACTTAAAACCACTAGGTGTAACAACCGAAATTGAGCTTGATCTAACCTTGGCTCGTGGATTAAATTATTATACCGGAGCAATATTTGAAATAAAAGCGCTTGATATGCAAATAGGCTCCATTACAGGGGGTGGTCGTTACGACGATTTAACCGGTATTTTTGGCTTGGCCGATATGTCGGGTGTCGGTATTTCGTTTGGAGCCGACCGTATTTACGATGTAATGGAACAGCTTGATTTATTCCCAAAAGATTCAGCTACCACAACAAAGTTGTTTTTTGTAAACTTTGGTGAAAAGGAGCAGGCTTGGTGTTTAAACGTTATAAAGCAACTTCGTGATGTGGGTATTAGTACCGAAATTTATCCGAATGCTGCAAAAATGAAAAAGCAGATGACTTATGCCAACAACCGCAGTATTCCTTTTGTTGCTATGGTTGGTGAAGATGAAATAGGTTCAGGTCACATCACCCTAAAAGATATGGAAAAGGGAGAGCAGAAGAAATTAACTGTAGATCAGTTAATTGAAAAGCTAAAATAATATTTTTAAACAATACTATAATTGAGCGGGTGTTTTTTAAAGCACCCGTTTTTATTTTGTTTTATTACTTTTAGTTTTCAAACAATGCTTTACAGCAAGTCTGCTCTAAATCATACCCATCAATACAATTATTTTAAGCTTATATGCTTTCTTTTACACCAAGGTTTATTAATAATTAAATATACAGTAATGACTAAAGTGCATTATATAACTCCAGATTATTTAACCTTCGATAAAATCGAAGAGATTACAGAGGGAGGCTACAGGCTTGAGCTCTCTGATGTGGCAAAGAAAGCTATTGTTGAGTGTAGAGAATACCTTGACAAAAAGATGAAGAGCCATCCTACAGCGCTTTATGGAATTTCAACAGGTTTTGGTTCGCTGTGCAATAAAACAATTTCAAACGATGAACTTGGCCAATTGCAAAAAAACCTTGTAATGTCTCATGCTTGTGGTATGGGCGATGAAGTTAGCCATACTATCATTAAGCTAATGATGCTTTTAAAAGCACATGCCTTATCGCTTGGTAAAAGTGGCGTGCAGCTTGAAACAGTACAACGTATTGTTGATATGTACAACAATGATGTTATTCCCGTGGTTTTTGAGTTAGGCTCACTAGGTGCGTCGGGTGATTTGGCTCCGCTTGCAAACCTTTTTCTCCCCTTAATTGGCATGGGTGAAGTTTATTATATGGGAGAAAAACAAAAGTCTGAAACCGTATTAGAAAAATTGGGTTGGCAAGCCATTGAATTAAAATCGAAAGAGGGATTAGCTTTACTAAACGGAACTCAATTTATGAGTGCTCATGCGGTACATGCCTTATTGAAAACCTTTCGTTTAATAAAATTTGCCGATATTATTGGTGCAACATCGCTCGAGGCATTTGATGGAATTATTGAACCATTTGCCTATCAATTGCATGAAATACGACCTCATCCAGGGCAAATTGAAACAGCAAATAATATTCGAGCTCTTTTAAAGGGTAGCGAAATTATGACCCAGCCTAAAAAACATATACAAGACCCCTATTCGTTTCGCTGTATACCACAAGTGCATGGTGCTACTAAAGATTCAGTAAAGTATATTGCAAGCGTTGTTGAAATAGAAATAAACTCAGTAACTGATAATCCAACGATATTTCCCGATGAAGATTTAGTGCTTTCTGGGGGTAATTTTCATGGCCAACCATTGGCCTTAAACCTTGATTATTTGGCTATTGCAATGGCGGAATTGGGAAATATATCAGAACGGAGAACAGCACAGTTAATTCTTGGCGACCGTGGTTTACCCGAGTACTTAGTGGCAAATCCCGGAGTAAATTCAGGTTTTATGATACCGCAATATGCTGCTGCAGGTGTGGTTAGTCAAAACAAGCAATTGTGTACACCTGCTAGTATCGACTCTATTGTTTCTAGCAACGGACAAGAAGATCACGTAAGTATGGGAGCCAACGCAGCAACAAAAGCTCTAAAGGTTGTTGAAAATGTGGAGCGAATTTTAGCTATCGAGCTCATGAATGCTGCACAAGCATTAGAGTTTAGAAAACCACTTCGTCCGTCGCCCTATATTTTCGATTTTGTGGGCCAGTTCCGTCTTTCTGTTGAATTCATTAAAGATGATAAAGTAATGAATGTTGAGATAGAAAAAGCAATAAAATTTTTGCAAAAAGGTAAGTTTGGGAGTTTTGGGTAGATTAAATAGCCTATTTTAATTTAACTATTTAGCCCTTTCATTGTTTATTATTCATGCAAAACAAATCAATACTTATAGCAGGAGCAACAGGCTTTGTAGGGCAGGCTTTGGTACCCTATCTTATGGATAAAGGATACGACGTTAAAATACTAACCCGAAACATATCCACGGCAAAAAAAGTTTTTCCTCATAATGTTGCTATTTACAAATGGCCCGAAGGAAATGAGAAGGCTTTATTGGGCACTAATAAAGGCTGCGAGGCTATTATAAATTTAGTAGGTGCTAATATTGGCGAAAAGCGATGGACAAAAAATTACAAGAATAAAATACTTTCTAGTCGTGTAAATTCGGTTAAAAATATTGAAGAATTGGTTAAACTGATGCCCAATAAACCCAAAGTTTGGGTTCAGGCGTCAGCAATTGGATATTTTGGCGATGATAACAATGCAGGAAGAGCATCTGGATTTTTAGCCAATGTAGTAAAGCAGTGGGAGACTGTTTTTAAAGCGGTACAAATAAAAGGTTTAAGAAAGGTGACGCTGCGTTTTGGTGTCGTTTTGTCACAACAAAGTGGAATGTTGCATCAAATGAAAAAGGTTTTCAATATGGGTGTAGCGGTTTGTCCTGGTAATGGCAAGCAAATTTTTTCATGGATTCACATTGAAGATTTAGTAAGTGCTATTTACCAGTCAATTATAAATGAAGATTGGCACGGAGATTTTAATGCTGTGGCTCCAAACGCATTAAGCATGTGGGACTTTACAAAACAACTTCAAACCAAAACAAAAGCTGTAATAGCTCTTAAAATACCAGCTTTTGTATTTCAATTATTTTTAGGAAAAGAAAAAGCTAATGAATTAATGCTAGCAAGCCAGCATGTTTTGCCTACGAAGTTGCTGAAAAATAACTTTAAATACCGTTTCCAATATTTTATAGATACCCTGGAAGATTGATAATTAATTAGGTTCTACTACCAATTTAGTGGGTGTTTTTATCAGATGTACATATTTAGATTTTCAGGTCAACAGTTCTCTCCCGATAGTTATCGGGATCAGTTCTCAGTCAATTTACCGACTGAGAACTGAGGACTGTCGACTATATTCCATTGATAAAAATGTACTATTTATAAGTTTTTTCACTAAATTCCTAGTAATACAATTAGTCAATGTATTTTTCTTCTATTACTGCAAGATCTTCCTTTTAGTCATGCTTTCACGAAACATTAATGTAGCCATAAAACTATAATCAGCAAAACCGTTTAATGGGGTTGATGCCAGCACTTTTTTGGTGTAAACTCTTGCATATTTGTACATGCGACCAATAAGTATGCTTAATTACACATTTAATGACTGTTGCTTAATCGCATCTTTATGATCTTCTATATTTTTCACTGTTTGCGTTTTTTTGCAGCATTATCAGCAAGCCAAATTGCAAATTTACTCATATCAAAAACCTCATTTGTTTCTTTTTCAAAAGGTTCTAAATATTTTGTAATTTCAATTAAATTATGATTGCTCATAGATTATATAAATTACTGTATCGTTTTTAATTATATTAATACCAAAACAATAATTCTACTTTTATGTCTTCAAAGCAATGAAACCGTTATAAACTTAATATAAGAATTAATGAATAGATTGATAGCAATGTTACTAATAGCATTTACCTGGCAAGGCTTGGCAGCCCAGCAAGGGAGTTTGCAAGGTTTAGTAATTAATCCAATAAATAATGAGCCAGTACCTTTTGCGAATGTTGTTATTTACGGTACTTCAATTGGTTCGGTTACCGATTTAGATGGAAAGTATAGCTTTTTTGGCTTGGAACCCGGATTTGTGAAGGTTCAGGTTTCATCGATAGGTTTTCAGACAGTTGTTTCATCTGATATAATGATTACAAATGCAAAAACGGCCTATTTAGAAATTGGAATGAGAGAATCGACGACAAATATTGAGGAAATAAATATTAAAGCATCACCTTTTAAACGAAAAGAGGAAAGTCCGGTTTCAATGCGGAGTATAGGAATATCAGAAATTGAAAAAAATCCGGGAGGAAATCGTGATATTAGTAAGGTTATACAGTCGCTTCCGGGTGTTGGAGGAGGCGTTTCATTCCGCAACGATGTAATAGTTAGAGGTGGTGGCCCAAGTGAAAATCGTTTTTATATTGATGGTATTGAAATCCCAAATCTGAATCATTTCGCAACCCAGGGTGCATCTGGGGGGCCTGTAGGTATAATAAATGTTGATTTTATTCGCGAAGTTGATTTTTATTCAGGTGCCTTTCCTGCAAATCATGGCAATGCACTTAGCTCAGTACTTGAGTTTAAGCAAATTGATGGGAATAAAGAGAAAATGAAATTTCGTGCTACAATAGGAGCATCTGATTTGGCATTAACAATGGATGGGCCCTTAGGTGAAAAGACAAATATGGTTTTTTCTGTACGTCGGTCGTATCTTCAGTTTTTATTTTCAGCAATTGGCTTACCCTTTTTACCAACTTACAATGATGCTCAGTTTAAAATTAAAACGCGCATTGATGATAAAAATGAAATTACTTTCATTGGATTAGGGGCCTTAGATCAATTTGAATTGAACCTTGATGCGAACGAAACGGAAGAGCAGCGTTATATTTTGGGCTATTTGCCAGTAAATGAGCAATGGAATTATACTGTTGGTGGAGTTTATAAACACTATCGTGAAAAAGGGTATCATAGTGTAATACTTAGTCGCAATCATTTGAATAATAAATCGTATAAATATCTTAACAATATTGAAGAGGATTCTTTAAAAATATTCGATTATAAATCGGACGAAATTGAAACTAAATTGCGCTATGAAAACACCATACGAAGTTCAAATGGTTTAAAAATAAAATATGGTGCAGGAATGGAATATGCTGAATACTTAAATAAAACGTACCAGTTTCGTTATCAGAATGATGGATTAGCTTTGGTGAATTATAATACCAAACTTGATTTGGTAAAATGGAGCGGTTTTGGGCAAGTAAGTAAAAGTGTTTTTAATCAACGATTAATTGTTTCGTTAGGTGTGCGCACCGATGCCAATAATTATTCAAGCGAAATGAATAATGTGCTTAAGCAAGTTTCGCCTCGTTTATCCTTAAGCTATCCGTTAAATGAAAAATGGGCTCTGAATTTTAATACCGGACGCTTTTATCAATTACCGAGTTATACTACATTGGGTTATGGAGGGGAAACAGGTACATTAATTAACAAGGCAAATGGTGTAAAATATATTGGGTCAAACCATTTAGTATCGGGAGTGGAGTATTTACCGAACGAAAACTCAAAAATAACGGTTGAAGGATTTTATAAAACATACGATGATTACCCTTTCTCAGTTAATGACGGTGTTGCAATTTCAAGTAAAGGTGGTGATTTTGGAACCTTTGGCGACGAAGAAATTTTACCGATTGGTGTTGGTCGATCGTATGGTGCTGAATTATATTTGAGACACACAAATGTAATGGGAGCCAATGTATTGCTTTCATATACATGGGTGCGTAGCGAATTTCAAGATAGTGAAGCAAAATATATTCCTACAGCATGGGACAACAAACATTTATTTAATTTAACGGCAACAAAAAGTTTTAAACGTAATTGGGATCTAGGTTTCAAATATAGGTTTACAGGTGGCGCCCCTTTTACGCCCGACGATGTTGAGAAATCGAGCTATGTAGCGGCGTGGGAAGCCCAATCGAGAGCATACTCCGATTATTCTCGGTTTAATCAAGAACGTTTAGGTATGTATAATCAGCTCGATTTTAGGGTTGATAAGAGTTACTTTTTCGATAATTGGTCGCTTATGTTATACCTTGATGTACAAAATGTATTGAATGCGAGTGTTAATACACCTGATATTTTAACCGTTGCTACCGATGAAAATGGGCAAAAGATTATTCAAAACCCTGATGATCCTATCAATCAGCAGCGCTATGAAATGCGTTATATCATAACTGAAGGGTCAGGTACCGTTCTTCCAACAGTGGGAATAATGATTGAATTCTAATATAATACCTTAAAAAATGAAAAACTTTAATTTTTATACTTCTTCTGCGATTATTCTAGTTTTGGTATTGGTTATGTTGACATCATCCAATTTATCGATCGATAAAAAAGCGAAAACAAATTTTGAGATTGTTAAAACTAACATCGATGGAAAGGGTACGGGTTTATCAATAGAGTTTACCCCAGGTAAAAGTCATAATCATCCGACAATGGCTGTATGGATTGAAGATATGAATGAGAATTTTATTCAAACTTTATACGTAAGTAAATCTGTAGCAACGGGTATTTTTGCTCATGGTGAGAAGGATAAACACTTGTGGCAAAGTCAGCCAGGAGCAGTTCGCCGACCGGCCACATTGCCATACTTTTTGCACAAGAGAAATATAATGGCCAATGATGGCACTTATTTGCCAACGCCAGAAAATACTATACCTGACGCTTATAGTGGCGCTACGCCTATTGCAGCATTTAATTTGCAAACAAAAACTGATGAGCCTCTGAAAGGTAAATTCCGTTTGCTGTTTGAAGTCAATCAACCTTGGGATTGGAACGATTATTGGCACAATAATTTGTATCCCGATGATTTTGATTACAAAACTTCGTGCCAACCGGCAGTTGTTTATGCAGTTACAATTTACATGGATAAAAACGGGGATTATTACCTTAATCCGATAGGTCATTCACATTATGCGGGTGCTAATGGAAAACTATTCACAAATTTAGCAACGATTACTACAGCAAAAAATATTTTTAAGTCAATAAAAGCAACGCTTTACTAGCGAAATGATATTCGTCAGTATTTTTCATGAGCCATGTCAACTTTACTAATCTATTAATATGCTGTTAATTATGTACTTTTAAAGGTTGATGGAGTATTTAAAATTGTTTTTTATAGCCTCTATAATTAGTTGGGGTATATCCTTGCATTCCCAAAATGCCAGAATTGAATGGTATCATCAAGAAGATGGACTGCCCAACGATCTTATTAAATCATTTGCTATTGATTCTTTAGGGTTTATTTGGGTTGCCACCGATGATGGATTGGTTAAAATGGAGGGGCGGAATAATAAGTATCTATCCACTCCATCAATGTTCTCAAATAACTTCAAGAACATATTAATAAGCAAACAATATGGTATTTTAACAACTGTCGATGCCGGATTACTTCAAATTACAGAAACCTACGAGGGTATATTTTCAGATTATTTTCGAGAAATTAATCCTCTCATAGATTTTCCTAATCTTGTTTACCCTAAAAGCCTTTTTGAAGGCAGAGATTCTTCAATTTGGATAGCTGATTTGCATAGTGTTTATCGTATTCATAATAGTCGAGTACAAACCTATAGTTTTGCTGATAAAAACCACACTGATCATTTTTCCAGGAGTTATCAATTTTTCTATGTCGATTCAAGTAAGCTTTTTGTTCTGTCTCAAAAAGGGTATTTATTTCAGTTGAATGAGAAGAAAAATAAGTTTGAACAGGTGCCTTGGAATTATCAAGGTCGTGATATCTACACCGTAAAACCTGTAAGTAAATTTGAATTTTTAGTGGGATGCGAAGATGGAATGGTTCATATTAAATTTGATAAAAAATCTTTTTTGAAGGAATCATATCGCCTCGATTTTCCACATTCAGTATCGGTAATTAAACGTTTAAATGAAGGCGCTATGGTAGTTGGCACATGGACAGCCGGAGCCTATTTATTAAAAGAAAACGATAAAGGTTATTATTTTGAATTGTTGAAGGGCTCCGAAAATCAAGTAGTAAATGATATAATTATCGATGATCAAAGTCAAGTATGGTTAGGTACTGATATGGGGATTATGTTATATCGTAATTTAGTATTTTCAGAACCTTATCAAGATTTAGCACACAATTACATTCAAGATATTAGGATTGCATACAATGGAAACTATTTTTTCTCTAATGGAAATCATGTTTTTATAGTTGAAAGTGAGAATAATATATCGAAATACTATTCGCCACCTAAGGGTTTAGTTATTTCACTTGAAGTTGATGAATTTGGGGTTTGGATGGGTACCAATGATGGAAAACTTATCTGCAAATACTTTAGTGGAGAAGTTGAAGTGAAAGACTTTTCAAGCGAGGGAAAAGGTATATATAATCTTGAAATTGACCGTGAATCTAATTTATGGATAATTCAAGCTCGTACAGGAAAGGAAACGTTATTAAAAATTGAGCGAAATGGCACAATTACAGATTTTACACCAGAATTGATAGGTAATGATCGAATACGATCGTTAAAGGCTACAAAAAATGGTGATTTATACATTGGAGCTACAAGCAATGAAAATTACTTATTTAAGTATAATTACAATAAAAAGAATATAGAAAATATAAGTGTTTCAGTCAATCTTGATAATAACAATACCATGTCGGTTAATGATTTGATTGAATTGCCAAACAAGCACTTGTTGCTGGCCACTAAATTAGGTCTTTGGGAGTTGAGTAAATATGGTATAACGCAAATTGATATTGACGATATGTCAAATGAAATGGTTTCAGCTCTTGCTATGGCAAGCGATGAATCTATCTGGTTTGCAAATTCCAATGGAATTATAAAATATTCAACAGAAACATCAACAATTTACGATAATGCCGATGGTTTACCAGCAAAAACAGTACATTTTCGTTCTTTAAAATTTAACTTAGAAGGAGATTTATTGGCGGGTACGATATCTGGATTAGCTATAGGCAAAATTCAAAACCGAGAAGCGAATACTCCAAAGCCAATTGTATCTTCTTTTGGAAAATCTGGACTGAAAACTACTTTGGATGAAAATAATTTTGTTCAAAATAGTTTGCTCGATTTTGCATTTGCAACTTCTGTATATCCTGCTAAATATGTACATTATCAATATGCTTTAAATAAAGATGATAAAACGTCTAAATGGCAGGATTTTAAAGGTTATCAAGATCATATTATTTTTAGCGATTTAGAAAAAGGTTCCTATCATTTAAAGGTTCGAGCTAAAAATAAAGGACATTATAAGTGGAGCGATCCTTTTGAATACAATTTTTCCATTTACAAAATATGGTATACAAGGCTTGAAATACTAGCAATAATTTATCTGGTTGTTTTTCTATTAATATGGATATATACTCGTTTTAATAAGGCTAAAAATGCAAAAGAAAAAGAAAAACTTGAAGCTGTAATTGAGAGTAAGACAATAGACTTGCGTAAGCAGAATGAGGAATTAACAAGTTTAAATGCAAATTTGAAACTAGCAAAAGATGAGGCGGAGGATGCTGTAAAAACTAAAGACAGGTTTTTCTCAATTCTAGCTCATGATTTGAAAAGTCCTTTTAATACCATCATTGGCTTTTCTCAGCTACTGGTTCAAAGTCGTAAAGATTTTTCAGAGGAATCGCTCGAGCAATTGCTTAATGAAATGCTTAAAACATCTGAAAACACCTATAAGTTATTGCAAAACTTGCTCGATTGGGCGATGTCTCAAACAGGGGCTCTCAAAATTAAAAAGAGTTGTATCATTTTACATGATTTTTTAAATGAAGTTTTGCCAACTTTTGAAGCTATTGCTGAACAAAAATCAATAAAAATTAAAGTTAACATTGAGAAGTCATTGGCTGTTTATGCCGATGGATTTATGTTGGGTACCATAGTACGAAATTTAATTTCAAATGCTATTAAATATTCTTATAATAATTCTGTTATTCAAGTTAAGGGGAGACAAAAAAATGGAATAGCCATAGTCGAAATATCTGACTCTGGAGTAGGAATATCTCCTGAAAAGCAGCAAAAACTTTTTAAAATTGATGCCAATAATTCTACTCCTGGTACAGCCGATGAAATAGGAACAGGCCTTGGGTTAATGCTCTGTTCTGAATTTGTTCGTAATTTGAATGGTACCATTCAGGTAGTAAGTGAGTTAAATTCAGGCTCCACCTTTATTGTTCAATTGCCGGTTAATTCAATATAGACAAAACTGTAAAACTCCCTTTTTTAAATTTGAACGTTACTTTTGGGATTTGATGTTTTGGACATTTTTTATTCAAAGCTTTATTGTATCAGAAGCTGTTTAAGTTTTGTTTTTAGAATTTATTATAAAGCATTTTTTGACAGATTTAGGCATTTTTGAGATACATAACCTGTTCCGAACTTGTTTCGGAAGCCATAGCTACGTATGGAAAAAATAACAAAAAACTGGTGAAAAAGGCGCATAATAAAACTAATGGATAAAATTTAAACAGCTTCTCAGTTCAAAATGTATATTTGTGCCTTATTTCGAAAACCAACTTAAATGAAATTAGAGACCATTTTAAAGCTTGTTGAAGGGGTTGTTGTTACACAGTCTGAATTAGAGGGGGAGATTAATTTCGGATTAACATCTGATTTAATGAGTGATGTTTTAACACTTGATATTGATGATGCCATGTTAATTACAGGATTAAATAATTTACAAACTATACGCACCGCTGAAATGTCAGACATTCATTGTGTGCTAATTGCACGAAATAAAAAGGTTTCGAAAGAAATGATTGATTTAGCAAATCAAAGTAATATTGTTATTATTGAATCACCTTTTGGTGTATTTAAAGTTTCAGGAATTTTATATGCAAAAAATATAAAACCAGCCTATTAATATGATGCAGTTAAATTATAGTATTGAAGGTGGCGATTTTACCAATGCGGGTAATGCTTCAAGTCAGGTGAAAAAGATCTTGAAAAAGCTAAATGTCGATCCTAAAATTACTCGTAGGGTGGTTGTTGCCTTGTACGAAGCTGAAGTAAATGTAGCAGCACATGCCTACCGCGGTGAAATTATTGTTGATATAAATACTGAAAGAATTAGGGTAGTGCTTAAAGACGAAGGACCTGGAATTGAAAGCATCGAAAATGCGATGACCGAAGGTTTTTCAACGGCTTCAGCCGAGGTTCGACAAATGGGATTTGGTGCTGGTATGGGATTGCCCAATATTAATAAAAATGCTGACGAGCTTAATATAAAATCAGATGTGGGAGTTGGTACTGAGCTTGAGATAATTACAAAATTGAAATAAGATAAAAATAATGGGAGACTGATTTTGACAAGTTTTTTTATGATTTTAACTGATTTATTAAATCTTAATAAAGCATATTTTTACAAAATTTACAGTGTACTATTTGTATTGGTTATCAATACTAAAGAATATAAAAATGGATGAACGATTCTTTTTTCATGCTTTAAAAGTAAACGAAGATATTTGCATTGGTTGCTCGCATTGTATGAACGCCTGCCCAACTGAGGCTATTCGTATATGGAATGGCAAAGCCAATATTGATGATAATCTTTGTGTTGACTGCGGCGAATGTGAGCGAGTTTGTCCGGTAAAAGCCATTTATGTTGAAGACAATAGCTTTGATGATATTTATAAATTCAAATACCGTGTAGCCCTTATTCCGTCAGTGTTTGTTGGGCAGTTCCCTGAGAATATTAAGGCCAGCCAGGTATATAGCGTGATGCATCAAATAGGCTTTACCCATGTTTACGAATTAGAAAGAGCCGTTGGGGTTTTAAATGATGCCATATTAGAATATCAAGACAAGGAGGGCAATGAGCTACCTATAATTTCGTCATTTTGCCCGGCAATTGTAAGGCTGGTTCAGGTAAAATATCCTTCATTAGTCGATAATATTTTAAAGCTTGTTACGCCTAGTGATTTTGCCGCTGCTTTTTATAAGAAAAAACTAATAGACGAAGGCATTCCTGAGGAGGATATAGGTTTATTTTACATAACACCTTGCGCTGCAAAAATAGCGGCTATTAAAAGTCCGGTGGGCGCTAAAAAATCGCTTGTTGATGGGGTAATTAATTTGAACAAGTTGTTTAATAAAGTATATCGAGAGATTAAAAACGGAAATACAAATAGCAGCATAATACCCGAACCAACAGTTACCCATGCATATAAATTAAGGTGGTCCTTAACGCACGGCGAAGCTTCAAGAGTAAAGGGGCGAACTATAGCAGTTGATGGAATAGCCAACGTTATGGAATTTCTTGAAATTATAGAAAATGAAGAGGTTAGTGGTATTGATTATTTGGAGTGTAGAGCCTGTAAAGAAGGCTGTGCAGGAGGTATTTTAAATAAAGAGAATCGTTTTTTGGTAGTTGAACGCCTAAAAAAACGCATTGAGCGAAATAGTGAGAAAAAAAGGAAAATAATTTCGTCGGGTATCGCTAAGTATAAGTCGTATCTCGAGAAAGAAATGAAAGTTGGCGAGATTGAACCACGATCAATGATGATGTTGGATACCGATATGCATACGGCAATGCTTAAAATGGAAGAATCGGAACGGATACAACACCGCCTGCCAGGTATCGATTGTGGAGCATGTGGAGCACCCACATGTAGAGCCCTAAGTGAAGATATTGTAAAAGGTGATGCTACGCTTTCGCATTGTGTTTTTGTTCAAAAAGTTCTAATGAAAAAAGGTGAAATCAATATGGACACAGCCTTTTCTATTATCGATAAAATTTGGGGTGAAAAAATTGTTCGTGGAACAATTATTAAACGAAAAAAATAAGCGCAGTCCTGAATAACAGTTCTCGAATTTATTTTGGAGTTTAAAATTAATAGCCTATAATTCACTAAAAATCTAACAGAATGCAAGTACAACAAATAGTTAAAAAACTTAACCTTACGGTAATAGGAGGCAATGATGGTATTGATAATGAAATAACTGGAGGCTATACTTCTGATTTACTTAGTGATGTAATGGGAAATGTGGGTGATGGCAATGTGTGGATAACGCTTCAAACCCATAAAAATGTTATGGCCATTGCATCATTGCGTGATATTAGTGCCGTAATATTGGTTAAAGGCTTAAAACCCGATGCTGATATGCTTGAAAAAGCAAACGAAGAAGGTATTCCGGTTCTAGGTACTGAAATGGAAACCTTTGAGGTAACAGGAAAATTGTTTGGCTTTTTACAGAAATAGACCCAACAGGTCTGTTTTATTAAATAATCAGCATATCTCTTAATGCGACTAAAGTTAATTCGTAAGACTTGTTAGGTCTTACAATTGTTTTATTTAGAATGAATTTTTAATATCGTTTTGATACCATTCCTTGCCAATGAACACTTATAAAGCCGATTTACATATTCACACCATTCTTTCTCCTTGTGGCGATTTGCAGATGAGTCCGGTAAATATTGTGAAAGAGGCTTTGCGTAAAGGTTTAGATATTATAGGTATTACCGATCATAATACCACACTACAAGCAAAATTGATTAAAGAATTAGGAGAGGAGCAAGGTTTATTTGTGCTTTGTGGAGCAGAAGTGTCAAGCAAAGAAGATGTGCATAGTTTGGCTTTTTTTCCTGACTATAAATCACTCGATGAATTCCAGATTTACCTTGATAAGCATTTGCCTGAGATAAAAAATGATGTAAATGCTTTTGGCTACCAGGTTTGCGTAAATAGGAATGAAGACGTTGTTTTTGAAGAAGAACGATTGCTTATATCGGGTTTGAACCAATCACTCGATGAAATTGAACAAAAAGTGCATGCTTTAGGAGGCATTTTTATTCCCGCACATATCAACAGGCCAAGCTACAGTATTATAAGTCAATTGGGTTTCGTCGATACTGAATTGAATGTAGAGGGATTTGAACTATCAAAACATGTGACAATTGCAGAATTTTTGAAGCAGAATGCATATTTAAAAGGTTCTACTTTTCTTCAAAATTCCGATGCTCATTTGGTTCATGATATTGGATCGGTGTATAATAATTTTTTACTCGAGAAACGAACTTTTGATGATGTTCGAATGGCTTTGAGAGCTGAAAATGGCCGAAAAATCATTTTATAAATGAGGAACAATTAATTTTACATTTAACTTAGTGCATTCTAAAAAATATATTTTAGAACACTTTTGTTTTTATAACCGTATGTGATTCGGCATCACATATGATCAATCCAATTGTAAAAAGGAATTTCAAAAAGCCGGTTAAAGAGTCGTTTATCGGTGTTTTGTTCTTACATATTGTGCGTTGTTGGAGCTAAAATATTCAGCATTATGTAATTAATAATTAAGTTTGCTCAAACCTGATTAATTTATGACATAACTTTCTTACTAGCTAACCTGAATAATTCATAAATTTTCTTAAAATTGATTTAATATTCTGATTATCAATTTTTAAAGGAAATATGATAATGTAAATATATATTAAGAAAATTTCCGGGTGCGTTTATTTTAA
>JAQICC010000338.1 GCA_027858735.1 Salinivirgaceae bacterium
ACAATAGCTTTTTTGATATATTTAGTAGAAAAATTGCCTTTGTCTTAAATGGTATACATTATCAAAAACACCATAAATAGTACAATCTATAAAATACAAGGGGATTTTGTTGCAATAGAATTTTAGTTTTATTATTAATTAGTATTTAATTATTTTACAAGAACTTTATAATCCCATGATCCCAATTCTATACTATCATTCGTAGATATAGTCATGGATTCGTTTGTGAATATATTTTTATAGTTTCCATTATATTTGTTATCTGAAATGTTGAACGATACAGGTGTTTTTGAAAGGTTTAAAAGGACAATGACCTGGCTTGATTCTTTAGTTCTGGAAAAAGCAAAAATATTTCCGTCCATATTTGTTATTATCCTTATGGGAATAGCTCCCGCAGCACCATTCCATAGTGCTTGATTGGTATCACGTAAATGGTTAAAAGTGCTATAGAATTCTTCAAGCTTATAATTGCCCCAGGTAATCTCATCACTTTCAAAAAAATTTAACCTTTTGTTCATTGCCGATTCTTGACCGTTATAGATCAAAGGCATACCGTATAGGGTTTGAGTTAATACAGCAAATACTTCAGAGCTTTCCCCTAACTGTTCAAATTCAGTGCCAAGCCAACTGTTTTCATCATGGTTACTCGTAAAGTACATATGGTACTTATTTGGCATGTATAATGTTTTTTCAGTGTTTAGGAAATTATCCAAGTCGTATACTGTTTTCGATCCTTCATATATTTGACGCATGGTACCTATTTCCCAGCCGTGCAAACCCCAGCAATAATCCATATTAAAACCCATATCATGATACTTTATACCATCACCCTCCGCAATTAAAAAAATATCGGATTTTAGCTTTTTTAGTTCCGCAATTGCATTTATCCAAAATTCGCTTGGGACTCCATCCACATAATCAAAACGAATTCCGTCTATTCCAGTCTCCACAACCCAATTCTTCAATGTTTGTGTCATATAGGCGCGAAGTTCGTCATTAGTATAGTCTAATTGAATAACATCGGCCCAGTCTTGCCCTAAAGGTGGTTGAAAATTACCTTCTTCAGTTCTTAAATAGAAATCAGGATTGGTGCGTGTTAGTTTATTGTCCCACGAAGTATGGTTAGCAACCCAGTCAATTACTACATGGATACCAGCTTTATGAGCACTTGCAACAAGATCTTTAAAATCATCTTCTGAACCAAATTCAGCATTAACCGTTTCATAGTCTTTTACTGCATAATAGCTTCCTAGACTACCTTTTCGATTAACCACTCCAATTGGATGTATTGGCATAAGCCAAAGTATTCCCACACCCATTTTCTTCAATCGCGGTAAATGAGCTTCAAACGCTTTAAAAGTACCTTCTGGTGTATATTGCCTGATATTTACTTCATAAATATTTTTATTATATGTCCAACCGGTATAATCACTATAATTTACTTGATATTCAGGAGACGTATCATTTTTTACATCTTCAGTTTGCTTCTGAGGATGGACAGGTTCATTTTTAGTACATGAATTTAAACATGAATGCAATGCAAAGGATAAAACAAATATTACTACCAGATGAATTTTTTTTACCATAATTATAGTTTTTTTATAAGGGTTATTAATATTTAAATGCTGTTAGAATTTTTATAAAACAAAACTAACTCACTAAGGAGGATAGCCCTTTTAATCTAAATAATATCTATGAAACTTAAATGTTAAAATGCAGAATATAAGCCTGTAACAAATTATTTATGGAAGTAAAAATCTAAACAACTAGAACAGTTTCTAGAGTATTTAGTATTTTTTCAAGTGACTAAAACGATATGATTTTATGAAAAGGTGATTGTTACGGAAATATTTTAAGCCAAGCTATGGAAGGATTAATAAAGTTTTAACATATTTCATTTTTTTACTAAACTAACGTCACCAAACTACTACACCAAAAATCAATATAGCTACCCTTTCTTAATTCGACACCCATTCCCAAATAAGTTAAACTTGTTTCGGTGGGTTTTAATTTTCAAAGCTTGTTGGTAGCATATTTATTAACCTCAGTTCAATATAAAATACCTAACACAAAAAGATCAGGTTTGCATAATATTTGGATTAAAGAAATGAAGTAATAACGGGTTGTTTCAATATTTTTTTGGTTCAAAGATGTGCAAAAATGACTTTCTTAACTTAAGCTTTGCCAGTTTATTGCCATGCCCAACATACAAAAAAGGGCTCTCTTTTTGAGACAGCCCTTTTACAATAACACTTTATGAATACATTTAATTGAGGATTAAAATTTTACTCTTGAATAGTTTTGTTCCATTATTGATTACAATTAGGTAAGCCCCATTTTGTAAAGTTGAAACATCTATTGTTGAACTCGACTCATTTAAAATACCCGTATAAACTTCTCGCCCCAGTAAATTAATAATTTTTACCTGTCCATTAATAGTTTGGCTTTGAATGTTAATCATGCCAGTATTCGCAGGATTAGGAAAAACACTAAATTGACTTTCTGTCTCAATTGCTGAAAGTGCAATTTCTCCTGATTTAAGGCTTGATTCAATGATCCAATGGCCACTCCATGCACCAGCATCTGCACCCGAGTGTTGGGTATATCCCAATAAATTTTCAATATGTAAATAATCACCAGCTTGCCAACGGTTTCTTATGCGGGTATAACCATCGTAATTTTCAAAAGCCCATTGTGCACTCCAGTATCCACTTTCAACACTTGAACATTCAGCATAAGCTTGTAGCCCTTCAATGTTAATTAATTGATTGGTTTGTTCATTTTTAATAGTTTTATGACCGTCGTAATCTTCTACAATCCAATGCGAGCGTGCATCTGACGAAGCTATGTCACCATAACTTAGCTGCGAGTTGTTTTGATATAAATAGGTGTTCTGCCAGCGGTTTTTAATACGAACGTAGTTGCCTGTAATAATTGGGTTAACCTGTACATTACAAATTGCTGTTTTTTGTCCGTCTTCGGTTGTAACTGTAATTATTGCATTGCCTTCGATGTTGGCAGTAACCAAACCATTTGAACTTACACTAGCAACAGTATTATTGCTTGAACTCCATGAAACGTTTTTATTGCTTGCATTTGTAGGCAATACCGTTTCACTTAACTGCTGTGTATTTTCTTGGTCCAATGTGATGTTCGATTGATTTAAGGTAACCCCAGTTACGGCAATAGTTGAAATTGCTGAAATAGTTACATTGTTAATATTAAAACCTGAAGATAAAATGTTAATACGCATAATCTGAACGCCTGCGTCTAAATATACATTATTTACAGAAGCAGCTTGCCAGGTTTGCCATCCATTTGTAATAGGCAAAGCAACCGTACCGGTTTTATCGTTTCCATTAAAAGTTACGTTTAAAGACCCTCCGTTACCAGCAACATCAAATACCAAATTATAGTTTCCTGAATTCGTTACTTCAACAGTATATTCCATCCATTCACCAGCTGCGGTCCATCCAATATTATAACCACCCTGAGTACAATTTTCAATATCAACGCCAGTTGAGCGATACAATCCACCATTATTGCTGGCATCTGCATCATGATAAGCAACACCTTCATCTCCGTTATCAAAATTTTCAACTTCAACAGTTCCGGGCAATGATATTACACCATTGTAGGGAGTTTGGCCTATTGCATTAACTGTTAAATTAAAAGTTTGATTACTAGTGCAGCCATCGGTATTTGTGAAAATAACTAGGTAGTTTCCTGATTGGTTGGTTTGTATATTGCTTAAAGTAATTTCCCTTTCAGAAGCAGTATAACCATTTGGACCCGACCACGACCAAGATCCGCCGTCAGCTGCTTGTGGTCCGAATGAAACGGATTCTCCTGCTGAAAGAGTTGCTGTTGCTACCTGATTCCATGCATCATTATTAATTTGAGTGTAAGGTACAATGGCTGTTGGTGTACATGCTCCTGGTTTGTTGTCGTACCAAATTGTTCCCTGATACCATCCATCGGTACCTGCTCTGTTTAAATCGGCCGATTGGTTGCCAATTAAGGCTCCATCATTAAAAATAAGGTTGGTCGAAGTAAGGTTGGTGAATTTATAACTATACCAGCCATCGCCTTCATTTGTCATTGCTGCACCTGGCCACGATCCATCGGCTAATACACCGGCAGGCAATGCCGACCACCAATAAATTCTTGCTGCTGACCAATCGCTAGGTTTAAAAAAATGCACGGTAAAGGATGGAGCGGGTGTTACGGTAATTGTACATAAAGCTGTTTTGTTTCCATCGGCTGTTTTAACTGTAATTGCTGTTACACCAGGGGCTACACCTGTTACCAAACCATTGGCATTTACACTTGCAATACCCGCATTGCTCGATGACCAAGAAACGGTTTGGTTGGTTGCATTTGAAGGAGCTACTGAAGCACTAAGCGATGTGGTAAGACCCTCATTTAAGCTTATGCTTGTAGGTGAAACTGAAACTCCTGTAACATCAACTATAGGTACATTAGCATTGGTTAATACAATGTATTCATAAGGAGCTAAACTTTGCGAAGCTCCTGCAGTTAATACTTTAGATGTTCCAGGATTAAAGGCATCGTTGTAGGTGCCAGCCATTCCTGATGGTATTGTAAAGGTTCGTGAAGAATTGCGCACGTTTACCATTACGGCAACCTTCTCGGTACCACTAGACTTTGTAAATGCAATTACATCAGGATTTGTATTTGCCGGATCGATATATGAAGTTGGTTGACCGCGACGTAGCGCCTCACTTGTATTTCTAACACTTAAAATCTTTTGCATCTCGGTATAAACCGAAAGGTCTTGAGACCAGTTTATATTGCCTGAGTTCCATGGGTAAGGTAATGGATTTGTATTACCAACCTCAATACCATTGTAAATAAAAGGTACACCGCGATGATAGGTAATTACAGCAAAAGCTGACATAACTGCACTTTTGCCATTCATAAAAGCAAAAGGTGAGCCGTCTGCATTATAGTCATCGTGGTTGCTCAAATATCTTGCAACGAGCTGGGTTAAACTTGCACCCAAATATTCACCAGTAGTTACGCCATCAAGGTTTGTTACTGGTTGTCCTGAATTCCAGACACTTTTCATAACATTCCAATAGAAATTTGTTCCGAAAATATAATCGAATCCCTGATCCCAATGATAACCCGGTTCGTTCTCACCACACGTTGTACAACCACTAGTACTTCCTTCGTTCGAACCTTCAGCAAGAAGTAATAAATCATGAGAAGATATACTTCTTAAATCATTAATTGTATTGGTCCAATATTCTGGTGGAGCTTTATCTGCCCAATCGAAACGAAAACCATCAATGTTGGCTGCAAAAACCCAGTAGCGCATTGCATCTTGCATAGCAGCAGCTGCAGCACTATTGTTTAAATCAAAATGAGCAACATCAGTAAAACAAAAATCTGGAGCAGGACAAGGAGGTACTATTACACCATTTTCTTGTACATACCAATCGGGGTGTTGCGTAACCCAAGGATGATCCCATGCCGTTTGGTTTGCCACCCAATCAATAATAACTGCCATACCTTTGTTATGAGCATCTTCGACAAACTGACGAAGTTTATTTAA
This sequence comes from Salinivirgaceae bacterium, assembly GCA_027858735.1. Lineage (GTDB taxonomy): Bacteria > Bacteroidota > Bacteroidia > Bacteroidales > SZUA-534 > GH45. Next base: position 5,582 of record JAQICC010000338.1, read on the forward strand.
GTCGCCGAGGTCAGACGCAACACTCTTTAAATCTTTATGACTATAAGGTGATCCATCGGGATTATTTAATTCACCAAGTGGAAAAATGGGCATAAGATAGATAACATTAATACCCAAATCTTTAATACGTTGTAATTTAAGTCTTGCGCCTTCAATGTCACGACTTGCACTATATTCACGCAAATTTAGTTGATAAATATTTGCGTCCATAGGGTTGGGTACTCCTGTATATGGCGTTCCATACTGTGCCGGATCTTGTGCCATAACACTTAAAAAGCCAAACAATGTAATTGTCAGCGAAAATAAAAGTTTGTTCATTTTTCTCATCTCTGTTTGTATTAGTTTTTAATTAGTGATTGAATTCATCTTTTTATTCGTAAAATTTTTGACATAGCTATTCCAGATGAAGCATTTAAACACTTCTTTTTTATTCAATATAAAATGACGATGTTCATGATATATAACTAGGGGGAGTGATGTTATAGTTATATATTGAATTAATTTAGTTTTCCATAGCCCTATTTCATTATGGTTTCAAGATTTGTACAAATACCCTAACCCTTTATACTTTTTTATTACAATTCCTCTAAACACAATCTTTTACTATTTTTCAATAATTGCTAATGTTAAAGTTCTGAACTATATAAATTAAAATTGTTTAAAAAGAACTTCAAACTGTTAAACGAATTTCTTTTGAAAAACCGCTTGTCAATCGTTTGCATAATTTTAAATAAATGTACTGTACATGAACAGTCAAATGAAACGATAAGGTTTAAATATAGATATATAAAGAATGTAAGCACATTATGTGATTCATTAACAGCAATATAAAAATTTGATGAAATTTTAAAATATGGTTACAATATGTGAGTTATTTGAAGTAAAAGTGGTTTTAAACCATTTCTTACATTCTACAAAACCTTAATTTGTTTTTCAAATTCTTCATTTGTAAAATCCAGTTTGTTTTTAATTCGAGTTTTGTAAGTGTAAATTGTATTTAATGAAAAATTAAGAATTTCAGCTATCTTTTCATTTTCTTCAATACCTAAACGTATTAATGCAAAAATTCTCATCTCAGAACTTAATCCACTGTTTTCAAGTGAAATTGGGTCTTCGCCCCTTTTAAGGTGTTTATTGTAATTGTCAATAAAGTCAGGAAAAATTCTAAGAAATATTGTATCAAAGCTTTGAAAAAGCTCTTCACGTTCCTTTTTTACATTAATTTTATTTATTATTTCTCCAATCTCATCAAATCGTTTAACTGTCATTTTTCGATTAACCGATTTTTTAAAACCCTCAATTTTAGCAATATAAGCTGTGATTGTTTTAAAAAATTGACCAATATACTCCTCCTTTATCTGATTTGCTTCGGTAAGTTTTTCAACAAACCTGTTCAAATTACCATTGGTTTTTGCTAGTTGAAGTTTGGTAAATTTTAGTCGTCCTTTTTGAATATAAACAATAACAACCAACAAAAATAGGCTTACCGATATTACCAAAAGAATAATTGAATACTTAAGTAATTTCGATTTTTGGTGTTTTATTATTTCAATTTGTTTTTGTTCAATGATGGGCAAAATGTTTGAAATTTGAATTTTTCGCTGGTTGGCACCATAAAAGTCAGCATCATCTAAAGCTCCCTGAATATATGAATAGGCTCTATCATTATCGCCTTGTTTGTATAGCATGTCAGCCAAATTTCTTATGGCAGTAGTTTCTTTAATTGAGTATTTTACATCCTCAATAGCCGATTTTATTAACAACTGCATTGATTCCTCTTGTTTATCTGAATAAAAATAAATGAAACTAAGGGAAGAGGCTTCAATGGCATATTGCCGGGAGCTTAAGTTAAAGTCATTTATGAGGCTTTCATAATAAAATCTTGCAGAATCAACATCCCCCATTCTTAAAAATCGTAAACCATTAATAGAATAATAATCATAGGAGTTTTTTGAAGCAAAAAGCAAGGCCGAATCAATGTAGGTATACCCTTCCATATTATGAATGGCAAGAAAATGAATGTCATTGGCATAATCAGCCATATCGAAATAAGTTCGAGCAAATAACCTGTAATATGTGGTTTTAAGTGAATCATTTAAATCGGTTGGTGAAATAGTATTAAGGGTATTAATTGTTTCAGTGAACATGCCTGCCGATAGCAATAAGAGACTTAATTTAATTTTAGCATCAGCAATATTTACGGGGTTATTCAATTGAGAAGCCGCTTCTAATAACTGGTAGCCATAAAAAACGGCAGAATCGTAGTTGAAAGTTTTGTACTCTTCATACAATAAATCAGCCACATTGTATTGTTTAGATAATTCATTTTCCTTTTTTGAAATTAGGAAGAAATTCTTGATCGCATTGATTCTTTCAATTTTTTTGTTCTGATACTCTTCTTGGTTTTGAATTACTTTATCGAGCTCAATTAGCAAACTATCGGTATAATTATTGGGCATTGCATAATTAAAACACACAATTAGGCCAATGGTAATTTTTGCAATTTTCATCTGAATAAATATTTGATCCTTACCTATTATTTATAAATATAATCTATTCTCTTTAGAATTATAATACCTCGAGGCTTGCCTAGAGATTTAAAAAATATTTTCAACTAAATGCCTCATGAGCTAGCCCCAAGGATTTTTACTCGTACTACTTCAATTTTATATCGTTTTTTACATGATGGGACAATTTTAAGGTTAGCAGTTTAATTCATTTGGTTCTAAGCTGAGCTATTAGAGTGCTTTAAGGCAAAACAAGTCTTACATTACATGTTGCTAATGTATATATTAATGATCTCAAATTAAAATATAGACACTTCACTTTTTTAGTGAACAAGACAATCTTTTATGAGTTCATAAGATAATAAAATTAGCAGTTGCAAACGATAAAACATCTACCTGTGGAGGTGTTTCCTTATACCATCGCTACATTCAAAACATAAAGCTAATTGAACCTATGTCTGTCAACCTTACTTCTCTGCTCGTTATTAATAGTATGGATTTGCAGTTGCAATAATTCCTAAAACAGATGTTGAAATATTTTATTGAAGGTACTGATATATTGATATCAGGTTTTGACATAAATAAAAAGGATCCGGGCTATTCCGTATTGCTTGAATATCAAACAAATGACAGGGCTTCCTCTCATCATATAAAAATATTTTTCATAAAGTTTATCTTTATCACAGATGGTATCTCCACATATTAATAAAGTCATTATGAGAAACATATTTTCTTTATTCATAAATAGTTCTGTTTTTATACAAAACTATTTTTCAAATCGTTTGAATTTTAAAAATATTCTGAAACCCTTATCTCTCAATTAATTCAAAGAACGTATATTTATACCCAAATTGAGCGATTCGCTATCGCAAATCTGCTCAATCGACTGAGGTCTTGTAAGGTTTTCATACTTTTCGTTTCCCCGAAATAATCGGGGCAGGCTACTCAAAATGTGAA
>JAQICC010000366.1 GCA_027858735.1 Salinivirgaceae bacterium
CCATTATTCTTGCTCGATAGAGCAGAATTTTTTAATTCGTTTTCAACACCTGGTGGTTTTTTAAATTACTTGTCCGCTTTTTTTACCGAGCTTTATTCAATACCATTCACTGGCTCCATTGTAATAACTTTATTAATTTCCTTTTTACCAATAGCCATAAATATTAAAGCGTTTTCAAATTCAACTAATTTATTTTCCCTTTTAAAAAGCACTTTACTGCTAATTGTAGCTATACTATTATTTGTAATTCCAGCCTTTAAAATTAGTTCATTTATACTTATTTTACTCGCATATTTTTTTGCTTTCATATATATTCAATTAGTTAAAAGGTTAAAAAACATTGCAGTACTTATTTTATTCCTAGCTATTACATCATACTTTCTGTATGTGTTATTAGGTGGTTTTGGGTTACTGCTTTCCAATGCAATTACCATTATTCGCATACTTTACTCAAAACAAATAACTAAAGCTAAATACCCTGCAGTAATTGCTATTGCTTTAGCAAACCTAATTATTCCCTTTATTTTTGTAAGAACAATTTTTCAGTTGGTACCCATAAACGTTTCGTATTTGGGAGACTTTTTTACTGATGAACATTATATTGTTCCCAAGTTATATTATGCATTAATTGGTTTAATATTAGTTATTGAGCTGTTAAAACCTTTCAACATTTCAAAAGGTTCCATAAAATGGGGAATACCAATACTTTTAGCATTTACTATTGTTGGTATTTTCTTTGGTTCAAAGTCGATAAAAAGCACTACAGAATCGCAATTATTAAAAATTGACTATTATGCATACAACAAACAATGGAACGAAGTACTAAAACTTGTTAAAAACGATCTCACCAATAACCAACTAGCAGTTTTTCAAGCGAATAGAGCCTTTTATTTCACCAACAATCTTTTAAACGATGTTTTTTCGATACCCCAAAACTTTCGCATAAATTCATTGTTACTTGAACAATACGTGAATAGAAATATGCTGGTAGCTGCCAGTGATATTTATTTTGATATGGGATTGATTAATGAATCGCGACATTGGATTCACGAAGCATTTACCAGCTTGGGAATGCAACCCCGAATATTAAAAAGGATGGTTGAAGTAAATATTATAAACGAAAACTATACAACGGCACGAAAATACATAGGCTTGCTTAAAAAATCGTTTGTAAACCGAAAATGGGCACTAAATTACGAACGAATTATAAAAAACCATAGTGTGATCACAGGATTTCCTGATCTTGAATTTAAGCGCCAAATTATGCCCCAAAGCGATTTTTTCATAAACAGGCATGCACCCATACAAAACTTACTTAATTTTATTGACCTGCAAAATGCCAATAAAATGGTTTTGGAGTACCTTGTTACTTATTATTTATTTGAGCACGATGTAATACATGTAGTTAAGCTTATTCCTAATTTTAGAAAGAATAAATACGATGAATTACCCAAATTAGTGCAAGAAACATTGATACTATATATGGTAAAAACCCAGCAAAAAACAATTGATATTATGGGTTATAAAATAGCTAAGAATAACTTTAAAAGATTCAATGAATACTCAAAACTATATACTTTTTACAAAAAGAATGATAGAGCAGCCAAGGCTAAACTTGACGCTAGATATGCCGATTCGTATTGGTATTACATTCATTTTTTAAGCCCAATAACCAGAAGTAAAAAATAATATTCGTAAAAAAATAAAAACTATGTATAAATACCTATTTATAATGTTGATCACCTTGGCTGTGATAACAACTTCGTGTAGTTCACCTGATAAAACAAATATTATTGAGACCAATGCTGACGCTCAAATTTTTCCTGATTATTCCAGCATTACTTTCCCATGTAACATAGCACCACCAAATTTTATAATTGAAGATTCGGCTGATAATTACTTTGTTGAACTAAATGCAAAAAATTCGAGAATTACCATTAAATCAAAGTCGAACGATATACAAATACCTAAAAAAAGCTGGTCTAAGCTTTTAAAAAACAATAAAGGTGAGGATTTTACAATTGATATTTATACGGAAAGTGTTGGAAAATGGCACCATTTCAATACCATTAAAAACACCATAGCTAACGAAGGGATTGATAGCTATGTAGTTTACCGATTTATAAATGCTGCTCACATTTTATGGAATAAAATGGGCATTTACCAACGAAATATTGAAAATTTCGAGGTTTCTCCAATCATGGATAACTCCTTAACCAATAATAATTGTATGCATTGTCATTCATTTGCAGCCAATAACAGCAACAACTTCATGTTTCACATGCGAGGCAAACTAGGCGGAACCATAATTTACCAAAACAATGAATTAAAATTTGTAAATACAAAAACCGACCATACTATCTCAGCGGGGGGATATCCTTCGTGGCATCCAAGCGCAAAATTTATAGCTTTTTCAACAAATAAAATCAATCAACGTTTTCATGCTGTAAAAGAAAAATATGCATTTGTATTCGACCGTAAATCCGATATTATTTTATACGATGTTGAACTTAATGAAGTTCAGGCTATTCCGGCATTATCGCAACCCGAGTTTGAAAATATGCCAACATGGTCGCCCGATGGCAAATATTTATACTTTTTAAGTTCGAAACCCTACGATGCCGATTCTATTGATTACCAAGACATTAAATACGACTTAAAAAGAATAAGCTTTGATGCCGACACAAAGAAATGGGGTACAGTTGAAAATATAATACTTTCGGACAGTATCGAAAAAAGTGTTACTTTTCCACGAGTTTCGCCCGACAATAAATATGTAGTTTTTTGCTTAGCTGATTATGGCTATTTTAATGTATATACCGAATCATCTGATATTGCAATATTTAATTTAGAAACACGAGAAATTATAAAACCCGATATCAATACAAATAATGTTGAAAGTTATCCCAGCTGGTCATCAAACGGTAAATGGATTATGTTTAACAGTAAACGTGCCGATGGAATAAGCTCGCGACCTTATTTTTCGTATTTTGATAAGGGGATAGCACACAAGCCATTTATTTTGCCACAAGAAAGTGCCAATTGGAATTTTGATGAATTGTTTAATATAAACAGACCCGAATTGGTAAGCTCAAAAGTACCTTTAACTCCTCAAAAAATACTAAAACTCGTTCAGGAAATGCCAGAAAATGTTGGTTTTGATGAGAGTAGCTTAGAAAACATTCAAAAGGATTCAACTGCGAAGAGCAAGGCTGACGACACTTTCGATTTCGACCAATAGGTTATCGCGACAAATATCGGCCTCAACATATAATATATTTGAAGTGGCAAAATACTTTTCACATATCTTACGCACTTCATTAATATCGGCCTTGTTTTTAACATATACCCGCACACTCGAAAAATCTTGGGGCGCCTTTACGCATGCCTCATTAAAGCTGCCTAAAAGAGCAGGCTCAATTAGCTGGAATATATTTTTAATGGTGTATTCTGTTTGTTCAGCTACACTATTTAAACCAATAGTTTCTTCTCCTATAATTGAGGCCGTTCCTGAAACCAAGACCTGTGCCTGCTTTGAATTTACCACCAATTTGGCACGCGAAAACTTAGGTGTAGTTTTGCAAAAAAGCCCTTCAAGCGCTTTGCCTTCTAAAACTTTTTCAGAATAATCAAATGCATCAATCTGTAAAGAATTTGCTATTTCAGCCAACTGAAGGCTATTATGCGGCTTTAGCGCATGCGCTTCAATAATAACTCCACCTTCTTTTATTCCAATTCCTGTGGCTGCCGGATACCTTGATGTTAAACCATTGTCGTTATAATATTGTGTCCGAACATCGTTAAATATCTGATAGTTCTGATCTCCATCTTTACTATCAATAATACCTTCAATATAATTCCATTGCCTAATAATATCGGAAAATACAAAACCCTCTTTATCTAAAATCGTTTTCAAAGCCTCAAAAGTAAATTCAGAATGTTCTTGCATCCCTATATTCCAATTATCGCTTTGTAAACCGGAAATAAAAATATGCTCCTCATTATTAATTACGGCTTTTGCATAACTTACTTCATTGTGTTTATAATAACTAATTTTAACATTGACATCTTCAACATATCCAACTTCAAAAATTAAATTTTGTCCTTCTTGGGGAGGTTGAGCTATAAAGCTTATTGGAGGAACTGAAGCACAAAAATGCTTCTTCATGCTCCGTTTTACAGTTTCAAGATACCCGTTAGATTGTGATGAGTTGTAAAATACAGCAAGTTTAACAATCTGTGATGAAAGAATATTGTGTGTATTTAAAGATTGATCGAAAGCTTCAAGAACCCCCACTAATTCATCTTCGCGATTTGCTCTGCCTTTTGCTTCATCAATAAAAAAATCAATCTTCATATACCACCCTATTTGAAATCAATAATTTAACATGTAAATTTAAGAGAAGACAAAAATAATTATTTGCTTAGTAATTGCAACCAAAAACAATAATTACTACAATTTCTATGCTTATATTTTTAAATTTACATCCTCTGCATCATATTATTACTACCAAATATTTTTTAAATCAGCAGCCTTATATTCATAATTTCGCTCAATCCAAGTGCTTTTTTTCTGTCTTTTTAATTGAAGTTTATCTTTTTGTGAAAGCCTATATAGCAATGAAATTGGAAATAAAACAAGATAAAACACAATACCTAATACAATTTTAGACATAATGTAATTCAGCGCATCAGCAAGTTTAAACCATGCAATAGCGATCAGCTTTGCTAAAGGTTTTATAAAAATTCCTATAAACCCAAATGCAACAGCCAAATACAAAAATACTTGATTTGGCTTTAAAATATATATTACCAAGAATGCTGTAGTTAACACCAAACTTGTTTCTAATACCTTTTTTTTGTCCATTGCAGGCAATTAAAAAAGTGTATAAATAAATGGAGCTATTGCACTACCGCTACTTAAAATAATAAGCACACCAAACAGCAATAATATTACTATTACAGGCATAAGCCACCATTTTTTTCTTTCACGCAAATACATCCATAAATCTTTTAAAAAATCCATCATTAAAATATTTTATTTTGCAAATATATCCAATTCGTTCGTTTTCTAATATCTAATTAATCTAATTTAAACTCCTCGCGCCACTGATCAGTATTGGTCCACTCTGGCTGCTCTTTTTTATTAAAAATATAATCACCCACCACTAAATAATCCATTTCAGTACGCATAAAGCAGCGATAGGCATCCTCGGGAGTACAGACTATAGGTTCGCCCCTTACATTAAAACTTGTATTTACAATTACTCCAAAACCGGTAAGTTTTTTAAATTCATTTATTAAATTCCAATAGCGTTCGTTTGTTTCTTTATGAACTGTTTGAATTCGAGCCGAAAAATCGATATGCGTAATCGATGGAACATCGGAACGTTCAATATATAACCTATCCATTAACGGTAAGGCATAATAGTTATCAGGCAATGTATTAAGGTGTTTATCCTGAACATTTGCTACTAATAACATATAGGGGGAAGCTTTATCAATATCAAAAAACTCACGATTATCTTCAATAAGCACAGATGGTGCAAAAGGTCTAAAACTTTCACGATATTTTATCTTCAAATTCAGTTTCAGCTGCATTTCAGTATTTCTGGCATCACCTAATATACTCCTGTTTCCAAGTGCTCTTGGGCCAAATTCCATACGCCCCTGAAACCAACCTACAACATTACCTTCTGAAATAATCTTGGCAACCTGAGCTGACAACTTGCTAAAATCATCAATCTTTTCATATTTTGCCTTGTACATTTTTGCCGTATGCTCAATTTCTTGAGCGTTAAATTCAGGTCCCAAGTAAGCTCCACTCATGGCATCCATTTTCTGCACCTTTCTTGGCTGTTCAAATACCATGTGATATGCAGCTAATGCAGCACCCACAGCACCTCCTGCATCACCAGCAGCAGGCTGTATGAAAATATTATCGAATAAATTCGATTTAATTAATTTACCATTAGCAACACAGTTTAAAGCAACTCCACCAGCCAAACAAACATTCTTGGCCCCGGTAATTCTTTTGGCCTCTGCAGCCATTTTTATTATAATTTCTTCGGTAACTTGCTGAATAGCGTAAGCCAGATTTGAGTGCTGTTGTTCTATTTCACTTTCCGAATCTCTATGTTTAAATCCAAATATTTTTTCCCATTGCTTATGGTTTACCATTCGTAAGCCTGTAGAATAATTAAAATATTTCTGATTTAGCCAAATCGAGCCATCATCTTTAATTTCTACTAACTTCTCTTTAATTACTTTTATAAATTTTTTAACCTGCTCGCTATCAGGAATTCCATATGGGGCAAGTCCCATTAACTTATACTCCCCTGAATTAACTCTAAACCCTAAATAATAAGTAAATGCCGAGTACAGCAAGCCTACAGAATGAGGGAAATGCAACTCCTTAATATTCGTAATTGAACTTCCTTTACCATGGCTTATTGAGGCGGTGGCCCACTCTCCTACACCATCAATAGTTAAAATTGCGGCTTCTTCAAAAGGCGAAGGATAAAAGGCACTTGCCGAATGAGACAAATGGTGCTCCGGAAATAACAATGTAGCTTCTTGCTTATTGTATCCGTCAATTTTGCCAAGTTCATCATGAATAATTTTCTTAAGAAATATTTTCTCTTTTACCCAAACCGGAATTGCGGTAACAAAAGATCGCACGCCTTTGGGCGCAAACCCATAGTAAGTTTCCAGTAACCTTTCAAATTTAAGTAGCGGTTTGTCGTAAAACACAATAGCATCAAGTTCGCTTATATTTACAGCCTCGGAATGCAAGCAATAATTTATAGCATTAACTGGGAAAGCCGGATCATGCTTTTTACGCGTGAAACGTTCCTCTTGTGCAGCTGCAACTATTTTTCCATCAACAACAAGTGCTGCTGCCGAATCGTGATAAAACGCCGATATTCCTAAAATTTTCAATTTCGTAGTTCTTAATGGTTAATTGAAATTCAGCGAATTTAAGTAATCAATATGCTGATACTTGGGAGCCAAATTGTTTAATTCTACACGCATTTTTTTGGCTATTTCAAATTTGCCATTTTGCGCGTTCAATATTATAAATTGGTGCAAAAACACCGGATCAAATTTAAACTCTTTGTAAACACTATTTAAATAATCGGCCGATTTAGCAAGGCTTTTGATTTGCAGGCAGTTCACTTATAGCAGATTTCTGTTTAACCATTTACTTCCTAATTCTAATAAAGGCCGAAATCTAGCAAATCTATTTTTAATGGCAAAGTATAAAAGCGAATTTAATTGTTTGTAAAAACTAAAGAGCGAACATATCTTCCATTTTCTAAAAAATGCTTATTTACAATATATTACACTTGAATTTTAGCAACAAAATTGGGTAACCCTTTTCCTTTTCATCTTTAGGTGTACAAAAAATATTATATCAAATTTGTTTCTATTCTATTTCACATTTTTCACAAATTTAAAGATAAAGATTGCGACCTTTAACATATGAAAGAAGAATATTTTAGTTCAAAAAAAATGAATTTTCGATACTAGCCTTTCACAATACATAAAAAGCGTGTAAAAAACCATACGATTTAGTATATTTATCGTCAAAAACAGCATATTATGGAAGAGCGCATTGGCTCGGTTTTAATTTTAATTGAAAACAAAGAAGAAATTGGGAAACTGAATGAAATTATATCCAATTATTCTGAAATTATTATTGGACGACAAGGTATAAGACTCCCAGCCAGAAATAGAAGTATTATATCGTTAGTACTTGAAGGAAATACCGATGAAATTGGCGGATTAACAGGCCAGCTAGGTCGATTGAATGGAATACAAGTAAAATCGGTTGTATTGAAGAATAAATAACATGACAGGAACACTAATAAATGTTGCAGCAGTAATTATTGGCAGTTTTTTGGGTTTGGTTTTTCATGCCAAGATTTCGAAAAAATATACCACTATCGTTTTTCAAGGTATTGGCCTGTTCACTCTATTTGTAGGTGTAGCAATGGCCTTAAAAACCAACAACTACTTAATAATGATATTTAGCATAGTTGTAGGCGGCATATTAGGAACCTGGCTTAAATTAGAACATCAAATAAACGTTTTCTCAGAATTTATAAAGCGAAAAGTAAAATCAGACAATAGCAAGTTTAGCGAAGGTTTAATTTCAGCTTTCTTACTTTATTGTATGGGTTCAATGACTATTCTTGGGGCTTTTGAGGAGGGACTTGGAAGTCAGCCTAATTTATTATTGGCAAAATCATTAATGGATGGGATTTCATCAATTGCCCTAACAGCCGGATTGGGTATTGGGGTTATATTTTCAGTAATTCCTCTATTTCTATATCAGGGAGGCCTAACTCTCTTTGCTAACTTATTGAGTGACAAACTATCAGAAGGAATGATTAATGAACTATCGGCAGTAGGTGGTTTAATGCTAATAGGTATGGGACTAAACATTCTAGGAATTACCAAAATAAAAGTTACAAATATGATACCCGCTTTAGTGGTAGTTATTATTTTAAGTTATTTCTTTGCATAAAATTTTACACTAAATAATGAATAAAGATTTACACATAAGCATTGGTAGTATTACCGATGCAGGACTAAAAAAAGAATTTAACACGGATACTGCAATTGAATTTAAAATTTTGCACGGAAATGTTTTTATTGTATGTGATGGGCACGATGGAGAAACCGGTCATGGTGCTTTAGCATCGAAACTGGTTTCGGAAAGTATAAAGAAATATTTTTATAACCGTTCTTATAAAGATATGGCTAAAACATTAACCAACGCTATAACTTACGCCAACATAGCATTATTTGAACAAGCACAGAAAGATGGAAAATATAATGGAATAGCCAGCACTTTGGCGATCGCAATTTTTCGCGAAGGAAAACTTTATTATGCCTATGCTGGCGATAGTCGTATTTACCTTTATCGAGAAAATAAACTACAAGCTCTTACACATGACCATGTTGAAGATCATGAAAATGCGACCAACGCTGAAGTAAAAGTATTACTGGGCAAAACCAAAGATATTAAATTTGGGGTGTGTAAAAATCCACTAACGGTGGCTGAGGGTGATTTATTTTTATTATGTACCGACGGGCTAACCGACCAACTTTCGGAAGATGAAATATTTGATATTGTAAGTGATGCCGATATGGCTCCTGAACACAAATGCATAGACTTAATTGAGTTCACAAAAGAAAAAGGAGGCTCTGACTGCACTTCGGTTCAAATATTAGAATTCAACACTGCAATAGAACCTCAAAAAAAGAGCAAAAAGCATATTTTAAAACCTCTATTATATACCATTCTAGGTATTATCGGAATTTCAGCATTAACATTTGGTGCAATTAAAGGTTATGAAGCTTTTAAAAACCGTACTCCAAAAGAAGTTGTGGTTGAAAAATCCGTTATTAATTCATCGCATGAAGCAAAAACTACATCAGAAACTCCGGTGGCTGTACCTGTAAAAACTGAAAAACAAAAAGCTCAGCCAGCAAAGGTGAAAACTACTAAAATAAAAGAGCCAAAAGTAAATGAATTAAAACAAGAACCTGTATATTATAACCATAAAATTGCCTATGGCGAGAACCTATATCGCTTAGCCTTAAGATACAATATTACACAAAAACGACTAATAGACATTAATGGAAACAAAGCTAAAAACTTAGTTGCAGGTAGTCGATTAAAAATTCCTGTAAAAGCTATTCATAAAGTAAAAGCTGGCGAATCGTTTAGTGTTATTAGCGATAAGTATAATGTTAAAATAAAAATGATTTGTCAAGCCTCAAAAATTAGCGAATCAGAATCTTTGAAAGAAGGACAAACCTTAGTAATTCCCTTGCTAAAAAAACATCATTGATTTTCACTCCAATTTTAATCATTGCCACCCATTCACAGATTTATCAGAAAAAAAATCTGTGGATGGGTGGCAAACTCATTTAATAATTGACCCATGAATATAAAGCAACTATTAATAAAAATACTTCCCGGATTACTCCCTTTATTTATTTTTATTATTGCTGATGAATTTTGGGGAACTAAAATTGGGCTAATTGTAGCTATTGCGGTTGGTATTATCGAAATACTTTTTCTATGGCTTAAAGAAAAACGCTTTGATAAATTTATACTGTTCGATACAGGATTAATTGTAGGACTTGGAGTTGTTTCGTTGCTTTTAGAAAACGATGTATTTTTCAAGCTTAAACCTGCAATTATAGGAGTAATAATTTGTGTGCTGCTCGGAGTTTCTGTTTTCACACCACAAAACTTTGTTTTTGCCATGTCGAAGCGATACTTCAAAGGCATAGAATTCAGTGAGGAACAGGCTAGCCAATTAATGCGAAGCCTGAAAATAATGTTCTTTATTTTCTTATTACATACTGTTTTGATTTTTTACTCGGTGTGGTTTATGAGTAAAGAAGCTTGGGCATTTATTAGTGGAGGACTATTTTATATTTTAATAGGCGTATACTTTGCTGTAGAATTTGCTTCAAAATTTATTAAAAATCGCAAGCTAAAAAAAGAAGAGTGGTTACCAGTAGTTGATTCTGAAGGTAAAATAATTGGCAAAGCCACTCGAACAGAATGCCATAAAAACAAAGAACTGTTGCACCCCGTAGTGCATTTGCATGTATTCAATTCAAAAGGAGAGCTCTATTTGCAAAAGCGCCCACTAAGTAAATTTATACAACCCGGTAAATGGGATACTGCAGTTGGAGGCCATGTTGAATTGAACGAAACCATTGAAACCAGCCTAGCCCGTGAAGCAAAAGAAGAAATTGATATTGCAAACTTCAAACCTCAACTACTATTTAAGTATACATGGCAATCTGAGGTAGAATCGGAGTTGGTATTCTGCTTTGCTACAAATTATTCAGAAACCATTACTCCCCATGCAACTGAATTAGATGGAGGTGAATTTTGGAGCTTAATGAATGTTAAAAAACAATTAGGGAAAGGTATTCTTACACCTAACTTTGAGCATGAGTTTGCGATGCTGGAAAAGATTATAAAAAAAGGGAAATAAAAAAGGAGAACATAGCCCGGATTATTCACGAATAATCCCTGTCTCCGACAGCGACTAAGATTTAGTAAAAACTTTTGAAAAAAGTTTAACTGCATATAAGTCGGGACTATCCATACCTTTATGCATATTTTTCCAAATTTATGAATAATTCAGGATAGGCTTTCTTTTACTATAAATTTTGAAAATTTTTTATTCCTTATATTCAAAAATAGCTTCACTTGTTTTGGGTTCACCATCATTTTTATGTATCATGGGTTACTTTGCTGTGTAGCCCTATTCATTATAGTTATTACCCCATACTTTTTACCAAAAATTAGATCGCTATAGGAAGTGATATGGTTACCGAAGTGCCCTTATTAACCATCGATTGGTATTCTATAATTCCGTTATGTTCCTGAATAATACTTAAAGCAATTGACAAACCAAGACCTGTTCCCTTCCCTGGTTCTTTTGTTGTAAAAAATGGATCGGTAATTTTCTTAAGGTTTTCTTGTTCAATCCCATTTCCAGTATCTGAAATTGTGGTTTTAATATAGCTATCATTTAATGAAGTATTGATTTCTATTTTGCCGTTTCCCTCAATTGCTTGTTCGGCATTAGCAATAACATTTAAAAAAACCTGATGCAATTTACCTTCATTCCCCATTAAACAAAAAACTTTCTCCGTATAGCTTTTCTCAACATCAATTTTGTATTTTAACTGGTTATGAAGTATAACAAGACAATTGTCAAGAATTGCATGAAGACTGCAAATCTCTGATAAATCTTCACTTTTCCTATTAAAATGGTTCAAACTATTAATTATCTCCGTTGCACGATTAATACCTGATTCAATCATTTCGAACATAGGCCGAAAATCCTTCATTTTGTTTTTATAATTATCATACACATGAAGCTCTAGAGCTGTTTTTCCACCTTGTATGAAATTGAGCGGATTGTTAATTTCATGAGCAATGCCTGCTGTTAATATACCTACCGAAGCCATTTTTTCAGCATGAACTAAATGAGACTGAGTGTCTTTAAGTTGTTGAAGGGTGGATAAAACTTCAGACTTTTGCTTTCCTAATAAGGTATTTGCCTCAACAAGCTCATTATTTAAATTTAATGTATACTGATGGCTCGATACTAGCTTTTTATTTAATTTAGTTAATTCAATTTGATTCATTTGAATAGCATCGTAGGCCTTCTGAAGAATCTTTTCCTTTTCGCGCAATTTACCGTTTGCAATTTCAAGTTCTTTACTGCGATTTGCTTCTTCTAAAGCCACCTTAAAACTTTGATTGCTTTCTTTTAGCTTTTTGGCAGTTATCCTTCTTTGCTGTATGACTAAAAATAATGATACTCTATTGGCTAATCGCTCACAAAATATTTTCTCATCATTATTCCAAATGCGTGGTTGGTCAACATGCTCAAAACAAACCACACCAAATGGTTTTCCTTGCTGTAATATAGGAATATGAATAACCGCATTAATACTTTTAGGCTCAAAAATAGGGTTCGCCAGTTCTTTCAAATTTGCATCAGATGATACATTATTTGAGACAATAACATCTTCATTCTTTAACTTGGCAAAGTATAAAGGACAATCAATCTCAAGTATCTTCTGCCCCTTTTCATGTTCATTTCTTGATCTAAGATATCTATCATCGCAAATAAACTCGTTCCCCTCCTTATTAAACAACCAAATACTAGAACGCTCAATCTTAAGAACTCTTGAAGCTGTTTCTGTAATTAAACCTCTTACCTGCTCCCAATTTTTTAGCTGTATTTGGCTTTTATTTAGGTGAATTATAGCCTCTTGTTGATTAAATATGCGCTGTGAATAGCGCTCCTGCTTACCAGTCAAATAATTTATTTTTTTCAATTTTCGAGAAATTCTAAAAGCGAAATAGAACCCTGACAAGAAAATCGATAAGCCTCCAAATATTATAAAAAAAAACAAAAAATTAAAGGTGTATGGTTTATATAAGCTCATTACCTTCCAGTTTCCACTAAATATTGGATACGCTTTTACACGATACTCGACGCCCTGAATATCAACTTTTTTATTTGATAAATCGCACCCTAAATACGACAATGGCTTATCGGCAAATTGTTTACTCTCCTTTAGTGAGTTCAATTTCTGATTGCTTAAACTATGTGTTGATTTAAAAAGCCAATTGGTATTATTTGCCGCATAAACAATACCATCAGGAGAAATAATAGCGCAAGGTTGACTTTGCTTATATAAGGTTTCCTCAATAGATTCAACACCAGTTTTAATGGCTGCTACACCCCTTATTATATTCAAACTATCATATATTGGAACTCCAAGATAAAATCCGCGTTTTAAGCTTACAACCCCTACTGCAGGATAATATTCATATTGCTTGGCACTAACAACTTTTGAAAAATAAGGACGGAATGCAAAATTATTGCCTGTAAAAGATTGTCCACTAACACTGTCCGGTGTGCAAGCTACAACTTCGCCACTTTTATTCATGAGATATACCATTTGAGCATCCGAAGCTTTTCGAATAGCTAATAACCCTGCCACAGTTTCAATATTGTCAACAGGCAAGTTTCCTATAACAGTTTCTTCAACATAGCTCATAGAGGCTATGCCTAATACATTTTTTAATGCTAATGAATAATTGGTATCTTCAACTTTCTTCCCTAAGCTTTTAATATGATTTTCTGAATCTTTATTCTGACGAATATTCCGATACTGATATTCTATTATTAAAGAAATTACAATGACTAATAATGGAGCCAAAATATACAGTACCCACTTTTCTTTTTTCGATACATTAGGTGCCTCCATATATTAGTATTTACTCTTTGTTTTTTTCAACGATATAAATATTTGCAAGTACAGAAATAAATATGATATAAATAACAATCTATAATAATAGCTATGGAAGTGCCGTTTTTATCTTTTTTTGTGATGCGTTAATAAACAAAATTTTTAAAATTGACGCCTCTATGCATGCCTATGCTACTTCGCTATCACTGACACTCCTATTTTCTTTATTTACCCCTCTATTTGATTGCGGTCGAACATCTCATATGAAATTCAGGAAAGCAAAAGCGAAACACCTAAGCTTGGTTTCGAACATTTATTTAGATTAAAAAAAATCCCACTTTCCGTGGGATTTACTTTTTTTATTTTATCAATATCCAAATATTTGGATTTGTATTTTTCATACTTCGCCA
>JAQICC010000378.1 GCA_027858735.1 Salinivirgaceae bacterium
ATTTCAATCCTGTTCCTTTTCCTGTATGCGGGAGTTTCGCTTTTGTTTTTTATTTGTCGGATATTGCAATATACGAAATATTACCTTTTTTTCATTCGAAAAAAAACAAAACCAAATCGTTTGCATTGGTAACCTATTCCATGACCCCAATACTTTTAGCACTAATTTTTTCTGGTTTAATACCAAAACTAGCCACACTAATTTATTTTATAGGTTTTTATTCGGTATTTCTGTTTTGGATTTCATCAGCGGCAATTATTGACATGACAAAAGAGAGGCGGCAAATTTTCGTACCCCTTAGTCTGCTTCTAATAATGATTATTTTTCTTTTGTTGCGAATAGTTTTGGGGGCAATTTTTTCATTATAAAATATTTAATTGATAGGCATGAAGGGTGAGAATAATATTAAAATAAAAAATAAGAAAGCTTTTTTCTTATATGAAATAGTTGAAAGATATACTGCTGGTGTACAATTACTTGGCACTGAAATAAAATCAATACGTGGTGGCAAAACTAGTCTTACCGAAGCTTATTGCACTTTCGTTGGTCGTGAAATCTATATAAGAAACATGAACATTGCTGAATATGAACTATGATGCTAAGTAAACCACGAACCACGGCGCGATCGAAAACTTCTTCTGAATCGTCAAGAAATTAATAAACTTGAAAAAAAGATAAAGGAACGCGGCTTCACTCTTATCCCTTTAACCCTTTTCACAACAGGCAAAGGTTTAGTAAAAATTGATATTGCTCTCGCACGAGGCAAACGCCAATTTGATAAGCGCCAGGATATTAAACAAAAAGATAATAAGAGAGAATTAGACCGGATAAGTAAATTTCATTAACAATCAAAATTGCTCTGACATAAATTAATGTAGAGGTTAAAAACTTTGTGACACCTTAGAGATTTGGTGTCTTGGTGGCTAAAAAAATGCCACAAAGTCACTAATACATAAAATTTACATTAATAACAACAAATGTTTATTCATAGCACACCATTTATAATTCAACGTTGCTTATCCACCCAATGGTGTCTAATGAAATATATTCTTAAAACTATTTGCTGTAATAATTAGAACTTAGCTCTCAAATGCAAAAACAATTCTTGGTTCTATTGCCCAAAGAAGAATTCTTGTAGTTCATTTATATCGGCAGGTGTAAATGTAGATGTACCCTCAAAAATAGCCTCAATAGCATTGTTCAACTCTTCATGTGAAATCTCATTATTCTCATCCACATCAACAGGCTTAAACTTGTCAGGTATTCCCTTTTTACCATCGTTTGTAGATGCTTCTGTGGTTTTACTGTAAAGTTCTATCTCACTTCGTTTTACTGCATCAGGATCGTAAAGCAACATAATCAACTGGGTTTCAGCCAGGCTTATACCATTTGCTCCTACAGCAATTGTACTTACGGGGGTATTATTTTGTTTATCTAAATAATCCGGAACTCCATCATTATCTATATCCTCAGGACAACCTTTGTAATTAACCTTAACTCCAGTATTTGGCGTATCAGGGCATTCATCATTAAAGTCATCTATTCCATCACCATCTTGATCCTCACGGTCGGTAATAGTAAACTTCAAGCTTCTAAAATTATCAACAGCAGTAAGCTCATCAGCAAGTGAGAATAAATCAATGGATAAAGCAAGGTATGTATTCAGTATAATATCATTTGAAAACCCTGAACCTTTTTTTGATAAGTTGTCAATATAGTCAGTCATGCTCATATGAAATGTAGCACCCAGTCTGCATTTTACTCTATCAGATACTGTTACATTAACTCCTATATCAATAGGTATAGCAAAGCTGGTTTTTGAATAATACTCATCATTATTTAATTCGCGAAGATCAGTCTCATAATTATAATCGCGATTAATTAAATTCCCCCCACCATTTACTCCTTGTTCAATATCTCTGATAGTTCCATCGCTCCAATAATGATATTCACCGCCAGTAGCAGCTTTTAAATCTCCATAGGGTGAAAATTGCAATACCTCAACTCCCAAAGAAAAATAAGGGTGAATTGGTCGTTGCCGCTTAAGCAAATGGTTAAAATTATAATACATAGATACCCCACCCAAAAAAACGCTTGTTTTGAAATTTAAAGTTTGAGCACTATCACCTCCATATTTATTTCCGGATACATTCCCAAAGGTTCCTTGAAACTCAATGTCAAAATTTTTACTAATGTTTCTTGAAATTGCTAAACGGTATGATGTTAAACCATTAAGAGGAGTTCGAAAATAGTCATTTACATCGCCATAAAAAGAGAACGAACCCATACCTGCACCAATAATAGGTTTAAAGGCTAAGCCTTCGGTACTTTCTTCCTCTTCAAGCAGTAAAGTTTCGTATTCTTCACTTAAGCGTTGCTGCCCCAATACCGAGGCACTTAAAAATAACAGCAGCAATATGATATAATTGGTAATTTTCATGAAATACTATTCGACAACTCTTGCGAATATAAGAAAATAGTTGGTATTATTGATACCATTTTTGGTTAGCTATCATTAAAGCCTCTTGAACGGTAATTCTCAATCCACTATTATACGCAGCAACAAAGGCATCGTGAATTGGTGTATTGTTCCAAACATACACTCTGTAGTCTCTTGCATCGCGGTACTGAGGGAAATTACCAACAGTATATTTATGCCAACCTTCATGAATTTCTATCTGAACATCATCGGTTACATTTAGTTTTTTAAAATAGTTTTCATCCACTAAATTATGACCTGCCGCAATTTGCACTCTATAGCCAACACCATTTTCAGGCATCGGAATATCTGTTATTCC
The DNA here is from genome assembly GCA_027858735.1 of Salinivirgaceae bacterium. Classification (GTDB taxonomy): domain Bacteria; phylum Bacteroidota; class Bacteroidia; order Bacteroidales; family SZUA-534; genus GH45. The sequence goes on from JAQICC010000378.1 coordinate 2,799, forward strand.
TGCTAAGTTCCCTCCAACAGGTTCTTTAGCCTGAGTATAATGGCTATTTGAATAGGTATTTTCAGTTTTAGTTTCAACAGGTTTAGATACTGGCGTTTCAACCGGAGTAGTAACTACCGGTTCTACCGGAGTATTATCAGCCACATAGGTATTGCTAGGTTCAGTAACCACAGGAGTTGTTACAACTGGTTCAGGTTCGGTTGTTGTAGTTTGAGCCACCAATTCATCCCCTTTGAAGTTATCTAAATCAACTTCTCTATCGGCAATATTTATAATTTTAGTTCTTTCATTTTCGGCATACGAAAAAGTACCTGCAATAATAAACTCTTGATCCGGAATTTCACCTTCAGGAACCAGTTTATACGAAACAACAAACTGCTTATCTTTGGGCATATTCATCCATAGAAATTTTATTATGGAATTTTTAAAAGTAAATATTGAATTCTTGCTTCTTAAACTAATCGCTTTGTATCCACGTGGAATTTGCTCTTGTATTTTTCCAAAACCTTCAAGATTTCCTTTATTCACCATCATATTGACTACAACCTCATTACTTTCGTTCAAGTAAGGTTTTTGTCGTATGCAATCAATGTTTTTTAGGTTTACATTCTGGTAAGAATAGGTAGTGTTCGCGGCTTCAGCAGTACCTGCTGCTAAAGCATCGCCCATAATAGTTATGCTTTTCGAAGGTACAATTGCTGCTTGAACCCCATTTTCTAGAATATACGAGAATTTACCATCGAAGCTAAAATCACCTGAAATTGTTGGAGCAACCTGAATGGCATATGAAATAATAATTTCTCTATCGTATGGAACTTTCATCCATTGAATTTTCACTTTTTGATCTTCAAAACGAAAATCACCATTAGCAGTTTGTCGAGCAACAGCTGTAAAACCAACTGGCAAATCTTGCTGAAACCTCGCAAACCCTTCAATATCACCTTTGCTTATGGTTACCTCAACCAAAAACTCATCACCTGCATTGGCAGTGCTTGGCATATTAAGTAATATGCTAACATCGCTTGCGAAAAAATTAAATAGCGACAATACGCTAATTATTATGGGTACAAAAATTGATCTAAACATAGGACCTTTATATGCTTTACATCTAAAATAGTTTATGCTAAAATACTTAAAAACCCCATATAATCAAATTTTATAGGCTCTGAGGGCCTTAAAAGTTGATAAAATGTTAATAAATTAAGGTGTGATTTTACAGATACCAACCGCAAACACCTTAACAATAACGCATGAATGATTACTCTTCAATATATTAAACCGCTAATATTTTAAACTGCTTCCGCCAAGAAACTCTCTTAAAATAGAAGTTGGAGGTATTTCCTCATCAGCAATTGGAACCACATAACTAAAGAACTTCAGCAATCGTAACGTTTCGCGATAAGCTGGTGTATTTGAAGGTACTTCATGCAAAATAGGCTCAACATACCTTTTTAATACACCTGCTTCATAATGAACAGCGGTATTAAACATGGCATCTGCATTTTCCTGAAAAGGGAATATATATTTATCTTCACCTTTACGAACGCTTTGCCACCTATTAATGGTCTCGAGTGCACTATAATTTCTGTAGCGAAAATCTCGCACTATTCGACGTACCAATCGGGTATCGGTTGTTGGAATTCTATTGTGATTATCGAGTGAAACAGTTGTTAGAGCCGATACATAAATCCTGTATTTATCATGATCATTTATTCGAGGAGTCAACTGTGGATTAAGAGCATGGATACCTTCTGCAATGATAATGGTTTTATCATCAATTTTAAGACGATCTCCATTATACTTACGCTGTCCTGACTGAAATGAAAATTTTGGCAAATCAACCTCTTCACCCTTAAACAATCTTATTAAATTATCATTCAATAAATTAACATCCAATGCCTCCAATGCCTCAAAATCATATTCCCCATTTTCGTCACGCGGAGTTAGCTCACGATTTACAAAATAGTTATCGAGCGAAAGGGTAACCGGATTTAAACCTAAAACTTTTAATTGAATTGCAAGCCTTTGAGCAAATGTGGTTTTACCACTTGATGATGGTCCTGAAATTAAAATTAGTTTAGGATGTTGTTCGCAATGAGCAATATTATCAGCAATATAAGACAGCTTTTTTTCCTGTAAAGCCTCGCTTACTTGTATAAGTTCACTTACTTTTTTATTCTTTACTATTTCGTTGATATTTCCAATATATCCAACATCTAAAATTTCACCCCAATTCTTATACTCCTGAAATATTTCGAATAATTTATCTTGAGTAACAATATCTGAACATTCATTCGGATCTTCGTTTTTGGGTACAATTAAAAGCATTCCATCGTAGTATTTTACTAAATCGAAAACTCTTAGATACCCTGTTGAAGGTACTAAGTAGCCAAAAAAATAGTCGATTGTACCACCTAAACGATATACAGAACTATAAAGCTGAGGGCGTGATTTAAACAACAAAGCCTTTTCTGATAATTCATTTTTTTCAAAAAGATCAATTGCTTCAGTTGATAGTATTTCAAACCTTTCAAAAGAAAAATCAGCTTCAATAATTTCACGCATTTTCTCACCAATGGAAAGTATTATGTCAATGTTAAGTGAGCCATTCATCCCCTCAACTTCACAATAAAATCCATTTGAAATGGAATGTTGTATTTTTAATCGGCGCGCAGTAATGACCTCATTTACTGCCTTTTGCAATACAAACGATAACGATCTTACGTACATTCTCACTCCCTCGGGGTGCGTGATATCAATAAATTCAACTATTTTTGGTTTGTATATATTATAGCTTAGCTCTTTGAGTTTATTATTAACAAATGCCCCCAGTATCGGAAATTCTAATGATACTTTTAGATCATTGGCAATTTCTTTTAATGTAGTGCCTAAGGGGTATTCTTTTTTAAGATTGTTATTTTGACAAATTATCTGAATCATACTTATGCGAGTAGTTAAAACGGAACTAATGTAAGCTCTTTAAATAATTAATTCAATAATAATTGCGAAATTACACTAAGAGAGTTCCATTTCAAGGAACTGGCCTGTATATCCATTTTTCAATTTTACAATTTCTTCAGGTGTTCCTTCGCAAAGTATTGTTCCACCTCCCACTCCACCTTCAGGACCAATATCAACAATATGGTCAGCCGTTTTTATCACATCTAAATTGTGTTCAATTATTATAATGGTATTGCCTTTATCCACCAGTTTATTCAATACTTTCATAAGCACTCTAATATCTTCAAAATGCAATCCGGTTGTAGGTTCATCAAGAATATACATGGTTTTACCAGTATCTTTTTTGGCAAGCTCAGCCGCTAGTTTAACGCGCTGCGATTCACCACCACTTAAAGTAGTGGAAGCCTGACCCAAATGAACATAACCCAACCCTACTGATTGTAATGCTTTTAGTTTGAGCATTATTTTTGGCACATTCTCAAAAAACTCAACAGCTCGGTTAATGGTCATATCTAAAACATCTGAAATAGATTTCCCTTTAAATCGCACCTCAAGCGTTTCTCTATTGTACCTTTTACCACGACACTCGCTACAGCCTACATAAACATCGGGCAAAAAATTCATTTCAATAGTTTCAACACCTGCTCCCTTGCATGTCTCACACCTACCACCCTTTACATTGAAAGAAAATCGGCCAGCCTTATAACCCCTTATTTGGGCCTCAGGTAAGCGTGCAAAAATATCACGAATATCGGAAAACAAACCGGTATACGTTGCCGGATTTGAACGTGGAGTTCTTCCTAATGGCGACTGATTAACCTCAATAACTTTATCAATATTTTGAATTCCTGTAATTGATTTATGGGGTAAAGGTTGCTTGAGCGATTTATAAAAATGCTTGTTTAAAATTGGGTGGAGCGTTTCATTAATTAAACTCGATTTACCACTACCTGACACGCCTGTTATACAAATTAGCTTACCAAGCGGCAGTGTTACCGACACATTTTTTAAATTATGCCCAGTAGCTCCTTTTAACACAATGGACTTACCATTGCCTTTTCTCCTTGTATCAGGCACTTCAATGCATCGAATTCCATTGAGGTATTCGGCTGTAAGCGAACATGAATTGGCAATTTCTTTGGGAGTTCCTTGAGCAACTATTTTTCCCCCGTTCCTTCCCGCAAACGGACCAATATCAAGTACATAATCGGCCGCTAAAATCATGTCTTTATCGTGCTCTACAACAATTATTGAATTGCCTGTATCTCTTAATTCCTGAAGCGATTCAATTAATCGCTGGTTATCACGCTGATGTAATCCAATACTTGGTTCATCGAGTATATACAGCACATTCACTAATTGCGAACCTATTTGTGTTGCTAGCCTTATTCGCTGACTTTCTCCTCCCGACAAACTTCTTGAGGGACGATTTAACGACAAATAATTTAAACCTACTTGCAATAAAAAACCCAATCTTACACGAATTTCCTTTAATATTTCAGATGCAATCTGTTTTTGCTTTTTCGTCATGCGATCTTCAACTCCATCAAGCCAATTATATAAAGCATCGATGTCCATCGCAGCAAGTTCTGCAATGTTTTTATTGTCAATTTTAAAATGCAGCGACTCCTTTCGTAGTCGATATCCATTACATTCGGGACATGCAATCTCCTTTATATAGTTTTGAATTCGAGAATTCTTTTGGCCTATTGCCATTTCATCGGTTTGTTCCGACCTTAAATAGCTAATTACACCCGGAAAACTCAAAAAGTAGTTGTGAGAATTGCCCAATGGAGTATTTAGCAACTTCAAAGATTCTTCACTACCATAAAGAATTGTTTCCAAAGCTTCATCAGGAATATTCTTTATGGGTGCATCAATTTTAAACTTGTATTTATCGGCAATTGCCTCAATTTGCCAAAATATTAAGTTGCTTTTATATTTACCAAGAGGCATAATTCCCCCTTTTTTAATCGATAATTTATTATCGGGAATTACCTTCGATAAATCAATTTCATTAACCGTTCCTAAACCTTTACATTTTGAGCAAGCACCCACCGGCGTGTTAAACGAAAATGAATGTGGAGCGGGTTCGTTATATGACAGGCCGGAAGTTGGACACATTAAATGCCGGCTGAAATAATGAACTTCATTGGTTTCAGCATCGAGCACTATTGTAACTCCTTCGCCTTGTTTCATGGCAATCTGTAGCGATTCTCTTATCCGCTTTCTATCTTTTTCTTCAACTTTTAGTCTGTCAACTACCGTTTCAATATTGTGTGTTTTATATCTGTCAAGTCGCATACCTGGAACCAAATCTTTTATTTCGCCATTTATGCGTGCATATATAAACCCCTTTTTAATCAGCTGCTCAAACAATTCTTTATAATGACCTTTTCTTCCCTTTACAACAGGGGCCAAAACATAAATTTTTTTACCGACTAACTTCTCTATTAATAAATTGGTAATTTGCTCGTCAGTATACTTTATCATTTTTTCACCAGACACGTGGGAATATGCCTCACCAGCTCTGGCATACAAAAGCCGTAAAAAGTCGTAAATCTCGGTAGTTGTTCCTACAGTAGAGCGTGGATTTCTATTGGTAGTTTTCTGCTCAATTGATATTACAGGACTTAAACCAGTAATTTTATCAACCTCAGGCCTTTCAAGGCTACCTAAAAACTGGCGAGCATAAGCCGAAAAAGTCTCAATATACCTGCGCTGACCCTCAGCATATATAGTATCAAAGGCAAGCGATGATTTTCCACTTCCACTTAATCCGGTTATTACGGTAATTTTATTTCGAGGGATAGTAACATCAATATTTTTTAAGTTATGAACCTTTGCCCCAAGAACTTGTATAGATTCACTAGTATCTATTGCTTGTTTTGAATTTTTATTACTCTGCATTAAATTACATGTTTAACCTTTCGTAAAAATGAATTAACGAAAGTAAAAATACCTCAATTAATACAAAATTAAACTTGTGAAGTTTATTTATTTAGTCATTTTTATTTTCTGGAAAGAAAGTTTGATTGGCTTCAATAGTTCTAACTCCAGCGGCCGCAATTTTAATCGTATAACTTTTTTTGGATTTATTGGTTAACCGATCTTCACGTAGCCATGGGTTTAATTCTTTAAGCACTTTGTAATTTACTCCCATTTCATTTGCAAAATTCGGTAGGCTGTGAATTGCAGAATCAACCACAATTTCAGTATAAGGTATGGGTTGATATTTATCTTCATTACTTACTTTAAATCCAAATTTTTCGGGCGTTTCTAGAATTAACTTCAGAGCGATTAATCGAAATACATAGCGACCCGTTTCTTCTCCTAAAACTAAATCATAATAACTATTTGTTTTTTGCCTATCAATTTGATTTATGGTATTACGCCTCCCCATGTTATATGCAGCAGCTGTCATACTCCAGCTTTGAAATTTATCATATAAATAGTTTAAATATATTGCCGCAGCATGCGTTGCTTTCTCAAGATTATAGCGTTCATCAACCTCATTATTCACCTCAAGCTTATGATCAAGAGCTGTGCCTTTTAGAAACTGCCAAAACCCTACTGCATTTGCTGGTGACACTGCATTTGACAATCCACTTTCGGCCAAAGCCAAGTACTTAAAATCACTAGGAACATTGTGAATTTTTAAAATGGAGTCTATAAGCGGAAAATACCGATTCGCTCGCTTTATAAAAATCAATGTTTGTGATTGCCAATAAGTATTGACTAAAACTTCTCTATCAAGACTTTCGTAGGTGTCAAAATTATAAATAGGGACTATCTCTCCTGCAAATTCAACATTGTCAGGTAACTTTACCGGAACAATAGAATAAAATTTATTAAAAGGTTCTGAGTCTGGAATGGATTCTTTCACATCATCAACAGAAGAAAATCCATGAAAAAACAAACCAACTACACTTATTAATACTACCGCTACTAATACTGCTTTTACTTTATTCATATTTTATAGAAAATAACTGATTTAATTAATACGATTAGAAGCCCATTTTGTTATTTCCCAGGCTTACTAATTTTGGTAATGGAATATAATACCAATAATACTAAAACTGCAAAAATCCCTAATAACCATACGGGGAAAACGATTTGTTGAGGAAATAAAACAATAACTACAGCTAGCGCAACAAATAATGCATTTATGCTTAATAATAGCCATGCAACCTTTCTATCGGATAATCCAAAATATGATAAATGGTGTGTAGTATGATCGCGTCCACCAATAAATGGCGATTTTCCACGCATTAATCTATTTATAGTTACAGTGGTTGTATCAGAAACAGGCACAATAAATGCCATAAATGCCAATAAAAAAGGGTACACATTAGAATGATCAGGCATATGGCTACCATTCCAAAAAACCTGAATAGCCATAATAGCTAAAAATGCTCCTAAAAATTGAGATCCATTATCGCCCATATACATTTTTGAGGGGTTCCAATTGTAATACAGAAAACTAATTAGAGCTGCAAGTACACCCAAATTTATAAGTAAAAAAATTCCCGAAAAAGGTTTTGTTACGAGTAAAACACAAATAACGCCAATTAATACCGTAGTGCTAACCGATGTGGTAATAGCATCCATATTATCGAGCATATTAACCGAGTTCATTATTCCAACCACCCAAAATAGGGTTAGTGCGTAGTTAAGCCAATTCGCTGTAAATACCTGAATATAAATGCCTGAGTAAATTAAAATTACGCCTACCAAAAATTGAAAAATAAATTTAAATCCTGGTGGAGTATTCAACAGATCATCAGCAAACCCCATCATAAATGCAATTGTAAGTGCTACCAGAACTCCAAAAATCTCCCTCTGAAGCAATAATTCTGACTTAAAAAAAATGGCATAAACCAGAATAGAAAACAGAAAAGCACCATAAAAGGTTATTCCACCCAAAATAGGTTTTGTTTGACTGCTCCACCTCTCAGCACTAATATTAGTTTTCTTAATTTTATAACGCTCAGCACGAATCACAAAAAAGCGATGCATAAAAAGTGTACTAATTAAGGAAAAAATAAAAAACAGGAGTAATTTAATTTCAAATGTCATTTTTTAAGCTTTTGCAACTTTTTTGTAAGTTTTTTACCTATCGATGTATCTTCTTCCTCATCGGAATAATAGCCATGCCCGTAGCCATAACCATAGCCGTAGCCATATGAACCGTATCTGCGACCATGCAATTCTACACCATTAAGTATCACTGATAAATTAGAAATTTTCTTATTTTCAATTAGATCATTAATATTATCGATAAAATGTCGTTTAGATACATTGGCTCTCATTACATAGATTGGGTAATTTGCACGTTGAAGATTAGACAATGCATCAGTCACAATTCCCACTGGAGGAGTATCAACAATAATTATATCGTATATTTCTTCAAGTGATGACAATAAGTCTTCCATTTGCTTACCAGCAGCAAGTTCGGAAGGATTAGGAGGAATTGGGCCTGCGGTAATGTAATTAAATCCTTCTAAATCTGATTTCTGGATACATTCTTCAAGCGTGTGCTTTCCAATTAACAAGGTGCTTACACCCTTATCGTTTTCTACATTAAATCCGAGATGAATTCGTGGTTTTCTAAGATCAAGATCGAGCAAAATAACTTTCTTTCCCGAAATGGCTAAAATTCCGGCCAAATTGATTGAAACAAAGCTTTTGCCTTCGCCGGAAACCGTTGATGAAACAGAAATAATTTTGGTTTCTGCTCCATGCGAAATATACTGCAAATTTGATCGTATAGTACGGAATGATTCTGTAAATATTGAATTTGGATTCTTATTCACCAATAACTGCGAAACAGGAATCTCTTTTCTGTAAATAGGAATTGTCCCTAAAATTGGTGCATCGGTATAGTTCTTTATTACGTTTAGCGAAGGAATTTCATCATAAAAAAGATAGCGCAATAAAATAAAGCCCGCACCCAAAAACAACCCAAACAACCCAAACAATGGATAAATCTTCTTCATAATTGGGGCTATTGGGCTTCGCGGAACCATTGCCTTTTCAAGAATTGTATTTTGAGAAACATAGCCAGCCTGCGAAATTAAATATTCTGCTTTCTTTTCAATTAACTTATGGTAAAAACCTTCATTTATTGAATAAAGCCGTTCTAATTTAGAATATTCAAGTTCATTAAAATCTTTGTCATCAAAAAGTTTCGCTTCATATTCCGAAATCTTGATTTTATAGTCATTCTTTTTGCTTTTTAAACGATTAAGAGTTGTGCCAATGAAATCTTGAAGAATAATTTTCTGATTCTTAATCTGCTTTTCAAGAATGCCTATTTTAAGATTATCGGGTGTTAAATCATTCAGCAATTGTTCTTTATGATTTATTAATTGCTGGAGATTATTTAGAATATTCACTACAACTGTTTCCGATTTAGTACCGGCTAAGGAAGCTATTAACTCATAAACATTTAAATTATCTTCGTTGGCTATCTGTTTATTAATACGATCAAGCGCTACCAGTTCAAATTCAATATTTATCAGCTCATCTTCAAACTCATTAATTTTCGATGTAAAAAGTGGAAAAGGTGATCCGGCATTATGGTACTGATCAGTATTAATTTTATTTTCTTTTTTAAAGGCATGCAATTGTTTCTCTGTTTCATTTAAATTTTGATACACAACTTTCAATCGCTCTTCAATAAATGCCAATATATTTTCAGCACTTTCTTTTTTAACCTCAACATCGTAAGTTAAATACTTCTCAGCAATGCTATTAACAATATTAGCAGATTTTTCAGCGTTAAAACCGGAATATAATATTTCAACAGTTTGTGCCGATCTGTTTAAAAGAGAAATTTGAAGATTTTCAATATGCTTACTAACAACATTTTGAGGATTGTTAATTGCAAAATAATATCTGTTCCCTTTATAATTATCACGCTGCTCAACTATAGCGTTATAATCAACTATCTTACAACGCAAAGAACCTCCATAAAGATCCTGCCATTCATTCACCTTTATGAAAGTTTCAAATTCCTGATCTCCATTTATGGTGGATATTCTGGCAGTTTCAATATTATTGAACTCAATATAAAGAGGTCTATCAAACATTTCAACACTATTGGCTTTCCATTCTATTTCAAATGGACTTCTATTGTATAGCTCCGTAGCTAAAAATGTTCCCTCAACAAAATATGAAACTTCAAGATTCAAGCTGGAAAATGCACGCTTTAAAAATTCCTTTGAACGCAGCAATTCTATAACCTTCGAAATATCATCATTTTGATTCTGATAAACATCTTCAATATTTAATACCCTTGTTGTTCGATTGGTTTCGTTAATTTGCAGAATACTGCTGGAATTATAAGTTGGCTGTGTGTACCTTAAATATACAAACGCACTTAAAATTGCCAATATCATTAAAACCAAAGATATCCAATAATTTCTTTTCAGGATTTGCATAAAAATTGCAAGATCAAATTTATCGTTTATTATAGGAATTTTGGTTTGTTTCATATTAAGCTACTTCAATGCGTTAAATGTTATATAAAGTAAAGCAACTGTATTTATAATGGTAATATAGGGCATTATTTCGCCTAAAGTACGCGTCACGTAACGGGGTCTTTTTTCAACATAAATAATATCATTTGCCTGAAGAACCACATTTGCTTTTTTCATTTCTTCAATGCTTCGAATATTGAATAAATAAACTTCCGGATTTTTTAAATTACCCCTTAAGAGCTTTATCTTATACGATTTGCTAAAATCATCGACCCCTCCAGATTGAGCTAAAGCCTCTATTAAAGTAAATTTCTCGTTTTCCATATTTAAAACGGTGCCATTTGTACTTCCCGAGTTAAAAACAACAACTCTTCGGTTTGTTACATTCACCAACACAAAAGGCTTTTGATAAAACTTGCTGTACTTGCCTTCTAAAAACTCTTCAACTTGTTTAATAGTTAATCCTGCTACTTCAATTCGACCAAGAGTTGGCACCTTTACAACTCCGTCGTGCTCTACCATATACGGGCTGGAATTTCTGGTACTTCGAGCTGTTAACGAAGAACTCTCCATATCAATAAGCTGATAACCATCGTTGGTATATATTCTTAAATCGAGCTTATCAAAAGGCCTAATTACATACTCATCATGTTCCTGAGCAAAATCGTTATATTCAAAATCCGATTCCGTTTGAAACATTACACTCGGATTTAACACCTTGCATCCTGAAGTATAAAGTAAAATAAGAATTCCAAGAAGTATTTGTTTCGTTAGGCTTTTATCAATCATGAGCATCATTAAAATTCCACCAAAAATAAATATTTTTTACTAGCTTTTCTTATAATACGGCTAATTATGCTGATTCAATAATTTATAATACAAATTTTCCATATCGGCTATTAAACGAGTATAGTGAAATTTAGTCTTAACGTGCTCCCAGCCATTCTCAGCATAAAGACGCCTTAACTGCTCATTATTAACCAATTCCGTTAATTTATCAGAGAAATCAATTACACAATTATTTTTAGTTAAGGTTGCCGTTCTATTCGGAATAACTATGTTTTCAATACCCCCAACATTAGTACTTATTATTGATTTATTTGCTGCCTGAGCTTCAATTAAACTAACCGGTGTCCCTTCGTTTAATGAAGTCATTGCAATTATGTCCAATCCAGGATAAGCTGTTTCAATATCTTTAATCCATGACGTAAAGGTAACATCGGCCTTTTTAACCTGTCCGTTGTTTGGATGGTTATAAGTTAAATTTAATGTTCTGCATTGCTCAAAAAGTTCCTCTTTCAATTCACCATCGCCCACAATAAAAGCACGAATTTTCTTCCCTGTGTTTTTTTCAACTTTATTAATTGCATTAATAAATAGTTTATGGTTTTTAACTGGCGCTAGTCGTCCAATAATACCAATTGCTATTTCATCATCATCTAAATCATATACTGCTCTAAACTTCTTTCTGCGAATCTCTGTATCTTCCTGAAAACGCTGTAAATCAAATCCTAATGGTATAACTTCAAATTTTTCAGGTTCAGCTATTTTAAAGGTTTCAGACAGTTCCTCTTTTTGTTTATCGCTAATAGCCACAATTTTAGAGCACTGATTAGCCAACCCTTGCTCTATATTTATAAAAAAATTTGTTTTCGATGATCCAAAATAGGAATGAAATACATGGCCATGAAATGTATGAACAATTATTGGAACTTTATTTCTAATAGCAGCCAAACGACCAACCGTACCCGCTTTTGAAGCATGAGTATGCACAATATCTGGCTTAAACTTTTTAATTATCTTGCTAATTTTACGATAGGTAATGAGATCATTTGCTGGATTTAACGACCTGCGCATTTCAGGAATAATTACCGGTTCAATTCCAAGATTTCTTACAATGTATTCAGAACTTCCTTCAGCCTCATCTTTTACCCCGCCAACTAAAAGCGTTTGAAAATCGGACGACATATATTTGGTTAAATACGCAGCATTGTAGGTTGGACCACCTAAATTAAATCTATTTATAATTCGTAATACTTTTGGCATGTATTTGTGTATATCTTACATATATGTTATATGCAAATTAACTATTTATGTTAGATATATTCTATAAGCAAAAGGAGGCAATTGACTAATCCATGTATTTTCTCCACCAATGCTGAAAAACCAACAATGCCCATAGGTGGGCCTGAATATCACCCGGATTATTTGAAAACAGCTTTCCTTTTAATTTACGTATTTCCTCAATATCAAAAATGCCTTGTTCTTGAATCCGATCATCACTTAAATAATCATTCAATAATTCATCTTTTAATTCCGTTTGGAACCAACCCAATAAGGGAACCTCAAATCCGTGCTTTGGCCGTTGATACAATTCTTTAGGAAGCTCATTTCGGTATGCATCTTGTAGAATTCGCTTGGGCATTTTAGCATTAATTTTATATTCATCGGGTAGTGAGAAAACGAAGTCAACTAAGTTGTGATCGAGAAAAGGAGTACGCACTTCAAGACTATTGGCCATGCTCATTAAATCAACTTTATGGAGCATATCGCTCACTAAAACCAATTGCATGTCGGTAAAAAGAACATCACCCATAGTTTGAGTATAAAGCACATGTTTCAGTATTTCGTTTTTGCGAACTTTTATTTCATTTAATTGCACTTGAAATTTAAATAAATCGTTTGCCGACGACTCACTTTTTAAAGTAGCCCAATTCCAATAGCGCTCTTTTTCATCCAGCTTTAATCCTTTTGCATATTTCTCCAATTGCCTCACCGCATTACCTATTTTACCATTTCTCGATTTTGGTAATGTTTTCCATAAAGGATATCCTGCCTTAATTAAGGAAGATTTTAACCCCATATTCATGGCATGGTAATGAGCCTTATGTTTATTATAGCCTGAAAAAAGTTCGTCGGCACCATCGCCTGAAAGCGAAACAGTTACATGCTTTCGTGTATATTGACTTAGAATATGAACCGGCAATGCCGATGAATCTGCAAATGGTTCGTCAATATAATCTAACACATCATGCAAATTGCCATACAAATCATCATTACTAAGTTTAAATACCGTATGATTGGTTTTGTATTTTTCCGCTACCAATTCAGCATAATGCGTTTCATCAAAAAAGGGTTCATCTTTATACCCTACCGAAAATGTATTAAGTTTATCAGTAAGTTTAGAAGCCTCTGCAACAATTACTGAAGAATCAATTCCTCCACTTAAAAATGCTCCCAACGGAACATCTGCAATCATTCTCAGCTTTACAGAATCGCTTAATTGCTTTTTTAATTCATTTTTAGCTTCGGCGTAGCTTAAAACTGTATTTTTACTACGATTGTAAGCAATGGAATAGTACGTTTCTTCTTTTACTTGATTATCGCTTACAAAAAGATAGTGACCCGGATTTAATTTTTGAACTCCTTGAAATATCGAGTTCGGAGATGGAATGTAATTAAACTGAAAAAACTGACTTATAGAAGTTTTATCGATAGTTTTTGGAATACCTAATTCAATTAATGCCTTCATTTCAGATGCAAATAAGAGTTTGTTCCTATCGCGATAAAAAAGCAACGGTTTAATGCCTATTCTATCTCGAGCAATAAAGAATGTATCCTCTCTATTATCATATATAGCAAATGAAAAGAATCCGTTAAGCTTTTTTAAACATTGTACACCTTCAATTATATACAAGTACAGTAACACCTCTGTATCCGATTGGGTTCTTAGAGGCAATCCCTTCTTTTTTAAGTATTCTTGAAGTTCTTTGTAATTGTATATCTCACCATTAAAAACAATGGTATATCTTTTGGTAATATCGGTAAAGGGTTGTGAGGCCTCATTTGATAAGTCAATTACAGAAAGTCTTGAGTGACCAAGGCAAACCTTTTTATCGACAACCACAGCTGAATTATCAGGACCTCTTTGTTTTAAAAGAGCAATTGATTTTTCAACATTCTTAAAATATGCTTCTCCCTCAACCGAGAAAGCATATACCCCTGAAATACCACACATTGTTTATTATATTTACAATAAAGTTCGGAAGAAAGATACAAATTTTTCATGGGGATACGATACCAATATTCTCGAATAATTTTCCATCCCCTTAAATGGTGTGTTTACGAAATAGTCAAGTCCTACACAACCAATTCGATGTTTAAATAGTTTTTTAGGAGAAAATTTAACTACTGAAAATATTCCCAAAGGTTCTGAATTGGTATACAAATCATTTGCTAAGAGATTATTATCCTGTAGAAATTTGATGTTTCTAGAGATATCCAAGGTTGTAACCTCCTTAAATTTTTCAACTGCTTCGATCCCTAAGGGAGTACTTAGTAATTTTGAAACCAGAACCTGCGCAAAACTATTTACACCATTTGTGGCATACAAAATTCTTAGAGCAGCTTCATTAATAAAATCATCATTACAATTATAAATAAAACCAATACGTTGGCCGCTTAATCCTAACGCCTTACTAAAACTTTCAATAATAACAACGTTTTCTAAATCGCTTAATTGCTCATAAAAATCATCCGTTCTGTTGTAAAAAAGTCGCCTATACGGACTATCAAAAACTACCACAACTCCATTTTTATCTAATCGTTTTATAATCTCTAAAAGTTCTTTATCAGGATACTTTTCTCCTAAAGGATTTCCTGGATCGCAAATAATAACAGCTTTACCTGAATACTTTGCTGCTTGTAAACTTAGGTTTTCATAACTATCATAACAGCTATATGCAATATTACGGATATTACATAATTGGGCGTAGGTTCCCCAAAAGAACTTGGGAAAGATTATCTCATCCACATCAATATTTTGAAAACAAATATCGAGACCTGAAATACCTCCTCCAGTAATTAATATATTATTTAGGCTTGCAGTATTGTTAAAATATTCCTTATTAATGGCCTTTTTTAATTCAACTTTACCTTTTCCGCCAGGATAAACTTGAATATCGTTTGAGTTAAAATCAATTTGCGAAACTACTGCGCTTAAATCAATATTTACCACTGAATTTACACCCCGGTTAAGCAACAAATATTCTGCGCCTGTTTCTTCCATTGCTTTTTGCAAGCGAGCTCCCATTGCTACTATTGATGAATTTATTGTATTGCTCGATTTTATTTTCATATCAGTTCTCTATTTTATAAAAGTACATATAAGTTCAAATACTGCAATTCTAAAAACGAAAAGGCCTCCATTCGGAAGCCTTTAATATCCTACTCATCAGCTTGAAACATAGGGTCCCATGGCGGTAACATAATTGGCTTTTGATCAAGCAATTTTAAAGTTTCAGCATCGATAAAGTCTTTATGAACTACAACCCTAAACATATATTCATTAAACCAATCATCAGTAAAGGTTAAATAACCGCTGTGCCCACTTTCAGCACCCCAACTATTTTCGAATTGCCACTTTACAGGCTCCTCATTATTGTTAACATCAACGGCTATTAATGCCATACCATGCGACGAGCCACTTTCAAACGTTTTTATACGCTGAGCCTTATTCATTCCAAACCTAACACCGTATAGCGATTCAAAATCATAATTATCAACATCGGAATAACCGATATCACTATTCAGTTGCTTACCCACATCACATGATGCATACATGGCCTTATTATTTTTAATACTTTCAACAGCGAACTTTTTTATTTCTTTGTTGGTAAGGTTTAAATAAGTCCAGTTGCGGCCTTCCATAACATTTCGATCATACTCAATTTCATATACTTTATTGTATTCGCGTGTTGGATCATTCATTAACATGATATTATCAGAGAAATTAATTTCTCCCAAAACTTCATTCATAAATATTTTGGGAGTGTAGCTTTTGCTCTCCCCTAGATTATCATCTTTATCAGCAAACCGATATGTAAAGTTCGTTGGAGGTTCACCTAAATTCATTACTAATATTCTATACACTTCAGCCAACATCATTAACTTCATTGATTCAAGCTGTTTATATTCTATTTTTGTTGTATGCATGTTACGTAATTCCAAACCGTCTTCGCGAAGCTTTCTTTTAATTATGCGAATCATCCAACTTGTATTCTCACTTGAGTGCGTTTCAGGAAAAACTGCTTTTGGAACCAAACCATATTTATCCGCTAAATTTGTAAATGAATTCCAAACGCCACCATCACTAACCGGACTTTTAAACAACCATTCTACTTGTTTATCATCCATTGGTTTGTCGGCAAATTTAATTTGAGCTTCAAGGTAAAGATTCGACTTTTCAAAAATATCCCAGAAGTAAAGGTAGTTTTGAGAAAACTCAAATCCACTCAATTTATATTTATCAATTACCATTGGGCGAAGCACATTCATACTTGTAAACATCCAGCACCGTCCCGATTTTTTTTGATCCGAAATTCCCTTTACATCAACTTTGTACTTAAAATTATGCTCAACACTTCCTAAATTTTCACGATTCAGCACTAAGTTTTTAACATCGTTATTACTTAAAGCATTTGTTAAAGCCTTAGTTGAAGAATCATTTTTATCGTATGATTTTCTTATCTGAATTAAATTCTCTTGAGTAATCTTTCCTTGCTGTGCTATTGAATTCAAGGCAAAAAAGATTAACGTCAATGTTACTATTTTTCTCATATCATGAATTTTTAAAATTTCAATACTCTGCTACAAAAATAGAATTAAACAATTTCTGTTCATAAATTCAAACTTATGTTATACAAACCAAGTTATTATTTGGCTTATATTTGCAGTATAATCATCTGATTATTAATACTCATAATAAAACTGAGACATTTTACTCATTCTTTAAAATCAAATAAAATGAGAGAATTTCATAACCATCAAGGACAAAAATTCAAATTTAGACGGTTGGCAGAATATGATTCTGAAGCTCTAGGAGACTATTTTGAAAACTTATCTGATGAAACAAAACAAAAGTTTGGACCACATGCATTAACCAAAAGTTACGCCACTTTTCTGTGTCACCGATCGTTAGAAAATGCAATGCGCTTTGTTCTAGAAGACGAAAAAAGCCTTATTCAAGGATACTTTATTGTCGACTTTAATTTAATAGATCATGAGGCTGAAAGATATGCATCAAACGGGATTGAATTAAAAATGGGTAAAGATGTGTTTTTTGCGCCTTCACTTGCCGACAATTTGCAAAATTCAGGATTAGGAAGTCAAGTAACCAATAGAATAATTGAAATTCTTAAGGAAGACCATATTTCAACTGTAGTATTATTAGGAGGCACTAGAGAAAATAATCAGTTAGCATTAAAATTTTACGAAAATATGGGTTTTAAAAAAGTTGGTGGCTATCAAACAGACGTCTGGAATTTTGATATGCAATTAAAACTTTAGTGATTCTATTCCAAGTCGGAATTAAATTCACTTTCATTGAAAATATTTAAAACAATAAGCTTAAAACTAAATTTTCCTCAGCAACTAGCTTGTTTTGTGACACTTAAATATAGTCAGTAAATTATTTTAAAAATATTGCTATTATTTATTTGCTTATAAGCAAAACATCTGTATTTTTGCATCGCTTTTAAAATAAGCAAGTCACCTACGCTTCGGCAATGGCGACTACTACGGGGTATAGCACAGTCCGGTTAGTGTACCTGCTTTGGGAGCAGGGGGTCGCAGGTTCGAATCCTGCTACCCCGACAGTAGAAAAGATAAGGGATTCAGGAAACTGAGTCCCTTTTTTATTTAGACTAGGTCATACAGAGGTCCGACAAATGGAAAAATATTTCATTCACAAGTATCCTCAAAACTTCATATTTATTGTTTCTTTTCGTATTTTTATTTGCAATTAAATGCAAATAACATATGAATACTTACTATTACAAAGATATTATAGCTGCAGAATATAAAATTAGAATTCATTGATTTCTCACAGCTAAAAAACTGGACTTCAGAAGCCTTTTATAAGTAGTCTTTTTATAAATGCATCTTCATTCCGAGAAGGATATACCCATGCAGATATGGCTTTGGGTGATTTCTCAGTCGACTATATAAAAAGGGGTGAGATTATAATTGATGAAGATGCCAGAAATTTTGGAATTATTGAGGCTAAAATGGGTAGTGATTTAACCGACACCTTTGGCAAAGACCAACACAAAGACCTAAAAGCCGATTACATAATGGCCAACCCACCCTTTAACCAAAAGGACTGGCGAGCCAGTGATGAACTAACCAGTGACCCACGTTGGGCAGGCTACGAAACACCGCCACAAGTAATGCCAACTATGCATGGATATTAAACATAGTAAGCAAACTCTCCCAAAACGACGTAGCAGGTTTTATCTTGGCAAACGGAGCTCTCTCAGATGGTGGCGAAGAATACAAAATTCGCAAGCAACTTATTGAAAACAATTTGGTAGAAGCCATTGTGATTTTGCCACGCAGCATGTTTTACACCACCGATATTAGTGTTACTCTTTGGATTTTAAACCATAACAAAACCGAACGTGCGGTTGAATTGGCCGATGAAACCCGTAACTATCGTAACCGTGAAGAGGAAATTTTATTCATGGATTTACGCCAGTAAGGTGAACCTTTTGAAAAGAAATATACACAGTTTAGCGAAGAACATATACGCAAGTTTGCCGCAACCTATCACAATTGGCAACAAAATGCCAAGTTTGAGAATGTACCTGAATTCTGCTATGGGGCTAAAAAATCGGAAGTAGTTTCTAAAGATTATTCTCTTGTACCATGCAAATATATTGAATTTGTAAACCGTGACGAAAACATTGACTTCGATACAAAAATGACAACTCTTCAGGGGGAGTTTAAAGAATTATTAGAAGCTGAAGAGAAATCTAAAAAAGATTTACTGAATGTGTTTAAGGAATTGGGATATAAAATATGAAGATTTGACATATAAAATTATTGGATGTGCTATGGAAGTGCATAAACATTTAGGTAATGGCTTTCAGGAGGTAGTTTACCAACGAGCATTAGCAATTGAAATGCAGCTGCAAGGAATTGAGTTTAGCCGTGAATATGAAATGCCTTAATAACTGATGG
Organism: Salinivirgaceae bacterium; assembly: GCA_027858735.1. Classification (GTDB taxonomy): domain Bacteria; phylum Bacteroidota; class Bacteroidia; order Bacteroidales; family SZUA-534; genus GH45. The sequence goes on from JAQICC010000378.1 coordinate 22,265, forward strand.
AAAACATGGTGATTGTAAAAATAAAGATAATTCGGGCTATTACTTTTTAAGTGCTAAAGACTTGCGAAGTAACACATTAATCTATGATGGAGCTAGACAAATAACTGAGGATGATTTTCTTGAAACCCACCGTAGAACGGATTTAAGATCAGGCGATATTTGTATGGTAAATACTGGAGCTACTATAGGCAGAATGTCTATTGCTCCCAACAAACCAACTACCTCAAAATCAACATTTCAGAAAAGCGTAGCAGTCCTAAAACCGAAAGCTGAAGTTGCAACAAGTTATTATTTATATAGCTTATTAAAAATGAGATTAATTACCTTATCGAATTAGCAAGCGGCACTTCGCAGCCAAATTTATTATTAGGTGATATGAGAAGCTATGTAATAAATTATCCGGGTTTTAAACGAATTAAAGAATTTGAAAAAAAAGCAAGTTCAATATTTCATAAACAATATCTTAATACGGAAGAAATATTTGTCC
>JAQICC010000022.1 GCA_027858735.1 Salinivirgaceae bacterium
TTACGTTGTAACTATCTTAAAGATAACAATTTACAATGCAATATGCAACCTTTTTTGCAACTAATTTAATTTATAACATTCTGATTGTTTGAGTATTATGAAGTCCGAAACTTCAGTTAGTATTCTTTTTAAACCAAGGAATATATTTTATAAATGTCCAGAATAAAAATAACAGGTTTACTAAAAAACTAATTATAAATTAGCACTTAATACAATACTATTTTTAAAGGTCACCAAAATTGGTGGCCTTTTTTTCATATTTATCAGTCACCTTTTTATAAAAAAAGTTCAATAAAACAAACAAACAAACCCAAACACCTATTGTGTATAAAACACACTTACTGTTTTATATATTGCTATACAACATTTAAGTCTAAGCTTTAATACGTTTCATCAAAAAAAGCAACCCTCCCATTGTATATAAGTGTAAATGTTTATTTTTACAGCTGTTTTCTAAGCAAATTTATATTTATCAATATAATATTGCATTTTATCAAATAAAACAAACGGTTAACAATAACTGACGTACATAGAGTGAAACAAACTAAACAACACATTAACACATTAGTATGAGATCAATAAAAACGGTATTATCAATAATTGCATTAATATTATCATTAAGTTTAACCAGCAGTGCACAAACAGGCCCTGGCGGAGTTGGTAATATGGATGGAACCGATGGACAGGCTGAAAACAGCTTATGGTTAGAGACAACATCTTTGTCGTTTACAAACGGCGATCTTGTAACTACTTGGGCAGATATTTCCGGAAACGAAAATGACTTAACTAAACCTGATACCGACTTTACACCGATTTTTAAAAATGACATCGATAATCCAAATGCTTACCCCAAAGCTGAATTTTCAAAGGATAATAAGCATATTTTATTGAGTCATGAATTTTAGACATTTAATCAAATAAAACACAATTCTTATGTATGCATTTGTATGTATATTTGTATTGTACAAAGTATAAAAGTGTTATTACGTTAAAAGAAAAATATTATGGAATCACTAGACATTAATCAACACACAAACAATCCAACAATAAACATATTCCAAAAGAACATGCAAATTTCTAGATTTTTATTTACAGTATTATTAGTCTTTACTATTAACTTAACATTTGCACAGGTAGCTATCTGGGAAGATGACTTTGAAACAGACAAAGATTGGACTTTTTCAGGAGAATTTGAAAGAGGTGCACCTTTAGGTGGAAATGGAGACCATGGAAATCCGAATCCAGGTAGTGCCTTTAATGGTTCAAATGTAATTGGAACTGATTTGAATGCAGGTTATGAGAATTTAATGACTGTAAGGCAAGATTTAGCCACTTCTCCAACAATTGACTGTAGCGGTAATCAGGGGATTACTATAAGTTTTCAGCGATGGCTAAATTTAGAAGGGAGTTCTTATGATCATGGACTTATTCAGTATTTTGATGGTTCAACATGGACCAATATTTGGACCAATCCAAGTGCAACATTAGAAGAAACAGCCTGGTCTTTACAAAGCATATCATTACCAGCCTCAGCAAATAATAATGCAAATGTAAGAATTCGATTTGCCATTGGTACAACTGATGGTGGTTGGACTTATTCAGGCTGGAATATAGATGATTTTAAAGTTGACGGTTATGTGGTCACAAATATTGTAAGTTACGATTTTGATTCAAGTGATGATGGATGGGCTGGCACAGGGTGGGCTCGAGATAATAGTTCATTTACTGGATATGGAACCAACCACTGGCACACAGATCCCTTCAACAATTATGGTAACAACACTACAAGTACAATTACTAGTAGTACCATTAGTCTTTCATCAAAATCGAATTTAAAGTTACAATTTGATGTTCGATATAATACTGAAAATGGTTACGATGGATTAAAAATTGAATATTCAGCCGATAATGGTTCATCGTGGAACTCATTAGGAAGTAGTGCAGAGGGAACAAATTGGTATAACGATGCCAGTGTTTCTGCACTTAGTTCAGCCGGATGGACCAATTTCAACTACACAAATGATTGGGAGACTGCTGCAATAGAATTACCTGGAGCTCTAGAAAATAATTCCCAGGTAAAATTTCGATTTATTTTTGCCTCTGATGGTAGTCTTACAGATGATGGCGTTGCCTTTGATAATTTTGAAATTTATGAATATGCCACTCCAGTTCCAGACCCAGCAAAAACTTGGTATGCTTATTCTTCATCAGGAGATTGGGAAGACTTTGATTCTTGGACTTTAGATGGAGCAGCAAATCCGCTTTATGTTAACCCAGATGATGAAACTCCATCTGCTGCCGATTATGTAAAAATATATTCAGGTAAAAAAATTACCATTAATTCCGATAATTTAAGTTTGGTAAAACTTACGGTTAATGGAGAACTAGATGTAGCTTCAACGACCGGACACGATTTTAATGTAATTGCGGGTAATGGGAAAATATCCATGGAAGGGTATGATTCAGGATCAGGCGCAGAAGACAATTTTCCTGAAGGAACTACTACCCTATTTTCCGATCCTATTTTAGGTGGAACAGTTGAAGTATATGGAACCGGTATTGATTTAAATACTCCCCGAGACTTTAATAACCTAACCATTAATTTAACTTCAGGTTCAGCTACGATGCTTGCGGACTTCAACCTAAGAGGCGACTTAACCGTTACCAGTGGTGATTTTAAAATAAACGACAATAGCTCTACTACCCCATTAAACATTATTGTTAATGGCGATGTTTTAGTGGAATCAGGCGCTACCATGTCGGTTGGAACAGCCAATGCCGTTGATGCATCAGCTGCAAGTGGATACGGAAATTATCACAAATATTATCATGTTTTTACTGCCAATGGTGATTTTACCAATCAGGGAAGTGTGCGATTTACAAATCAAAACTATCCAGACTTTAATAACCAAACTAGTACTGGGGCAGTTTCCTTAGTTTTTAATGGATCCCAAAACAATACCTTAAGTTGTCAAGGAACCACCGATTTATACTATTTAGTAATTAATAAAGGTACCGACAGAACCTACAGCTTAACCATAAATGCTACTAATAAAGCATACTTTTCATTATTTGGAGATAACAACCAATCACAAGATTTTACCAATACTGAAAACCCTGAACAACAAACTGCCCTGTGGATTAAAGCTGGTACGCTAATTCTTGAAGGTTATGTTTATATTCCAACCCTTACTGAAGGGGCTAATTATTATATTGGTGAAAATGCATCGCTTGTATTAAATGGATCAAATGTTTATGTAGCATCTTCGGCAATGGATTATGATTATTTAGTATTTCCGGCTGTTGATTACACTGGATTATCTTATGAAGCTTATTCAGCATCAATTAATAGTGTTGCTGAAAATGGTTTGGGTGCGGTTTATATTTATGGTTCCATTATAGTAAATGATGGTGCTCTAAGAACATCTTATGACGTTGGTTTAATTTATCGAGCTGAATCTACTTCAAATAAACTGGAAATAAATGGAGGACTTGTTCAAACTACTCAATTTCATATAAGTGATCTAGCCGATCCAACAACTGCAAAAATGAGTTATATTCAAACGGGTGGTGAACTCCAACTAGTAATGAACACACGAGATGATGCCATCTTTGATCTAAGCGCTGGCCAAGGATCGTTTATTATGAGTGGCGGAATAATAACTATTGAAGATATTGATCGTGCAGGATCGCCCAATGCCATTGAAATTGCCTGTGCAAGCAATAACGTTAATGTTACCGGCGGTGCAGTAATAATTGATAATCAGAATGATAACAACCTAGCAGCCACCATATCATCAACAGCTCCATTTTACAACTTAATAATGCGCGATAACCAAGGAGATGGGTTACAACTTATAGCAGATCTAGAAATAATAAATGACCTTACCCTTGAAAAAGATAACTTTGACGCCAATGGTCAAACCTTATATATTGGTAGCGATTTTACTATAGAAGATGGAGCGACCTTCACTTCTGGTGCAAACACCACTGTATTTAACGGTACCAAACTTACCAATTTAAGTTTTGCAAATACGGCCCCTGCATTTTACAATGTAACCGTTGCAAAAACAGTTGATGAAAAAGACTTTTCTGTTACATCAGCAACAGAAGATCCAGCCTTTAGTGTGACTGGTGAATTCAGGCTGGAAAACGGTGATTTTGACCATAATGAGTATAATGTTTTATTAAATGGAAATATTTATCTTGAAGATACCATTGGGTTGCCTGATAATACAGGATCTATTCAATTGAATGGTAGTGGAGCTCAAACCATTACTTGTAATGGTGGGGTAATTAATAATATAAATATTACAAATGGTAATGGTGTAGGCTTAACTGGTGATTTAAATGTTTATGGTACATTAACTTTAAACGATGCCGTATTTGATATAAACACCTACAAATTAACCATGGCCGGTGCTGATGCAAGCATTGTTGCAGGAACTGGCTTTGCAGCTGATGAAATGATCATGACCAATGGAAACTCTTCGGATGGTGGTTTGGAAATGTATTTAGACGATGTAAGTGATATTTTAACCTTCCCCATAGGCACCGATGCTAACAATGGCGGTAGTAGTCCAACTCGTTATACACCAGCAGTAATAAACTTTTCAAGTTTTAATGATGAAGGTTATGTTCGAATTAGCATTGCTGATGATCAAATACCTATGACTATTGCTAATGGTGGAGATATTTTATCCTATTATTGGAAAGTTAGACATAGTGATTTTGATGCTGTGCCAGGTATATCGTCTTACTTATTTATACATGACGAAACTGATGACGATACGGGTCTTGGTGCAAGTAGCGTTGGGGGGTTTGTTCTTGACGAAGATCCATACAATCAAGATACTGATTCTGAATATAATGATGGAGCTAACACAATAACATTTAATGAAATTACAAACTTACAATTAGCCAGCTATTCTGCGGGTGATCCAAATCGATTTAATGGTAAACCCGAAACTTTTTATTCTCTTAGTAATCCACCTAACAATTATTTTAGCGAAAAAAATTCATGGGAGAATGGCAGTGGACAAAATAAAGTTCCAACTGAAGGAAGTATTGTTATTATTCGAGATGAACATCGAATTAATGTCAACGATGCCTCTAAATATACAAACCCAGGCGTTATTGAATTTGATCATGATTATGTAACGTATCCCACACCCAATTCAGAAAACGTACCACGATTGCAATTTCATGTAGCTGGTACTTTTGAATTAGGAACCGTTTCAGGTACTGGAATGATATCCTTTGATGCTCCTGAGGCTCCAGTTGTAACTGGTGATTTTGGAGAGTTTGGAAGCAATACCGATTCTTATTATTTGTATTTTGGTGGAACTGCTACATTAAGCAATATTCCAACTCCAATTCCAAATTTAATGGTAGAATCAGCTACCTATACAATCGATCAGGATGTTGATATTAATGCCAATTTAATACTTCAACTTGGGGCAATAGTTGTTCCATTGCAAGACATGAATATTGATCAAAACCTACTTATTGGTGCAAACAGTGGCGGTACTTTCCAACTTCCTAGTCAAGCTACTCCCGTTGAAATCAACATTGAGGGAGATATTGATTTTACTTACGACCCATATGCAAGCATTGGTGTTAGAAAATTACAAGTTGAAGCTGCCGGAGCAGAAAATGTTGAACATAAAATAATTCTCAAGGGAGATATTATTCATGGTTCAGTAGATGGACATACCATTAATTTATGGAATTCAAATACCACAGAAAGAGCTATTCTAGAACTTCAAGGTGAATCAGACAATAGCTATTCTAGAACATCAACCTCAGAGCCTCAATTATACCGTATTATATTAAATAAAGGTATTGACCTAACCAACACCTTTTCATTTAACAATAGCTTTTCATTAAATGGTACTACAAATACCTCATCCGATAAAGCTTTAGAATTATTAAATGGAACTTTTATTTTAAATGATGCCACAACAACCATCGATTTAACTACCGGAAATCCTTTCTCAATTCCAAGCACTGCTGCCCTTGAGGTAACTCAAGGAACGGTTCAGGCTTCAGGTACCGATGGAGGTATAATCTTAGATGGTACATTAACTATTAATGGTGGTGCGGTTGATATGAGTATTGCCAATGATGACGATGCCAATTATATAGAATACGGTGCATCAGGCAATGCAAAACTTGAAATATCATCGGGTACCTTGTATGTTGGAACACAAATTAGAAGATTAAGTAGTAATACTTCAGGAGTTTTAAATTACATTCAAACCGGTGGCGATGTATTTATTGGAGTTAACAGTGCCGATGATGGCTATGACGAAAACCGTGGTATGCTTGAAGTACTGAATAGTGGCAGTAATTTCACCTTTACTGACGGAAATCTAACTATTGTTAGACAAAATGGGGCAACCCCTCATATTGCGGCACTCTACCTTGATCCTGCAAGTTCTGACGTGTCGGGTTCTACCCTAACCATTGGTAACGACGAAACCCCAACCGAACAAAATGATTTTAGAATTTATTCTACTATTCCATTAAACAATTTAACACTTTACACGCCAGCAGTGGCTGATTATCCAAATGTAAAATTATATAGTGTACCCCTAACTCTTACAGGAGACTTGTGGATAAAGGAAAATGTAACCTTTGATGGAAATGGAAACGATTTAACCATAGAAGGAAACATGACCAACGATGGAATTTACCAAGCAAGTTCTAATAATTTAATATTTAATTCCGATGCTGCACAATCATTAATAGGTGATGGAACCGAAAATATTTATCAATTTACAAAAAATGGGGCAGGTACCTTAACCCTTGAAAAAAATACCAATATTAATAACAACTTCTATTTATACAATGGAACTATAAATACGGATTCATGGGCTATTTATGCTGAAGGAAATGTTATATTAGATGGAACTTTATCAAGTACCTCAGGTTATGGCCTTGTTTTTTCGGGAAGCTTAGAACAAGAGCTTAGTAGAAGTACAAATGGTAACAGTAATATTGGTATTCTTACCATCAATAATGAAGAAGGCGTTTCCTTGATAAATGATGAACATGCATTTACCATAACCGACAGATTGCGCTTAGAAAAAGGTGTTTTTAATATTCGCGGTAGCTTACTTGAATTAGGTTCAGCAGCGATCATTGAAGAAGTTGAAACATTTGGTATTACGAACATGATTCAAACCAACAGTTCCTTTCAAGATAATGGAATTAAGAAAGATTTTCCAAGTAATCATGCCACAGACTTTGTTTTTCCCGTCGGACAATTAATTTATTCTCCTATTACTATTGACCTCTCCACAGCTACCTATACAAGTGGATCAACACCTGGAGCCTTAACTGTTCGCCCTGCAAACGAATGTCACCCTATCATTAAAAGTGATGGAACGGATAATTTGGCCCCCGATGATAGCAGTAATGTGCTACAATATTATTGGATATTAAAAGCCGATGGCTTTACAGGTTTCAAAGCAGACATTAGTTTTGTATATGATAATTCGGATATGTTGGCCGAAGACCCAGGTTATACCGAAGCTGATTATATCGCCGCTAGAATATTAAATAATAATAATGTGGATGGCGATATTAATAAATTTTTTATTGAAAATGTTGATGAAGCTACTAATACCATTATCTTCCACTTTAACAGTGAAAATGATGATGGTATTGCCGGTGATTATTTTGCAGGTATCGATTTAGCGATTCCTGATAATGTGGCTACATACACAACAAACGGCATCGGTGGAGGTTTTGTCAACGCAAGTGGAACTTATTTCGACGGATTACCGTCAGGCTTATCAACTCCTTTGGGAGCCATATTAGTGGTAGATACAGATGATGAAATTACTTTCAATGTAGATAATGTTCAATTATACAAAACAGTCATAAACGCTGGAGCAACCCTTACTATTGATGAAACGGAACATCATCGCTTGGGAATAGTAACAGGTACAGGAAATTTGAAAATCACAAGTAATTCATCGGATATATCATTCCCAGCGGGTGATTATACAGATTTTTTCGATTGCGCTGGTGGAGGTTTAGAATATGCAGGCACAGGTAGTTATACTGTACTTGGAGGGAGAGGCTCCTTACGAAACCTCGTAATTAGTGGCTCAGGTACTAAAACCATGGCAAATAATGATATTGAGATATGTGAAGACCTTACACTGAATGGACCTACCTTTGATAATAGTTCGGACAATAGTAATTTCACTGTTCTAGGCGATATGTTGGTAACCAGTGGCACCTTCCAAAGCGGTGCTTCGGACAACATTATAGCTGTAGATGGAACAGTAATTATAAATGGAGGAACTTATAACGGTGGAACCGGTGGAAATGATACATTTGGAGCCCTAACCATAAATAATGCATCAAGCGTATTTAATGTAGGAACTGCAGGAAGCATATCTGTACAAGGAGATATTACATATTCTGTTGGCACATTTAATGGGGAATCTGCTACCCTTGCATTAAATGGTAGCTCCACTCAAACTATTACTGGTGCATTTACAGGGGCTTCTGAGTTTTATAATTTACAAATTAATAATGCCTCAGGAGCAGCTTTAGCTGGCAACGTAACTATAGGTAATCAACTACAATTAACCTCTGGTTTAATAACACCCTCAACCAATACTTTACTGATTGATGATGGAGCTACCATCTCCCCCACTTTAGGATCATCGTCTTCATATATTAATGGTAAATTATACAGGTTTATTCGAACTACAAGTGATTTTGTTTTTCCTATAGGTAATTCGGGTCAATACCGTCCAACTACCGTTGGCAGTGTAACTAACACTATTCTAACCTGGAACTGTGAGTATTTTTATAGCAACCCTATAAATCATATTGATGTAGATAATATTAATCCTACAAATACAACTGATATTAAATCGGTAAGTGAAAAAGAATATTGGGTAATTGAAGATGACGGAGTACCTGGTTCTTCTAATGCTACCATTGGCTTAAGCTGGGGAGAAGCAAGTAGGGTTTCTTCAGACGGCACCATACGAGATGAACTGGAAGTAATGGCTTGGAATGGTGTAGCTGGCACTTGGGATAATTATGGTGGAGATTTCCCTTCAGGAAATGGAACTGAAATTTTTGGAACTTTTCATTCTCTATCTCAAATTTCGTTCAGTCAAAATATCATCACTTTAGGTAGTGGTGATATAAACAATCCTCTCCCTGTAGAACTTATCTCTTTCACCGGAGCAGCAACAGATAACGACATAGAACTACAGTGGTCAACAGCTTCAGAAAAAAACAACGATTACTTTGAAATTCAACGAAGTGAAGATGCCGAAACTTTTGTGACTATTGGTAAGGTTTATGGAAATGGTACCACCATGTTGCAAAGTGATTATAGTTATACTGACAATAATCCGAACAACGGAACCAATTACTACCGTTTGCATCAGGTTGATTACGATGGAGCTTCGGAAAATCATAAAACCATTGCGGTTTATTACGATGGTAGAAAATTAGTTTTAACCCATAATGATATTAAGGTTTACCCTAACCCCTATCAAGCTGGTGATTTAATACTCGACTTAGAAAAACTTGAACCTTATACTTCAATAAGAGTAACTGTGATGGATATGGGTGGAAAAATTTTGGTTAATGCTCCTCTACTTATTCCGGAAAGCCGCGAAGTAAACCTTGTACCAAAAATGATTGATGTTTTGCAACAAGGAATTTATATTGTGAATGTTAGAACAGTTGATGCTGTATTGACTAAAAAAGTTATTGTGAATTAATTTAAGATTCAATAAACAACATAAAAAAGGTCATCAGTTTTGGTGACCTTTTTCTTTTAATACAACTTAATTACCAGCAAAAGATAAATCTTCTAGCGGTCTGAAGACCAGATAATTCTTATGATTAATCAACAACATTATGTTTTTCAAATTACATAATATTTATGTAATAAACATTAAATAACAACAAAAAATTTCTAACGTAACGTTTAATAAAATAATA
>JAQICC010000369.1 GCA_027858735.1 Salinivirgaceae bacterium
GCGTAAAGGATTCACCTAGCGAATTTCAAAAAGAAAACTTTATAAAAAATTTTGGAGGCTCATTTGGAGATCAAGCCATAGATGTAATAAAAAATAATGGTCATTACTTCGTTTTAGGAAACATAATAGATGCGGATGATAGCACCAAAATATTTTTAGCAAAAACCGATGAATTTGGGAATATAATATGGAGTGAAAATAAAACATACTCCTTAGACTCTAAAAATTCTTTGGCAGGACAAATAATTAAACTTGAAAAACAAGATGGATTTGCCATTATTGGGTCAATTGATATAGATTCTGACACCTCATTTTTTGACACCTACCTATTAATTATAGATGAAAATGGAGACCTTTTAAAAGATACTGTTTTTAGCTTTTTGGTTACTCCCAATGAAAAATCGAATGAATTTGGAAAATGTATTGTCGAATTGAAAAATGGAAATATTTTAATTGTATCCAACCTTATTAACGATGAAACCTTAGCCAATATTGGAATGAAGTATTTCATTGTAAATAAAAACTTTGAGATTTTAAAAATATCATCCATCCCAAAATTCGAAGCATTCAGTATTTGCCAAAAAACAATGGATAATGGTTTTTTTATAGTAGGACAATATGATCAAAATCCAGGTATAGAAATTGTAAACTATGAAGGAGCATCAGTCGGCTTTGTTAAGTCTACAAATATACTCGGATTTATTAATAGTATTGCTCAAGACCAAAACGGGAACACTTATATTTGTGGCGAAAAACTGAATGGAAAGAATGGAAAAAGTGATGGTTTTATAGCACTAATGGAAGATATTAACGAAAATACTAATTACACCCAACTATTTGAATTTGGTAACAGTGAAAATGACAGACTCAATCAAATTAAAATATCTAAAAATAATGAATTAATTGCCATTGGATCAACGCAATCTCTTGAACTTGGGAATGACACTTACGATATTTTAATACTTAAAACAGATTTTGCCGGAAATGAATTAGGTAGGGAAATAATAGGTGGCAATGACAATGAAGAAGGTATTAAAATACTTGAAGTAGAAGAAAACAAGTTTATAATTGAAGCCACAACCTCTCTTGGTAAAAATAGTCGAATTACGCTTATTAAAACAGAATTCACTGAAGAATAGTTACCATATTTACTAAAAACAAGCACCCTTTCTGTTTAATTATTTTCATGAGCTAATTTCAATAAACAACCATTAATTCATCCTGATTTTTCATTCATTCCTCACCAGGAACAATCATACAATAAAATTCTTATATTAAAGTGGTTACCGTATTTGAATAAGCCGTAAAAAATGTGTATTTTGCTGTTTTATTTTTACCCATTCAAATATGAAAATTTTAGGTCACAATTGTAGAGTAAAATCCACTCCCAAAAAATAAGGACATGAAAAAAAATCGCATATTTCTACTAGGAATTCTTGTTACTATTATATCCTCTATAAATGCTCAAACATTTTCACAGGTTTCTGATTGTACTGGCCATTATAAAATGGATGCTTCTTATGGTTTCCAAACTCTTAACACTCCTTTAGATACTAACATAATAGGTAACCTTGGATCGGATACCCTTGGTATTTTTATTCCGGAAGCAATAAAAATAGTTTTTACTTTTAATGGTAACTTAAATAAATTTACTGCTGACTCATTAAAAATTTATAACGATACTTTAATTACTGCTGGGGCGATCATATTTGACACTGCAAATGCTGCCAATTTTGGACCAATCATTGTTGAATGCAACTCAAATAAAGCTGCATTTCTTTTTGTAGACAAAGATAATAATAGTAACGATACCAAATCTTCACGTTTTGATATAACCTGGCAAGCTTATTTTGAAGCCGATGGCGTGGCAAATGATATAAGTTGTAAAGACTCTGCGGATGGCTCTGCACAAGTATATCCTATAGGAGGAACGGCTCCTTATATCTACCAATGGAGTGGTGGTTCAACCGCAACCACTAGGAAAATTACAGGAATATCATCTGAAGCGCATGATACAGTATTAGTAACAGATACGCTTGGCTGTATCTTTGATACAGCATTTCATATTATCGAACCCGATAAAATGATAACTACCGTTTTTGATTCCTCTAATGTTGTATGCAAGGGAGAAAAAACAGGTTGGATTGATTTAAATGTTATAAATGGTACAAGTCCCTACTCCTATTTGTGGAGCACTGGGCAAACTACAAAAAAAGCCGATACTTTATTAATTGGCTCTTACAATTGCACTATTACAGACGTAAATAACTGTTTGGATTCAATTAAGTTTATTAGCATTGATGAACCAACAGATACAATTAGTATTGATACAATTAACATTAAAGACACCGTTTGTATTGGGGGTAATAATGGTGGAATTAAAATTGCCGGTATTGGAGGAACTCCAGCTCTTGTTGGAACAGAAGATTACAAATATTTATGGAATACAGGCTCCACAATTGATACGATAGGACTATTAAGTGCTGGCAATTACTTTTTTACGGTAACTGATAGTGTTGGTTGTACATATAGTGACAAAATTGCTATAGACACCTATCTACCAATATCAATCACTGAAAATATTACTCATGTTACTACATATGGCGATTCCGATGGAGAAATCGATATTACTGTTTCAGATGTCTTCGGAGATACTGCATACAATTGGACTGGATATAATGTAGTTCCCACTGATCCTGACCAAATCTCATTGCCTGCAGGCAGTTATAATGTTACGGTAACCGATGATCATGATTGTACAGCAACAGAATCGTTTATTGTTAACCAACCAGCAGCAGGTTCGGGAGGTGAAATTTATGTGAATTATACCGGTACTAAAACCGATACGGTATGTGAGGGTTTATTTCCATCAATTATTCAAAGTCAAACTCAGGCCTTTGATGGCATTGGGGTTACCTATGAATGGCAATATTCTACCAATTTAGTTTCATGGCCACCGACAGGCACTCTAAATGATCCAGCATGCGATTGGAACTATGCAATTACCGAAAATACTTACATTAGGCGTAAAGCAACAAAAGCATCTCAAACAGCCTATTCAAATAATGTGTTGTTGAAGTTTATACCAAAATACAGTAAGTCGATTAACAATTTGGCATTAAATTATTGTGAAGATGCCGATACGGTTGTTATTCTCGGCAATCCAAATATGGTAATTTCCACATTTGAAGCGGCAAGCTATTTAAGTAATATTACAGGGAATCAAGCAACATTTACACCTTCAACAGCAGGCTCACCTCATGATGTAAAATATATTTATGAAGATAGTTATGGTTGTGCAGATAGTATAACTCAATCGGTAAACGTTTGGCCCGTTCCAAATGCAAGGGCTACAAACATTTCAGACTCAAATGGTGTAAGCATAACATGTAAAGATAGTTCTGATGGCTTTATTGTAGTTGAAGGAATTAACGGTACCGGAGCTTACACATACAAATGGGGATCTGCCGCCGGTAATAGTATTTCCGATTCAGTTTATAATTTATCTGCAGGAAGTTATTTATGCACCGTTACTGATTCGAAGGCCTGTAAGGTTGTTTGGGATACTTTACTTACAGAGCCCGCAGTTGCATTTAACGCGGTTTTTAAAGATAGTTCTGATTATAATAGCTGGGGTATAAGCTGTAATAGTGGCACTGATGGTTGGATTGAAGTTGAAGGTATGGGCGGTATAGGCATAGCTTCTGACTTTGAATTTGCCTGGAACGATATTTCCAGTCAAATCACAGCAACAGCAACAGGTCTTGATGCCGGAACATATAGCTGTATCATAAAAGATAAAAATAAATGCCCATCAACCATATCAAGCTTGGTTTTATCAGAGCCTTCTGCTTTAGCTTTAAATTATGCAGACAGCTCCAACTATAACTTGTATGCAATTTCATGTAACGGAGAAGATAATGCATATATTGAAGTAATTGCAAGTAATGGTGTAGGTAGTTATAATTATTTATGGAGTACTAATACTGATATTGGCAGCGGAGCCCAAACCTCGGCAACAGCTATTAGCCTTCCACCTAGCACAAACTACAAAGTTACTGTAACTGATGTTAATGGCTGTATGGATTCCATTATTTCTGGTTTACATATAACTGAACCCAGTTTATTAACTGTTGGAATTGCACCCATCCAAACATACAGTGGATATGGAGTCAGCTGTGAATCAGGTATAAATAACAATAACGGTGAAATAATAGCAACAGGCATAGGCGGAACTGGTAGTTTAGGGTATCAATGGGATGGATCACTTCAAGGTTTTAGAGCTGTGAATAATGACACTATTGGACTTGATGCCGGAACCTACTTAGTTCGAGTTAAGGATGTCAATGGATGTATAGCAGAAGCTAGTTATGATGTTACCCCGCCACCCGCATTATCTATATCAATTACAGATTCATCAGACTATAGCGGTTTTGGTGTTAGCTGTGCTAACGGAAAAGGCACAAGTAATGATGGATATATTACCAGCTTAGGAAGCGGTGGTGCGGGAAGCCTAATCTATCAATGGGACGGCTCACTTTATGGATATGGAGCAAATAATAACGACACAATTGGTTTAACATCAGGGGCATATTTGGTTAGAGTAAAAGATGCTAACGGCTGCTTGGACAGTATTTCGCATACAATAACTCAGCCTAATGCTATTATTATTAATACCGATTTAATTACCGATGTAACAATTAATGGAACAAAAACTGGAGTAATTGATGTTTCCGTGTCGAATAACTCGGGAATAGTAAGTGATTACGACTGGACTGGAACGGGCACCGTAGACGGTTCCTCTTATCAGAATAAACTAGGTGCCGGTAGCTATACCTTAACAGTTACCGATGCAAATAGCTGTCAGGATGATGAAAGTTTTATCGTTAATGAACCAACAATATTAAATGCAGGGAGCATTGAAATTAATGGAACAACTACTGATTATATATGTGATGGTGAAACTATATTCATTTTTGATGAGAATACCGCTGCATCAGGTGGAATTACACCAAACAATTATACATTTAGCTGGGAATATTCGACCCTTTCTGGTTCATGGACCTCAATTACAACAAGTGAAACCGATTCCACTTATACATGGAATAAAGGATCATCGTTAACCGAGGATTTATATATTCGAAGAATTGTTGACAATGGTGAAACCACAGCAACTTCAAATACTATTTTACTTGATTATATACCAACTTTGACCCTATCAATAACTAATTTAGATAATGAATACTGCAAAAATGGGGATACTATTCAATTAATAGGTTCCCCAACGAATGCTAATGGCACATTTAGCGGCTCTGGCATTGTACTATTAAGTAATAACAATGGTACAGCTTTATTTTCACCAAAAATTGATACAATTGGCGATCCAAATCCAATTGATATAACCTATACTTACACCGATAACGGATGTACGAACTTCATTACTGAGCAAACGACCATTCGACCTGTACCTGATCCCTCTTTTGATATCCCTGTAACCGTTAGTAGTAGTAAAGAGGAAGAATTTATTACAAACATTATTACCTCCGGAGGTTCTTTTTATGGCCCAGGAGTAATATCAAATCAACAAAAAATATTGGTTGAATATTTACGACAAGATACAGCAGAAGTTATCCTTCATGAAGTTCAAAACAGTTACGGATGTAGAGATACATTAACCAAATTTATTACAAAAATTAAGGAGGGTACCATTGTTGATAATTCAAATATACTTGGCAATCCAAATTTATACTTTTGTTACGATGGTGGAGAAATTGTATTTAAAGCTCAATTTGCAGATCCTTTAATTCAAGGTAGATTTCTGCCTGTAAGTGGAGTAGTAGATGACATTAATAAATTAACAGGAAGAGTTGATCCAAGTTTGATGTCAGGAATTTATGATCTTGAATTTTTATATGAAACATCTACCCTACCCGAAGATACCATAAAAACTCAGTTTGAAGTTTTTAACATTTCAAGCCAAGCAAAAATACTCGATCTTGAAAGTAAATATTGCAAAAATAATGAGCTCACTCAAGAAATAGTAATACATGCACTTGAAACATCAGAAGGTTCAGGAGTGTTTTCAGGCCCCTCAGCTTTAACCGATCATATTAGTGGAGATTCTGCCACTATTGACGTAAACGCAATGACTTTTACAAATGGCACACCGCATACAATAAGTTATTTATATACACATGCCATAAGTAGTTGCACTTATACTAGACAAAAAGATGTTAACATTTACAATCAGCCAAATGTAAACTTTACCATTAAAGATACTTTTAATGTAAAAGGAGGAATACAACCTTTTGGGAACCTTGATCCTAGCTCCGGTGGTACTTTTACAGGTACTGGGGGTGTTGTCGGCCAATCATTCAACCCACAAGGTTTAGCATTAGGCAATTACACTATAACTTATTCTTATACCGACACTGTTACAGGATGTGCTAATGCGGCCCAAAAGACTGTGAATGTAGATACCGCACGTGGCGAATTCCTAGGTATTAACAATATTTATTGTGTTGATGCTTTTGCTGACACTATAGTTTATAAACCTATGGGAAATAGTCACACTCCCGTAGAATATAAATTTTATACTCCCATTGATACTGTAGTAGTATCTACATTAACCGATACCATTGTTATCGTTCCTGACACTTTAACAGCAGGAGCGCACACTATCGAATACTCCTATTTGAATATTGATGGTATTACTAAATTTACTTTGACAAAAAAATTCTATATAGATGACATTGGTACACCCTCCATTGACGTTCCAAAATTAGATTATTGCAATTATGATAGTGAGGTTACTCTTTACGGAACAATAAATGATAAAATTGCAGGTCGTGGTGAATTCACTGGTGTAGGATTAATACTAGACCTTACAAATGATGGCCAAGCCACATTCGTACCCCAATCGGCTAATTTTGGACCTACCGCCATTGAATATTCATACAAATCAACATTCCCGAATAGTAGCTGTTATGTTTATGATACAGTTACATTAACTGTTCATGATATACCTGTGCTTGGATTTGACCTACCTTCTATTTATGATATTGAAGGTATTAACGATACTTTGCAGGCCACACCTTCAGGTGGTGATTATTCTCCAGCAGGATATTTTGTTGCAGATAATGTATTTGATCCTTCCTTGGCAGGGGTTGGTACATGGCCAATAACTTATGGCTACACTGATGTGTATGGCTGTTCAAATACAATAAGCAATAGTGCCAATATTGAACAGGCAACAGGTTCCATTTCCAATTTAAAGAATTACTATTGTTACGATGATGATACGGTGACTTTAACTTACACCGGACTAACAAACCCTAGTGGAGCTATTGGCAAATTCACAGGCAAAGGTATTATTGACTTAATGAATAATACGGCATTATTTATTCCACATGTAGCATACGATACTGCTTCAAAAGCTATTGAGGATTCTTTAGCAACGGTAACTTTAACTTTTGAATATTTTGGTTCCGATAATAAAACGATCTTCTCGAAAACTCAAATAACAAAAGTTAGAAACAATGGTAAAATTACAATTAACAACTTGAACGATTCTACTGGGTATTGTGAAAATGTCGATCCTGTAACTCTATCGGCAACTCCGGCAAGGGGTGTTTTTACCGGATCAGGAATATCAGGCAATATTTTCACCCCAAAAAATGTAAATGATACAGCTACAATAATAACATATACATATACTGACGCAGAATCTGGTTGTAGTATTGCCAAAAGTGAGAATGTTACCATATTGAATATACCTACTTTATCATTTACAGTTCCAAATCAGGTTTGTTCCAATTCAATCGTCGATACACTTGTTGGTTACCCTCGGGGGGGTGAGATAACTACTCAACTATCTATTGCGCAACTTGGAGGCTTTACTGATAGTGTGAAATTTACTCCGAGTCCTGACTTTATTGGAAGTAGAAATATTACTTACACATATACTAATCCGGAAAATAATTGTACAAACTATATAACCAATACAATTAAAACCGATACCATTCCCGATGTTACTATTGATTTTACAATGCCAACAAAAGGTTTCTGTAATGTTAACGTCGCAATTCCGATTGAAGGTGTCGTAAATGGGTTAAATGCTTTACATGGAATTTTTACAGCTCATGGAATTATTGATAGCACGTTAAATACAGGTAAAGGAAACTACAATCCGCTAATAGCAGGACCTGGGGATGACCCAATAATATTTACATATACCGATGATTTCGGCTGTACAAATACAGCTGTTTTTGAAGCTATTGTTCATCCACTTCCAAATGCATCCATTAACGGTGGAACATTAAAAGATACTGCCTTATGTGGAAATAATTCTGATCCAATTAGAATATATAACACCATTGCCTCAGGTAATATATATACTATTGACAATCAAACCTTTTATAGCGAACCTAATTTTATCCCATCAAATTATGGAAATCAAAATTCCGTTGTTATAAAAATTGTTAACGAAGACGATAATGGCTGCTCAAATACCGTATCAGATACCATTGAAATTCTTAAAGTTCCAGATGTATCAATAGATATGAGTACGATTTGTATAGCTGAACCTATACAGTTTTTATATGAAGGCGATATAACTACTGAAGAATTAGATAGTGTAACATGGGATTTTGGTGATGGTAATCGTGCTTATGAATTAAACACCACACATCAATACAAACAAGCAGTTCCTCTTGAAGTAAAATTCTACTTAAGAACAAAGAATGGATGCGCGGCACAATCGATGTTGCCTAACGTAAATCTAGAAAACAATCCGAATGCTGAGTTTAGCTGGAAACATGAATGCATTTCTGACCCTGCGGTTGAATTTACTTCAACCCACTCGCAAGATACATACCTACATGTGTGGAGTTTTGGTGATGGTGATGCATCTGAAGAGCCAAGTCCTAAGAAAACGTATACGAAGGAAGATAAATATATTATAAGTCATAGGGTACAATCGGGAAATTCGTCATGCTTCTCGATAGAATTTGACACAATATTTATAAGGCCAACAATCACCATTAATCCAAACGATGATTATATCGAGACCTTTGAAGGTGGCCATGGATTTTGGATACCTGAAATGCTTGACACCATCAGTAATTTTTATACATGGCAACATGGACAACCGGCAGGTACTATTATTAATAGAGTACCCAATAATGAGGGCATGAATATTTATGCCACAAATCTTTCAGGAAAATATAACATACTGGAAAATTCGGCTATTACAAGTCCTTGTTTTATTTTTGAAAACATGGATCGCCCTATGATAAGTCTGGATATTTTCCAAAACTTTGATCCTAAAAATGATGGTGTGGTACTTGAATACAATAAAAATGCAAGTGATACCTGGGTAAGACTAGGGGAAAAAGATGAAGGTATCAATTGGTATAATAGTGAAAATATTAGGATTGAACCAGGTAATAACTCAAATATTGGATGGACAGAACAAAATAATGATTGGCAGGATAGCCGCCATGTCTTAGATGATCTTATTAATGATGAAGGGAAATCTATAGATACCATTAGATTTCGAATCGCATTTAGATCAGATGATTACGAACCAGAAGGTGAAATATTAGAAGGTTTTGCATTTGATAACATTAAAATTGGAGAACGTAAACGTATGGTATTAATTGAGCATTTCACAAATACCGAAATTTCAGGTACAAAAAACAATGCTGATAATATAAATGCTATTATTAATAATTTAGCTAAGGATGCTATTGATATTCAATATCACACCAGTTTAAATAGTGCTGATGTGTTTTACAATGATTACCCTATAGGAGCAAGCTCACGTGAGGCATACTACGGCATTGAAGACGTGCCATACACCTACTATGATGGAATAATTAAATTTGGCTATGAGCTTGGTGGTATTGTACCAGAAAATGAAAATTTGAAAAGCCAAGCACTAACCGATCCAAGCTTTAAGATGAGTCTTGACAATGCTAAAACAAGCACAAGTATGAATATTAAAGTGACGGCAAAAGCAACAGAAGATATTATAAACAGACAACTTCAACTGTTTGTAGCAATTGTTGAAAAAGCTGTAACCCTTAGTAGTGACGAATTGGTTTATGAAAATGTATTAAGGCGTTTCTTACCAAACCCTGGTGGAACTTACATTAATACAAATTGGACAATAGGTGAATCGGAAACCTATGAATTTGATTATACTATAAATGACTATGTAGTTGATAAGGATACTTTAATTGTTGTTGCTTTTATTCAGGATGAAATAACAAAAGAGGTACTGCAAGTGGTAACAAACGATGCATCAGCGCAACCAACATCAATTGAGCCTTGGCTAAAAGCACATCAGGATTTGGATTTTATTATTTATCCTAATCCAGCAAATGAGCGCGCATATTTTGCCTTTGGTAAAAATACGGAGCCTAATTCAAGCATTCAAATAATTAACCAAAATGGCAAAATTATTGATCTAATTAAAATACCAACAAATACAACAACTTCATTTTATGAGTTTTCAAATCTTCAAGAAGGTTTATATTATGTAAGATGGATTAACAATGATCAACAAAAAATTAAAAAATTAATTATAGCACATTAACAAAACTAATTCTATTTAAAAAGCGGTGCTTCAAATTATGAAACACCGCTTTTCTTTTTACACTATACTATTTTTGGCTAAAAAGAAATGAAACTAGGACCCAAATTGAGCGATTCGCTATCGCAAATCTGCTCAATCGACTGAGGTCTTGTAAGGTTTTCATACTTTTCGTTTCCCCGAAATAATCGGGGCAGGCTACTTAAAATGTGAAAACCAA
>JAQICC010000095.1 GCA_027858735.1 Salinivirgaceae bacterium
GACTCTCTCAGCAGTCCTTATATAAACTATTGTACGTATGGATTATTCCCAAAAAGAACGCTACAATCGCCACCTCATACTTCCACAAATAGGTAAAGTGGGACAGGAGAAGCTACTCATAGCCAGTGTGCTGGTTGTAGGAGCAGGGGGTCTTGGGGCACCCGTGTTGCAATACCTCACTGCTGCCGGGGTAGGAACCATCGGCATAATGGACGCCGACACCGTGAGTCTGTCTAACCTTCAGCGCCAGGTGCTGTACCGGGAACATCAGGTTGGCGCTGAAAAGGCACGAACAGCCAAAGAAACACTTGTGCAGCTAAACGGCGACGTGACATTCCATACCTATCCGTTTTTTCTGGACAATGAAAATTCAGCCGAAATTATAAGTCAATATGATATGGTGGTAGGGGCGACCGATAATTATGATTCGCGCCAATGCATTGATACCGCTACTCGTCAGCTTGGCAAACCATTTATTCATGGTGCCATTGGCGAATTTCAAGGTCAGGTATCCGTCTTCAACTATAACGGAGGCCCCTCTTTTTCAGATTTGTTTCCCGACAAACCTGATGAATCAAACCTCCCCAAAGGAGTCATGGGCGTTTTACCTGGAATCATCGGGAGTCTTCAGGCATGTGAAGTCCTTAAAATAATTTTGGGACAAGGGAATGTCTTGTCTGGCAAATTACTTACATATAACGCGTTGGAAGCGGACATGAATATCTTTAATTTAACCAAAACATAAGTCGCTAAGGGTATTCTGTTTATAGTGTTTGGTTAGATCATCGGATAGGTCGTTCTTGAAATAACTACTTGCTACTGACTACTTGCTACTGAAATAAAAGCCTCCCGTTGAGGTTGATCCTCGTTGGTTGGCACAGCCGTCCTTTTTCGCTTCAGCAATTCACTGGAAAATGAGGGTTAAAAAACTAACTGTCTGTTATTTAGCGGTTACTCTGTTCAATCCGAATATTGATAAACAAATGAATGGATTATGTAAAACTTTCGACAATCAATTAAAAGTTTTCCAGAAATAAATTATACTTTTGGTTTAACAGATTTAAACACTAGAGAAATGCATGCAATTGTCGTTTATGGGTGCATAACGCCAATGACGTTATGGATGCGTTAGCGGTTATTTAGGAGTCGGCACGATATTCCAATATATCACCTGGTTGACAATCTAAAGCTTGACAAATAGAATCTAATGTTGATAGTTTTATTGCTTTTGCTTTTCCCTGCTTTAGAATAGATAAATTTGAAATAGTGATTCCAACAATTTCTGAAAGCTCATTAAGTTTCATTTTCCTTTTTGCAAGCATTACATCTAAATTGATAATTATAGCCATGGTATATATTTTATATGGTTAATTCACTTTGTTCTTTTAACTCAAATGCATCTTTAAATACAACTGAGAGGGAATAAAAAACAAAGGCTATAATTAACCAGTTCAGACTAATAGAATGCCTCAAGCTAGAAAATAAATCCTCTTTTAGAGTTATATAATTAATTCTTTCACGTATCAAGTCTAGGGGGACAGCCAACTGTAATAACTGATATTTTAAGAATTCAATAAAAACGGCTAAACAAATAAGATAGGCTATGTTCTTTACATAAACCGAGTTTCTACGGTTATGCAAATCTCGCTTTTTAATGGAATTTATAAGTCTAATTAATTGAAAGAATAATAAAATAGTAATGGGGGCTTGCAACAATCCAAATATAGAATGGAATATATATTCATTTCTTTGTAGTCTTTGCTCTAAAGTTGGGTCTTTTTTTATTTCTTCAGATTTAATGTAGAAAAAGACATCCTTATACGGTCTCATTACAGGAATATCAATTCCACCAAATGACAAATTATCAAACTGTCTTGTTGGATGAATAATTTCTTTAGTAAAACTTATTGCACTAAATAATACATTAAATCCTATCATAACTATTAGTCCAATAATTATTAGATTTACACTAGAAATTTTTTTAAAATTAATTGATTTCATGATTTTGTATTTATTAATG
>JAQICC010000123.1 GCA_027858735.1 Salinivirgaceae bacterium
CACATTTTGAGTAGCCTGCCCCGATTATTTCGGGGAAACGAAAAGTATGAAAACCTTACAAGACCTCAGTCGATTGAGCAGATTTGCGATAGCGAATCGCTCAATTTGGGTATAAATAACTGACTACTCATCGGCAGGTATGCCATACATTTGTTGCATTTGCATCATTTGCGACATATCGGTTACCTCAAAATCCGATGGTACAGCAAATTCTTTTGCATCAATAGCTACATCCAGTTTAAAATCTACAACTTCCATAAAAGCATGTTGCCCTTCATCATCTAAAAATTCAGCCTTAAAAAGGTATTCTTTATAAATCCAATATTTTCCTTTCGATCCGCTTGTGGGGTCAGTATATTCATAAATATCACAGGTTTTTCCCAATACAACTCCCGTACCTGCTTTAGCCGACTCAACTCCCGACACCTCAGCCACTAATTCCGACAAATCGATACCCCCATCAGCTCCACCGAACATTTCCATAGACTTATCATCGGTATCAACAGGAAATTTTATAACCTGCTTATCTTCATAATTAATAATAAAAATATTCTCTGCAGTAATTATAGTGCGTGTTTTTTGGGCATAGCCGTCAACATTACTCACCAATTCAAAGGCTTGTTTTTTTCCAAAATCATCAAAAATCAAAATATAACTGGTTTCTGATTCACCCATTTCATACCTGTAAGCAAATTTTCCCGATTTTGAAAAATATGTTCTTGCTCCTGTTTGTCCGAATACTATAGTTGCCATAATAAAACAAGCTATACTCAATGCCAATTTTTTCATGTTTAAACCGATTTTTTAATAATTTGAACTAAATATACAAAATATTGTAACCTATCTGATTAATTCATGCGTTTAGTTTAGTGCAGATACAACTTGCAATACCTGTCGACGTAGTTCTCTACTTCAAAGGGATTGCAAGGAAGTAGATGTGCTGAAATAAATGCACTTTAGTAAAATTTGACAAAATAATTTTAACCCTTGAAAATTATAAGGTGTAGATAATGAAAAAGATAGGTGCTTTTTGTCAAATTTTATGAATTATTCAGGCTAAACCTTTTGTTCTGAATTTGGTTATTAAAATGGAATGATGGAAGAACATATATATAATATAATTACTTACCTAATAGTTTTGCTGGCAATATTTGTTGCTGCGAGAAAAATCATAGCAAAAAATTTTGCAAAAAAAGAATCAGTTTCATGTGCCGATGGCTGCGGAGGTTGTGCAACAGGATGCAATTTAAAGGAAGAGGTAAATTTAAAAAAGAAGGCTAATTCATAAAGTATTCAAACTTATACCTAATTTTCTGTTTGGGTTTGTCTAGGTCAACATCCCAATAAATATCTTCCAAAATCATGTTTTGCTTGTCGTAAGTGTAGGTATTCTTATTCACCAAATTACTATCTCCTTCATAAAATTCTACCTGAATTAATAATCCCAATGTATTGTACATCTTTATTTCTTTTCCTTTAATATTACCTCCCTCATCAAAATTAACAACTGTTAAAACGGTGTCAACAAATTCGGGTTTGCCAGGCATGGGGAATGGTGTATGCTCACCTAATATATCAAAACGCCCAATTATTTCACCGTCCATACCATAACGTATAAGTTCATTAACAAATCCTTTTTTATTAAAGCGAAATTCTTGTATTAAATGCCCTTCTTCGTTTGGATTAAGCAAAACAAAATCGGACTGGAACATTTTACAAACCTTAACTTTACTCGAGGCAGTTTCTTTAATTATCGATTTTTCTGCATTCTGTTGGTGGCAGGCTGTAATAATAATTATAGCAAAAAATAATATAATTGGGTTGATCTTCATAATAAATATTTTATCCAAATTTAATGTAAATTGCTAGATATAAGAAATCATTTAGACATATTGTTATATCAGCTTCAAGCAAAATAGGTATATAACACACAGTTAAACAATCGAATATAAATAAAATGTATTTTTTTATGATTTTTTGTTATGTTTTTTGCCTGAGTTCGTCTTAGAGTTGAATTTGAAAAGTTAATTGTTTGGAATGACTGTTGAAGAATTTAAGGAAAAGGTTTTTATATTAAAGGATAAGCTTTATCGTTTTTCGAAACGCATTTTGAATGATGAAACTGAGGCTCAAGATATAACTCAGGACGTTCTTATGAAATTGTGGAATATGCGTAACAGTTTGCACAAATACAATAGCATTGAAGCATTTGCCATGACTGCTACCCGGAATTTAAGTTTAGACAGAGCTCGAAGAAAAAATTTGCGTTACCAAAAAGCTCCTGAAATTAAATATGAAAGCGAAACTGTTGAAAATACAGATAAAGTGGAGCAAGATGAGACGGCAAAAATTATTCGAAATGCCATTCAAAACTTAAAAGAACCTCAACGAACCATTATGCATTTGCGCGATATTGAACAATACGATTTTGACGAAATTGAACCCATTGTTAATATGACAACAGAAACCATCAGGGTTAATTTATCGAGAGCAAGAAAAAAAGTACGAGAAGAAATTAAGAAAATTATGAGCTATGGAACAGCTAGAGTATAAAATATTATTGGAAAAGTATTTTGAAGGAACTTCATCAATCGACGAGGAGCAAAATCTTAAATCCTTTTTGACCACTTATACAGGTAATGATGCTGATTTCGCTGAAGCTAAAATTATGTTAACTGCTTTGAATTATGATTCGTCAGAAACAATAGAATTTGATTTTAACTTAATTGCAAAGGATAAGCCAACAAAAATAAAACAAATTTATGGAATTATTAGTGGTGTTGCAGCGAGTTTGATAATTGGAATTTCGCTTACTTTTATTCTTAAAACCCATAATGCACAAATTATATATGCTTATGTTGACGGACAACCCATCACAAATAAGCTAGAGGCCATGCAATATTCAAAACAAGCGCTTTCAAGTATATCAAGCAATTTAAACAAAGGTACCCAAGGTTTAAATTACATGAATAAAATGAACAGACCCGTAGAGTTATTAACCAGTAAAAATTAGGCTTTGCGCCAAACAATTATTTACCTTAAAACAAACCAAATGAAAAAAATAGTTTTAATTATAGCAGTAGCGATACTTACCATACAAGGTATGGCACAGCAATCGCAATTAAATACCTTATTCGATAAATATTCTGGCAAAGAGGGCTACACCTCAGTTTATATTACCAGCTACATGTTTGAGTTGTTCTCAAAACTGGCCAACGAAGATGATTTTGATAATGTAACAAAAGGTTTGGAAGCAATTAAAATTCTAACTTCTGATGGTTCTCCTGCTCAAAAGAAAGCCTTTTATGAAGATGTTAACAAAGCCTTACCTGCATCAGTGTACAAAGACTTTATGATTGTGAAGGACGGAGCGCAAGAAGTGATTTTTAAAGTCCGCGATGAAGACGATAAAATTACTGAATTTGTTATGATTGTTAAAGATGAGTACGAACCAGTACTCTTGTTCTTACAAGGTGATATTGACTTGGCACAGGTAGCAAAAATGTCAAAAAGCATGGATATTAAAGGCTTCGAGCATCTTGAAAAAGTAGATGACGAATAAATAGTATTCTGACATTTAGAAACAGAATAAACCTAAAGGCTGAGGAATAAGAATAAATCATTAGAAACCCTTTAATTAACTAATTATGAAAAACATAGCAATAACACTAATAGCAGTTTTAACGGTACTAACAAGTTGTGCAAAACCACCAACCAATGGATATAAAAAATTTTATCGCGAATATCGCGATGCACCACACACTATTACCTTTAAAATTCCGGCAGGTTTAGCGGGTATATTTATTGACAAAGAGGATGAAGAAGCTAAAGAATTTATGAAAAGCATGGATGATATAAGCTTTTTTGTTGCCGAAAATGCATCTAAAGAAATGATAATAGATTTGAATAAGCATTTACCTGAGAAGGATTATAAAGAAATGATGGTTATTCGTGATGGTGATGCAGAAATAATATTTTTAGCTAAAGGAAACGGCAATGTTATTGAGGAAATTCTGATGACAGTAGTTGATGATAATGAACTTGTTGTAATGGCTATGTTTGGAGAATTTACTAAGGAGACTGCTAAGAAATTAGCAAAATCGATTAATACGTCGAATGCAATAAAATTTAGAAATTAGTACTTTATAAGAAATTTAGTTTATGAATTAAGGTCTCGCAGTTTTCTGCGGGGCTTTTTTTATGCCTTTTACTCTTGTTGGCATGGCATTCTCATTGTACTAGAGTAATGGGTTGTGTTTTTTATATAAAATCCTACATAAATGTAGGATGGTAAAATAATTGTAGTATTGGAAAGTAGTTTAACCATAATTTTTCCAATATGAGATCTTTACTAATTGTATTAGCTCTAATTTTAACGCTGTTTACCCAAGCTCAAACGGGTACAAAAAACTTTATCGATCAAAACTATATTGAGGTTACAGGTAAGGCTGAGCTAAATGTTGTACCCGATGAAATATTTTTGAAGATATTAATTAGCGAAAAAGATACCAAGAATAAAATTTCGGTGACGGCTTGAAAAGCAAATGGCCAATAAGTTAACTGAATTGGGAATTGATATTTCAAAAGACCTACTCATAAAAGATATGGGTAGCAATTTTAAATTTTACTTGCTAAATAAAGATGCTATTCTTCTTTCGAAAGAGTACCAATTGAAAGTTTCGAGTGGTAAAATAGCAGGAACAGTTTTTATTGAACTGGAAAAATTGGGGATTTCAAATATTTCTGTTGATAGACTCAATCACAGCAAATTGGATGAGTATAAAAGTGAAGTAAAAGTAAAAGCCATTAAAGCAGCAAAAACAAAAGCGGAATTATTAAGCAATGCTATTAACCAAACCATTGGGCGTGCTATTTATATTCAAGAACAGAATAATTACCTACCCCAATTAATGAACAATAGTAATGTGAGAATTAGAGGTATATCCAGTATGAGTCAACCCGAGCCCCTAGATATTGACTTTGAAATGATTAAATTGGAGTATTCTATTGTTTGCAGGTTTGAGTTGAATTAGTTCCTTTGTTTTCAATTGGATGATATGGTAAAAAGACTTATTAAGCTTGGGTTTGCAAATTTGATTTTGTTTATCTTTTTATTTGAACTAGCCTCATTAATTTTTATTAAAATACGTGAACCGCAGATATACTGGTTTAATCAAGTACCTATTACGATATAATTAAGTTAAAAGGATATTACTTTTAGGAAAACTTTAGCCAAATTAATTATAAATCTGAATATTAAATTTAAGTATCTTGCTTTTTTTCATTTTAAGATTATTAATTTTTATCATAGAATTCAAGAAAGCATTTTTCAATAAACACTTTTAGGATAAAAAACAATTGGAGTAATAATGAGTGTAGAAATAAAGAATATAATAATAACAGCCATTTACATAATAATTCCTGTTTTAATAATTGGCTCATTTATTTTCTTTCAAAGTAAACGCAAAGAAATATTTATACTCCTACTTTCAATCATAAGTACAAGCATAATTTTAGAATTAATGATTAGGCATTATTATCCTCAAATTTCAGAACACGATGCAATGTTTGAATATGATAGTACATTAGGTTGGAAATTCAAAAATAAAAAAGTGGGTGCCATCGTTTATCCTGGTGAATCGCATCACTTTATCCAAACAAATTCAGATGGTTTTCGTGATAAAGACTTCGTAAATAATGATACTTTAAAAAAAATAATGTTTATTGGCGATTCTTTTGTTAGCAATATTTCTGTAAGCCATAATAATACATTTACTGAATTACTCCAAGGTAAAGAAAAAGGCATTGATATTTTAAACATGGGGGTGAACGGATATAGTCAAGTGCAAGAGTATCTATTAATGCGGGAGTGGATTCCGAAAATTCAACCAGATTTAATTGTATTAATGGTATATATAAGGAATGATTTTGATGATAATGTGGATAGTACCTGGATTTATTCTAGACCTTACATTAGTTTAAATCAAGCCTGCGACACTATGAAAATAGTGAAAACAAAAAATCAATCTCCTAGAATTATTAAAACATCAGCTTTTAAATTCTTCTTCCATCAAAAATCTCATTTGTATTTATTTGTTAGGCTGCGATTAAAAATAGCTTTTAGAAAGTATCTTCAAAATAGATCAATTAGTGTCTTGAATGATTTAGGTAATGCACCTGAATTAGAATTTTGTAGGATAAACTATTCAACTGATATGAATAACAAATTTATTATAATGGAAAAATTGTTAACGGAAATATCAGAACTTGCAGAGAACGAGCATATACCAATATTATTTGCATTAGCTCCATCAAATGTTCAAACTTGTGATAGTTTATGGAATTCATTAATGAATTCGGCTAATATAAAACCCATTGAATTTGATAGGCAATTGCCCAATAAGAAATTAATGGCATTTGCCAAAAAAGAAGGTTTAATTATGTTGGATTTATATTCATATTTGTATGCTGAGACTCAAAAAGGGAATCAGGTTTATTTTGCAGAAGAGCATCATTGGAATGATCTGGGAAATAAAACAGTGGCGAATGCGCTATTTAACTATTTAAAAAGAACTCAATATTTAAAACAGATATCAAATTAAAATCTATTGATGTTCCCACCCATCAGGATTTTTCATATTAACTGGTTGGCCTGTTGCTTCAAGGACATTCCACCATAATTCCCCTGTAATATCAATTTTTTTACGTTTCGATACAGTTACTGATATTGGCAGTATTGTAAATTGGTTGTTCCAGTTGCCTATTACAAAATCGGTTCGCCCTGCCATTGCAGCATGTACTGCATTCTGAGCCAGTAAACTGCAAAACTTACTATCGTTGGCATTTGCCGGTGCACTGCGTATTATATAGCTTGGATCGATGTATTTAGTGGTAAACTTAAATTTCTTTGCTTTAAATTCTTCAGAAATCTTCTCCTTTAAATAAATTCCAATATCCTGTTTTATCACGTTGCCCGATGCATCAAGCTCTTGATTTACTCCTTCGAAAAATTTCTGCCCTGCTCCTTCAGCTACTACCACAACCGCATGATGACGATTTTCCAACCTTTTGCGTAACGCTTTTAAAAATCCATGGGGGCCATATAAATCAAAATCCATTTCAGGCACCAAAACAAAATTAGCCTCCTGAATGGCAAGTGTTGCACTCGCAGCAATAAACCCAGAATCGCGTCCCATCAGTTTTATTAAAGCAATACCATTATATGCACCTTTGGCTTCGTTATGCGCATACTGAATTACTTCGGTGGCTTTGGTAAAAGCTGTTTCAAAACCAAAGCTTTTCTCAATCAGGTTTATATCATTATCAATAGTTTTAGGAATGCCTGCAATAGATATTTTCAAATTCCGTCTAGTTATTTCTTCATGAATGGCGTGTGCTCCTCGTTGAGTTCCATCGCCTCCAATACAAAACAATATATTAATATTCATTATGTCCAAAGTATCAACCATCTGCTCTACGTTCTGGTTTCCACGCGACGATCCTAAAATTGTTCCTCCTGTTAGATGAATACCATCTACCATTTGGGGTGTTAGTTCCACAACATCGTGACCAAAATCAGGGGACAAACCTTCATAGCCATATTTAAACCCTACAATTCTGTTTACGCCGTAACGGTAATGTAGCTGATTTACAATACTCCGTATGACATCGTTCAATCCCGGACATAACCCGCCACAAGTTACAATACCTACTTTGGTTTTGCTGGGATCAAAAAATAGTTGGCCATGAGGACCGGCCTTTTCAAAAGAAATAGGTTCGGTATTGTTTTTTGCTGATTTATGGAATCCGTTTAAGCTGGAATCGTACAAAACTCGATCGTTTTCAGAAATAAAACGGTAAGCTGGATTTTCTGAACGAGGGGTTTTTAGCAATGGCGACTTAACTTTATTTGTACCCAAAGTTTTTACCTGAAAGTCTTCTGTTTTCATGAATATATAGAATAGTAAACAATAACAAAGTTAATGAAATAATCAGCAAGTTACGCTTTCCGTTTAATTAGAGTTTGTCTAAAAAGTCCAACTTCTTGTGCAGTTGGCTTTAACTTCAAGTACTTCACCCTGATTTGTTTCAACAGTTTCAGTATTAATAGTTATTCTACCAGAATCGAAATTTTATAGAAAGTAACATCGATTGGCAACTAATGAGCTTCAATTAAGCCACCTTTCTCAACTTTCAAATACACAATTTCATTCTTCTGAGTATCTACTAAGCTATACCCCAATTCCTTATCTGTATTAAAGACACTTGTTTTATTTGAATTCTTGAAAATTATAAATCAACTGATTTATTTATTATCAGGTTCCATTTTTGCCTTAATATCTCTAAGTAAAGATAGCATTTCACGTTGAACAGGATTAGTTTGCGATGCATTTCTCATCTCTTCCTCTCTGAATCCTAATTTTGTATCAACAAACCCTAGAATAAGAGACAATACCATAAATAAAACTACCATTATGGGGAAGGTAAAATAGTAATTTTCGTATATATAGTGTCCCCATTGGGTATCCTTAAAGGTTTTCAAAAACACAAATCCAATCATAAAAAAGTTGATATAGCCAATGTACATTCTTGCACGATCGATGTAAATTTTCCATCGAATAAAAGTGCGTTTGTTAAGTATATATTTCATATTAATTATTTTACGTTAAACGAATAATTATTACGTTTTGGTATGCAATATTGTCTACAGGCTTATACTCATTAATACTTAATCGCCTGTTTTTACACAAAAAAATTAGTAATCGTCTTCATAATATCTACATTTTTTTTTAGCCAAAAACAATTCAATGAACTGATTTTCAGATAATATATAAATTTTACCATTTACCATTTATCTATATTTAAATTATAAGTATTCCTTTTAACACTCATAAAAGCTATATTTGGCAGCTGTTTCTATAACGATTGCATAACACAAAACCAAACTATATAACTTAACTAAAAAATAATACAATGGCAGGGAATGTATCAGCACCAACAAGTGGACTTCAAACAAGCGGAACGGGAAATTACCGTGTTCCATTAGTAATTTTAACATCATTATTTTTCATGTGGGGATTCATTACCTGTATGAATGATATTTTGATACCTCACTTAATGAATGTTTTTGAGCTCTCATACACTGAAGGTATGTTGGTTCAATTTGTATTTTTTACAGCTTACGCCGTAATGTCACTACCATCTGGTTCTCTAGTGTCAAAAATTGGATATAAAAAAGGTATTGTAATCGGGTTAATTGTTGCAGCTATTGGTGCAATGTTATTTTATCCCGCAGCAGGAATACGTTCATATCCTTTCTTTTTGTTTGCCTTTTTTGTATTAGCATCGGGTATTACATTATTGCAAGTATCAGCAAACCCTTATGTATCAATATTAGGTCCTTCTGAAACAGCCTCGAGCCGTTTAAATCTTACACAAGCATTTAATTCACTTGGTACAACAATAGCAGGGCCTATTGGATCAATGTTAATTTTGGCAGTTGCTACTACCGGAGTAGTTGATATAACAACTTTGAATGTTGAAGAACTTAGTGTTTACAGAGCTGCAGAAGCCGCTACTGTTCAATCACCCTATTTAGCTTTAGGCGCAACTTTATTGATTTTAGCTGCCATAATTGCAATGGTTAAATTACCTGTAATTATTAGCAGCGATGAAGACCATAAGCCCGAAGCTGCGAAAAGTGAAGTGGAAACAAAACATAGTTCAGCATGGCAATATCCTCACCTTGTTTTAGGTGCTATTGGAATTTTCGTTTATGTAGGTGCAGAAGTATCTATTGGAAGTTTTCTAGTTAAATTCTTTGGCCTTCCGGAAATTGCAGGAATGGATGAAGCTGCCGGTGGCAGCATGATTGCTTATTATTGGGGCGGTGCAATGGTTGGACGATTTATTGGTGCAGCTATTATGCAAAAAATGAATCCGGGTAAAATACTTGCATTTAATGGATTAATGTCCGTTGTACTAGTATTGCTGACAATGCTACTATCTGGTCATATAGCCATGTACGCTATTTTAGCTGTCGGATTTTTTAATTCAATAATGTTCCCTACTATTTTTACATTAGCAATTAATAAACTGGGAGTGCACACTGCTCAAGGTTCAGGAATTCTTTGTATGGCAATCGTTGGTGGAGCTATTATTCCTTTAGCTCAGGGCTTCTTTGCTGATTCAAGCATTGGATTACACCACTCATTCATTCTACCGGTATTATGCTATGCGTACATTGCATATTATGGCTGGAAAGGACATAAAGTTCAAGAATTAGACGCAGTATAGTGTAATCACTATATTAAATTAAAAAGCGGATAATGCAAAATGCATTATCCGCTTTTTAATTTAGATAAGATATACTGAAGTTTAATCATCATCATCATCACTACTATCATCAGCAATGGTTTCTGCAGCATACCCTAAATCGGCATATTTTATTTCATACCTGTTTTTAATGTTTTTTCTTAATATGCCATCTTCACCGTAGTCGTCATCATTTCTAATAATTTTATCCGCTTCTCCTATAGTCATTCTAAACAGATAGAATTTATCCTTGGTTTCAAAGGGCAGGGCACTCATCAATATACCATGTTTATTAGTAAACGAAATTAAATTACTACTAAAACCATTCGGGTATTCTAGCTTAATTTGCTCCTGTTTTTCCTTGTCAAGTTTATTAAAGTCCTTTATTATGTGTGGTTTTGTTGTGTTCATAGTAGTTAAGTTTTATAAATATGAATACAATTAAAAAAGACTCTTTAATTTATCAAAAAAAATGCACTTATTAGCCATGAATAACAATTAATTTGACGAAAAAAAAGCTGTTATTAACCATATCCTTATCAGATAACTAGTTATTTATGACATTTCGACTTGTGGTATTAAGAAGCCTTACTCAAGTATAAAGTTAATAACCCAATTATCTTGCGTCTGAATATTTAGCAATCGTGATACTATTGGATCAGACATTCCATGATAAACTAAATCATAATGAATTATGAGAGCATCATTTAAATCCAAATTATTACGAATATTATTTCAAAGTACAGCTGTGTATAACTTTTTAAAAAAAAGCATACTTTACAAACAATCTACAATAGCAAAATTGTCTACTTTGCATGCTTAAAATCGATGTACCATATTTAAATTAAGTCATGAATAAATTTAGAATAGAAGGCGGATGCAAATTGCAAGGCGAAGTAACTCCTCAAGGTGCTAAAAACGAAGCCTTACAAATATTATGTGCAGTACTTTTAACATCAGATGAGGTGGTTGTTAAGAATATACCCAGCATACGCGACGTAAATACACTTATTGACATAATTGATGAAATGGGCGTTAAGGTCACCAAACTTAGCGATCATGATTACTCCTTTCAATCGGATAATCTAAATTTAGAATACTTGCATTCCAAAGAATTTGTTCAAAAAACAGCAAAAATTCGTGGATCAGTAATGCTTGTTGGGCCACTTGTTGCACGATTTGGCAAGGCATATATTCCTAAACCAGGTGGCGATAAAATTGGACGTCGGCGCTTAGATACTCACTTTATTGGCCTTCAAAACTTAGGCGCAAATTTTGAGTACAATGCCGAAGGTAAATTTTACCATGTAGAGGGTAAAAATTTAAAAGGTGCTTACATGCTTTTAGATGAGGCATCGGTAACCGGTACTGCCAACATTATTATGGCCGGCGTTTTAGCTGAAGGCGAAACTACTATTTACAATGCTGCCTGCGAACCATACATTCAACAGCTATGTAAAATGCTAAATTCAATGGGAGCGAAAATTTCAGGTATTGGCTCAAATATGTTAAAAATTGAGGGGGTTAAAAAGCTTGGTGGGTGTACTCATCGCATTTTACCCGATATGATTGAAATAGGCAGTTTTATAGGTTTAGCTGCCATGACTGGTTCAGAAATTACTATTAAGAATGTATCGTACGAAAATCTTGGTATTATTCCTAAATCTTTTCAGCGTTTAGGAATTAAATTGGAACGTCGCAATGATGATATATTTATACCAGCACAAGATAATTACGAAATTGAGACCTTTATTGATGGGTCAATTATGAATATTGATGATGCCCCTTGGCCAGGACTAACGCCAGACTTATTAAGTGTGCTTTTGGTTACAGCCACACAAGCTAAGGGCAGCGTATTAGTACATCAAAAAATGTTTGAAAGCCGCCTGTTTTTTACCGATAAACTTATTGATATGGGTGCCCAAATTATTCTTTGCGACCCCCACCGTGCAACTGTAATAGGCTTAAATAAAGCACAAATTTTACGCGGTATTAACATGACAAGCCCCGATATTAGAGCTGGAATGGCATTATTAATTGCAGCCCTTTCGGCAAAAGGTACTTCGGTAATTGATAATATTGACCAAATAGACCGCGGCTATGAACGAATTGACGAACGCTTAAATGCTTTAGGAGCAAGAATTACCAGAGTTTAACAAGTTATTAACGCAAAAAAAGGTAACCAAAAATGAGTTTTATGCGTTACTTAAGAAGAATTTAATTAAAATAAATAATGAAAAAAATATTTTTAATGGCACTGCTTTTTGCTTCTATAGCAACATTTTCGCAAAAAGTTGGACTAAATATTGGTGATAAAGCACCTGAAATTTCAATGATGTCGCCTAATGGTGAAGCAATTACTTTATCTTCCCTTAAAGGGCAAATGGTTTTAATTGATTTTTGGGCATCGTGGTGCGGCCCTTGCCGTCGCGAAAACCCTAACGTGGTACAAGTTTATAACAGATATAAAGATTTGAAATTTAAAAATGGTAAAGGTTTTACTGTTTTTGGCGTTTCACTAGATAAAAACATTGAGTCGTGGAAAAAAGCCATTGTTACCGACAAGTTGACTTGGCCAAATCATGTAAGTGATTTAAAAGGATGGCAAAATTCTGCGGCTGCACAGTTCAATGTTAAAAGTATCCCTGCAAGCTACCTTATCAATGCAAACGGCGTTATTGTTGGAAGAAATCTAAGAGGGTCTGCTCTTGAAAGTACACTCAAACAATATTTAAATTAAAATATAAAGCTCTTAAAATTTGAAGGAGCTTTTTTTATATCCTATTTTTGCCTGCCAATATGTCTTTTTAGCACAAATGGCAAATAATTTGAAAGCGCTAAGTGGATTAATATAAATTTGTTGATTAAGATGGCAAGTAAAGATAAAAAAGAAGAGGTTTTAAACGAGGAAGAAATTAAAAACACTCAAGAAAACAAAGCAGAATCCATCTCAGAGGAGAAGGAAGAAAAGCAAGATACGAACCCACCTAAAGAAGAGAAGAAGAAATCTTCTAAAAAGAAGAAATCTTCTGCAACATCTGAGTTGGAAAAAAAGGATAAAGAGATCGAAGATTTACGCTATAAAATGAGCGAAATCAATGATAAATACATGAGACTTTCAGCAGAATTCGATAACTACAGAAAGCGTACTTTAAAAGAAAAGTCAGATTTAATTAAAACTGCCGGATGCGATGTTTTAGCTGATGTACTGCCAGTTGTTGATGATTTTGAACGCGCTATGATAGCCATGGAAAATGCCGAAAATATTACAGCGGTTAAAGAAGGAGTTAATTTAATTTTTAATAAATTTTCTGAATTCATTAAATCAAAAGGAATAGTTGAAATTGAGGCATTAAATATGGATTTTGACACCGACATGCATGAAGCTTTAACCAAAATACCAGCGCATGAAGAAAATCTTAAAGGTAAAGTGGTTGATGTAATCCAAAAAGGATATAAGATTGAGGAGAAGGTGATTAGATACGCCAAAGTAGTAGTTGGTGAATAATATAGTTTATTTGGAGAATAGACACTTCTGCAAATTTTAAGAATGATTTTGAAAATTGCTTTTAAAAATTGTATTTAGGTAATACGTCTTCAGCCAAAAGTATGTTGGTATAACGAAGACTAAGGTCTCAAAACTATTTACTCCGAAAACTACAGAAGTTAAAAGAATAAGCATTGTCCACGAAAATTGGAAGCGAAAAATAGAAAATATAAAAGCGCATGGCTAAAAGGGATTATTACGAAATATTAGGGGTATCAAAAGATGCATCGGCAGAGGAGATAAAAAAAGCTTACCGTAAACAGGCTATTAAATTCCATCCGGATAAAAATCCTGATGACAAAGAGTCAGAGGAAAAGTTTAAGGAAGCTGCTGAGGCTTATGAAGTATTATGTAATGCTCAGAAAAAGCAACGTTACGATCAATATGGCCATGCAGGAATGGGTGGCGCTGCCGGCGGTGGATTCGGTGGATTCAGCGGTGGCGGAATGTCTATGGATGATATTTTTTCATCGTTTGGCGATATATTTGGTGGATTTGGCGGTGGAGGATTTGGCGGTGGAGGTCGCTCACGTCAACGTGTTAACAAAGGAACCAACCTTAGAGTAAAGGTAAAACTTACCTTAGCTGATGTAGCCAATGGTGTTACAAAAAAAATTAAGGTAAATAAATATGTTTTTTGCGATACTTGCGATGGATCAGGAGCAAAAGACAAACATTCTTTTTCAAATTGTTCTACGTGTGGTGGTAGTGGTCAGGTAACAAGAATATCGAATACCTTTCTTGGCCAAATGCAAACTGCATCAACTTGCCCAAGCTGTAATGGCGAAGGTAAAATAATTACCCACAAATGTACTTCGTGTACTGGCGAAGGTGTGGTTCGTAAAGAAGATATTGTTTCTATAAATATTCCTGCCGGTGTGGCCGAAGGCATGCAGCTTTCTGTTAGCGGTAAGGGTAACGCACCTCGTCGTGGTGGTATAAATGGTGATTTACTGGTTGCTATTAATGAAGAAGAACATCCTGATTTAATACGCGAAGGCAATGATATAGTTTACAATCTATTCCTTTCATTTCCGGATGCGGTTACAGGAACCACCTCTGAAATACCAACTGTTGATGGAAAAGTGAAAATTAAGGTTGATTCGGGTACACAATCAGGAAAAATATTGCGATTACGCGGTAAAGGAATTCCAGAGGTAAATGGGTATGGCAAGGGTGACTTGTTAGTAAACATACAAATTTGGACCCCACAAGAAGTTACCAAAGAGGAAGCCAAAATTCTTGAGAAATTTAAAAGCTCAGATAGTTTTGTACCCAAACCAGATAAAAAGGATAAAAATTTATTCGAACGAATGAGAAGCTATTTTGAATAGCGGTATCAATTTATGATATTATTTAACCCTTGTCAATTACTGTCAAGGGTTTTTTTATTGAAAAACGCCTCGTGTCAAGTCAAGTGTAAACTGACGGGTATAAAATTCCCTCTCTGCCGACTACTCGGTATCTTTCCGAAGCAAGTTCGGAACAGCTCGTGTCGATAACTTGTCACGATTTCTTGGGAGGCAAAGCGGGGAGTAAATTGAACCTGAAATTTGAGACTTGACTTGACACTAATGGTGCAACGAGGATTTCTTAATGATCAAAAATCCCTCTTGTATGTTCTATAAATCAGGCTTTGGTCTGCTTACTACTTTGCCTTTCCATTTACCCGACAAGTAATAAATAGACGCACCTATTAATCCGGTTGACCAAGCCAGTGGCACTGCCCACCAAATACCAGTTTCGCCAAATCGTTCCGATAGAAAATAGGCAAACGGAACCCTAACCAACCAGAGTGAAAAAACACTAATAAACATTGGTATAAGGGTTGCCCCAGCACCCCGTAAAACGCCGTACATTACAAACATCAACACAAAGATTATGTAAAACCCATTAACTATTGTAAGGTACTCTGCTCCTATTCGTATTACCTCAGGATCGTCGTTAAATATACCAACCAGTTGATGCTTAAAGCATAATATTAGGGCAATTAGAACCACGCTGAAAACACTAGCCATACCAATAGTTGCAATAAGGCCTTTTTTAACACGATCGTCCTTCCCAGCTCCAAGGTTTTGCCCTGCAAAGGTTGCCAGCGCTGCACTAAATGCCATAGCAGGTAATGCTGCAAACGAATCAATACGACCACCAATACTATAGGCAGCAATAACGTCGGTACCAAAAGTATTTACAATTCCCATTAAGGCCATCATACCAAAAGCTACAAAAGTTTGCTGTAAGCCAGTTGGCAAGCCTATTCGAACACCTTGTTTAAATATCTCCCAATCAAATATCATGGCTTTTTTACTAAAGCTAATTATAGCATGAGTACGGTTTAAATAAATTACGGCAGTTAAAAACGCCCCGGCTTGCGAAATTACGGTAGCCCATGCAGCACCGGAAATACCCCAATCAAACACCATTATAAACAGAAGGTCAAGTGCCACATTAATTACTGTTGATACAATTAAAAACACCAAGGGTGTTTTCGAATCACCCAAGCCACGCAATACAGCACTGGTACCATTGTAACCAAACATAACCAATATTCCGCCAAGGTAAATATCTAAGTAAGCAGTGGCCTCAGGCATTAAATGTTCGGGTAATTGTAAGAGTTTAAAAATGGGTGTACTTAACGATATACCGATTATACTCATGGCAACAGAAACAATACCTAATGCTATAAACATGGTACTTATGGTGCGTTTTACCTTTTCAATATCTTTAGCTCCAAAATATTGAGATATTACTATGCCAAACCCAGAGCCGATTCCAATAATTAAAGCTATAAGTGCAAAAATTATAGGGAAAGAGGCTCCTACCGATGCTAGCGCATTTTTACCAAGTACATTGCCCACAATAATGGTATCAACAACCTGGTAAAATTGTTGGAATACATTTCCCAATAACATGGGCAATGCAAACCTAAAAATTAACGTGCTTTCTTTGCCTATGGTTAAATCTCTCATTGCTTAGTTACCCGTTAGTTTATTCTTTACTAACTATTGAGGTCCGTTTAAGTTTTCCTGATGCAAGAATATTGCTTACAGCAGTTTCAAAAATAGGAATTTCATTTATTGTTTTTAGGGCAAACAAGTAGCTGTCGCCTTTTTCAAATGACTGTGCAAAATAAAACCATAAATCTTTCATTCGTCCTAAAAATCCATGATCAGTAATTGTTTTTGCTTTATAGTAATTGTGAAGTTCATAATAGAAATCGCTGAACAGTTTTATTTTTTCTTCGTCGCTATGACTTATGTTGTTAATCTGATTTGTAATAAATGGATTTATAAAAGCTCCACGACCTATCATATACCCCTTAATGCCATCAAAATCAGCTTCCATTTCATCAACTTTTGCTTTATTAATAATATCGCCATTATAAATAATTGGCATATTAAATTTAGGATATATTTCTTTAAAAAAGCCTTTATTGGCTGTACCCTCATATTTCTGTGCCGCAGTTCTTGGGTGTATTATCGTTTCTTCAATATCAAATTTATTAAGAATATCAATTATAGGTAGAATTTCATCGGGATGATGCAAGCCTAAACGTATTTTTATGGAAAGTGAAGATCCTAAATGCGGCATTACTTGCTCAAGAATATCTTCAATTCTATCGGGGAAAGGCAATAAGCCAGACCCCCTCTGTTTTTTTGTAACATAAGGAAATGGGCAACCTAAATTCCAATTAACTTTTTGAAAACCCATGTCGTGCAAAACATTGGCATAATGCAAAAAGCCTTGGGCATCGTTACTCAGTAATTGGGGAATAAGGGTAATTTCACTGTTCAGTTCTGAAAAATATTTTTGCAGATTTTGCACCTTCATTCTTGAATTGCTGGCTGCCATTAAATAGGGAGCCATCATTTCTGTAAAGCCACCAAAAATTTTATGGTAGGTATTCATAAAGTGTATATCAGTCATGGCCTGCATCGGAGCCAATTGTAAAAATTTTGCCATTTATTTAGTGCTCTTGGAATAGTTAAGGGGTGACTCGTAGTCACCCCCTCACTTAATTCGGTGCAAAAATAGTTAAAGCTTTGTAAAATAGCTATGTTTCAGCGCTTAATAATTATTGAATAAATCAAAAAAAAAGCTGCCCGAATGAGCAGCCCTTTTTTATTTTCATTTAATCCTTATTATTTTCCTGCTCCAAAATTAAAGCTTGCACCAATACCAAAAATCCATACATCCTTATCAAGATTTTCTTTTATTGGCACCATTAAACCACTCTGAGCAAAATTATGTTCAAAATTTCTATCACCATCTACATACATGGTATACGAAAAACCCAGATCTAAATTGATTTTTTCGTTAATTTTATATCCAAATCCACCAGCAAAAGTATTACTAGGAAGACTATAGCTTAAATCGGACTGATAAGCTTCAGAAACACCTGATTGTGTTCTTAAGTACCCTACACTTGCCAATAAACTTTCAGTAATATCATACTCAGCAGCAAGACCAAATTCCCAAGAGCTTTTATCAACATTCTCTTCGTTTCCATTCCAATCGGCACTGCCATCCAAATACATATGATAGCCGGTAGAAATTAGTAGTTTATCCATTGGCTTATAAGTTGCACCCACTACAATTTGAGATGGTAAATCTTTTCTGTATGTAGTTGCATCAGGGAATTGTGTAACTGCAGTTCCATCAGGCAAAAAGCCTTTTGTAAAATCTTTAGGAGTATCATAAGTGAATTCCAGGGCTGTGTTATGCTCATATTTTAGCGAAAAATTAAACTGCTCATTGGGTTTTATATTAACACTTATAATGGGTGTAACACCAGTTGCAGTTGCTTCTGTTTCTGCTTCTTGGTCACCTAAAATAATAGCTGTAGCACCATATTTTGTAGCCAGCCCACTGAAGGTAGAGATAGCTTCAGCATTTGTCATCCCGGCCTCATAGGCTCCCAATGCGGTGAGCGTTCCAACTGCAGTTGGATCAGCAAGCGGATCTGATTCTCCAATAATTCCAGCACCAATAGCTGCACCTAAACCTGTAGCAGCAGCAGCTAAATCACTTGAAATACCTGTCATTATTGTATTTGCAGGTATCAAAGTACCACCCATATCAATCTGAACATTCCTTAAATATCCATTATAGGTATCTTTTGCTTGAACATATCTGGCTCCTAAAGCAACAGAAATCATATCGTTTATTTGATACGTTATATTTCCCTGATAGCCAAACCAAGCTGAGGTTCCTTCAAAATATGCGTCCATTTGATACCCTTGAGCTCCTTGGCTAGCTAGAGCGGGAACCAAATCTGCTATGGGGTATTCAAATGAGGGCAACCCTGTAGAAAATTCACCACCGCCACCTCCACCAATTGGATTGAATCCAAAAGAAAAAGTCATTTTATCCATTTTATATGCAAGGTATACACCTGGGAAAAGCGGTGCTGAAATTTTGCCTTCATAATCTCCATTATTTAAATAAGAATAGTCGCTAATCATGGTTTTTGTTTGACCTAAAGTTTGATTGTTAATTGAAAGATAAAAACCATTGTTAGGCAATAAAGCCAAACCTGCTGGATTAAAGTAAACAGCATCAATACCAATTGTTGCATCGCGAACCATAGTTCGGGTATACATGGCACTCTGATTTGCATTTGTTAAAATACCACCAGCAAATAGACTACCACCAATTAGAGTAGTCGCAATTAAAGTGTATAACTTCTTCATATCTGTTCTTTTTTGGTTTATACCTATAACAAAGATATAAATATTTACATATGTTCAAAATATAATAGCCTAAATTACAGCGAAGTATAGAAATTACAAAGGATAACATATTTAACACTAAAAGGTTAGTGTTTTTTCAATTAGTAAATTCTGTTTTGTTAAAATAAAAAAGTCCCCCTGAGTGAGTGGCTTAAAATTGTTGATTGTTTTATGCAAGTATTATATTAATCCTTGATCAATCATAGCATTAGCAACCTTTAAAAATCCGGCCCTATAAATAACCAATTTCGCGCCCCCCTACTCCTATATCTCCTTCCGGCACATCGGTTTCAGGTCCTACATGTCGGTAAAGTTCTGTCATAAAACTTTGGCAAAACCTCATAATTTCATTATCTGAGTTTTCTTTCGGATCAAAGTCTGAACCCCCTTTTCCACCACCCATTGGTAAGGTTGTTAGTGCATTTTTAAAGATTTGCTCAAAGCCCAAAAATTTAAACGCTCCAAGGCTCACATCAGGATGAAACCTAAGATCCCCTTTATATGGACCAATGGCACTATTAAATTCAATTCGATATCCTTAATTCACATGAATTTCATCATTGTCGGCCATCCAAGGCACCCTGAACATAATAATACGATCGGGCATTACTATTCGCTCAATTATTTTCTGTGATGCAAACTTGGGGTTTTCATTATAAACATCTTCAATCGATTCTAAAACCTCAGTTACTGCTTGGTGAAATTCATCCTCGTTAGGAGTTTGCTTTTTTAGTTGATTTAAAAATTTATTCCTATCCATGGTTGCATTTTTATATTGATTATTGCAGTACTCAAGTTCGGAATATTGAATAGAATCATTTAATAAAATAGTAGTGTTTAATAGCAGCATGTTTAAAAACCAATTATACTGCTTATTAAATTGATAGACCAAGTATTTGGAACATTTATACAGAAACTGCTAATTGGAGGGGCAATATTAAAATAATCAAATAGGACACTGATTATCAATATTATAAAATAAT
The DNA here is from genome assembly GCA_027858735.1 of Salinivirgaceae bacterium. Classification (GTDB taxonomy): domain Bacteria; phylum Bacteroidota; class Bacteroidia; order Bacteroidales; family SZUA-534; genus GH45. The sequence goes on from JAQICC010000123.1 coordinate 20,577, forward strand.
TATACAAATAAGTTTAATCCGTGTACCATTTTTAGTCGTTAATAATTATTTTTAAAAAATCACCTTAACTAAATAAGCATTTATAGCCATCTGCTATTAATTATGTAATTATTAATATATGTTACTTATTAAATAGCAAGCATCACATTATCAGATAAATATATGCTATTTACTCTTTCCTGCCGAAATCAGAATTACCGATTATCAATTGAAAATACCCGAATAAAAATTAATACATACCGTTTGTATGTTTGCAATAAATTACTTTGAGAGAATGGTTACTTTAGTTCTATCAAAATGAAGAAAATTTAGCAAAAAAAGATATGCTGGATTAACCCAAGAAAAATACCCTTTTTGAGAAACACCCTATTTTCTAACCTCCTTGACGCCCACTCAGGAGGTTAGTTTTTTTATGCTCTTTGAGTTTGAAATAGTTAATACGGGAACAGAACACTCTCTTTTTATTTCGTTAATTATTTCAGTTGCACAGGCATTATCTTCCATGGCCACTTCAATACGCAATAAGCTCACGTTTTTTAACTTCTTAATACTGTTCTTTAACTCTTGTGTAGAAATAAACTGATCGTTATAAGCTATTCTATTGCAACTATTAATGTAAATAAACTGTTCGCTGGTTTTTGCAGTTAGGGTTTTTACTCCCACTACTGGTGTTTCAATTATAAAACTATAATCTGATAAACCCACTTGATTAGAATCAACCAAGCTTCTATTTTTTCCAAAAAACAATACCGTAATTCCTAACAAGATAACAATTGAAGCTGCATATTGAAAGTATTTGATTTTAAATAACTGAGGTGTTCCTATTTTTAGCTTGAATTTTCTCGACGAACTTCTAAGTACATGTTCAATGTTACCAATTTTAACAACTTTATATCCGTCAATAGCTTCAGCACATAAATGGCATTCACTAAGGTGTTCTGTAAACTGTTCTTTAAAATCTGCATCTCCTTCATTATTTAAATAAAGCTGGTAATGCTGTACTGAAGGGCATTTATGTTGAAAGTTGTAATTATTTTCCATGTTAATCGATTTTATTTGTTTGATCTATTCTACCTGGTGTTTGTCTATAAAGTCAACCACTTCGTTATGAAAACAGTCATTCCGATGTTGTAATCGGGACTCCTTGGTTTTCCTGACTTCGCAAGCCTTGTATTTGAACTTTTTAGCTCAAACTCTCGACTTTATGGACAGGCTCTACCTAATCTACTTTTGTCATTAATATTTGCATATTTCGCTTACCATTTTGAATATAACTTTTCACTTTTTTAATGGAAAAACCTGTCTCATCAGCAATCTCTTGATATGTTTTATCATCTAAATAAAATAGGGAAACACATAGCTTTTGTTCTGGCTTAAGTTTTGTTAAAGCTTCCTCCATTTGAATTATTTGTTTCTCCTTCTCATTTAATAGATCAATTTTATGCTCATTTTCCATAAAATTGATTGTTAAATCTTTATTATTGGCATATTCAAGTGGGGCCGATTTTGCATTTTCTTTTAATAGCCTGAGACTATGATTTCGTGTAACCGTTAGTAACCAACTTTTAAATTCATCAATTTTATATTTTGCCAGCTGTTCAAAAAGGTTATTAAATACATCAAGTAAGGCATCTTGAGCAAGTTCGGTATCTTTAAGATATTTTAAAGCTACCCCAAAAACAATGTGGTGATAGCGTTCATAAATTTCTCCAATAATTTCGGTATTAAGGCTTTGCTTATAATCAAAAACCAATTCCGAATCGGTTTTTGAATGAAGATTTTGTGGTTGTAAATTTTTTATAAGCTTCATAGGCCAGTAAAGATAAAATAATAAGAACGATTAAGGGTTGGTACTGTATTCTATATTACTCAACAATAATCATTCCTTTCTGCTTCATTAAATGAGACAATAATCTTCTCAATCCATAAATGTTTTTTATGTTTTTAAATCACACAGAGAAACTATGCATTTTTAATCCATTCACCTACTGCATATTATACCTGCATTTTTAAGATTAAAAAAAAGATTTTGAAAAAATCACTTTATGGAAAAGAATGAAAATAATGCTCCCTCTATAAACCTCAAAATTTTATATTATGGAAACGAAAAAGAGCAAAAAAGCTGACGCAAAAAGTAAAAGAGTACTGTTTTTCGAAATAGGGATGATAGCATCGCTAGCCATTGTTTTAGTTGCTTTTCAATGGACAACTAAAGAAAAACTTATGGCCATGAACTTATCAAATGATCTTTCAATTGATATTGAAGATGTGTGGATGCCAATTAATACAGAAATGGATAAACCAAAAGAAGAGGCCCCACAACCACAACCAGTCGATGTAATTGAGATTGTTGAAGATGATGAAAACATTGATGACATTTTTATTGCTGATGCTGAGGGCTACATGAATATTCCGATTCAAATTATTGCGATGGATGATGAACCCTTAGATGAAACAGAACCTGAAATATTTATAGTTGTTGAAGATATGCCAGTTTACCCCGGAGGTGACAAAGCTTTATTGGCTGATATTATGAGCCGGGTAGTGTACCCAGAAATTGCAAAAGAAAATGGAATACAAGGCCGCGTATTTGTTCAATTTATTGTTGACAGCAAAGGTAAAGTTGCTAATGTAAAGGTAGTAAGGGCTATTGATTCATCGCTCGATAGAGAAGCCGTTAGGGTTATACAATCGCTAAGAGGTTGGACACCCGGGAAACAACGTGGAAAAGCAGTATGTGTATCGTTTACCGTACCAATTAATTTTCAATTGAATTAGCATTAAAGCTTATTCATACAGGCCTAACAAGCATTTACTGACATAACTATTCATTTAAATTAACTTCTTAGTACTAATTTTATTATAGCATTTTAATATGCTAGAGTATAGCTAATGTTTTACCTAAATTTTTAAATTATGGAACCTAAAAAAAGCCCAAAAGTTGATGTAAAAAACAAAAGAACTTTGTTTTTTGAGATAGGAATGCTTGTATCGTTAGGAATTGTATTTGCGGCATTTCAAATAGAGAGTAAAGAGCGTACGTTTATTTTACTAGAAGAAAACTTGAGAGGAGACATACCTCCTGAGCTCATGCCAATAACTCGCAGAGAACAACCTAAGCCTCCGGAACCTCCAAAACCAAAAGTTGTTTCGGTAATTGAAATTATTGAAACAGGAATTGACTTTAAAGAAGACTCTGTTGATTGGTTTGCTCAAGTTGACCCCAATAGTGCAGTTGCAATAGTTCCTATGGAAGAAGAGGAAATAATTTATGACCCCATTGATTTTTATAAAGTGGAGGAGAAACCTGAATATTTTGGTGGTGATAATGCCTTACTTAAGTTTTTGGGTACGAACACTAACTATCCGCGCAGTGCAGTTGATAATGGTATTGAAGGAAGAGTATATGTAGCGTTTGTTATTGGAAAAAGTGGTGAAGTTTCAAAAGTGAAAATTCTAAGAGGATCTGATCCCATTTTGGATAAGGAAGCTATTAGAGTAGTAAGCAGTATGCCCAATTGGAAGCCGGGTAAACAACGCGGAAAACCCGTGGAGGTGAATTTCAATGTGCCTATTAACTTTAAACTTAATTAGCATTAGAGTTTATTCGGCCAGGCTTAAAAAACCTATTCGTTTAAATAACTACTTAGTACTTAACTGAGCTCGATAATGTTTTATACCATTATATAGCCATTGTTTTGCTTTAATTTTTACAGAAAAAAGGCAGCTAACCCAGCTGCCTTTTCGTTTTAGGTGCTACACGGTGAGCTCAATCAGCCCCAGCAGGGTATATGAAAAATTAGTTTCAGCAACTTTATCATGATAACTTCGCGCTCTTTTAATTCCTTTCAGGTATACATCTTTTGCCTTATCTGTATCATTGAGCTTTTCATAAAGTATTCCAAGGCTATAATAGGCATTGAAGTTATTTTGATTCTCATTTATAACAGATTCATATAGGACGATTGCTTCAGAAAAATTATTTCGTTTTACTTTTTCTGCTGCCTCCTTTAATATTTCGTTCTCCTCTTTATTTATATTTACATGTGCCATAATTGTAGTTTTTAAATTATGGTATCAAAGTTCTATTAAAATCCTTAAACGGGTATTAAGTGAATATTAAGGTATCGTTAATAGTAGGGGCAATATTAATCCTTATATGTTAAATTACTGTTTTATCTTAATTAATTCATAAACTTTTTCAAAAAGCAATAAACATGCTGATTATCAAACTGAAAAACATATTACCCAAATTGAGCGATTCGCTATCGCAAATCTGCTCAATCGACTGAGGTCTTGTAAGGTT
>JAQICC010000148.1 GCA_027858735.1 Salinivirgaceae bacterium
ATGCATACAATCGAAAAAGTAAAGCAAATTGATATAAAAGCCCTTATTGAAAAGGAAACAGGTTCGTGTTTTAACAAAACCAATCAACTTGAAAAATGCCCATTTTGCGGTAGTGGAAAAGGCACGAACCAATCCCCGGCTTTCAGTATTAAGGCAAAGAATAATTTCTTTAAATGCTTCTCTTGTGGCTCAGGAGGTAGTACCATTGATTTTGTGATTTCTCTAAATTCAGGATGGAACGAACATAAAGCAATCAAATATTTACAGGAAGAATACCTCGGTATTCGGGAGATTTTCCAACCCTCCCCCCACAATACTGCCAGTGCATTCGATAAAATGCTTTATGCTATAAAAAGCAATCCGATAAAAAAGGCAAGTGATTATCTGAATTCTCGTGGAATTGATGCGGATTCTTTACCTCATGGGTCATACTGGTACGACTCTCATTCCAATGCCATTGTTTTTACCGATTCAGATAACAGGCTCATCAACCGTAGGATGATTAAGCCCGAAAAAGGTAAGCCTAAAGCTAAGAATAATGGAACATTGAACGAGAGCATTTATAACAATATGTTCTTTCCTGACTTTGATGTGGTATTTATTCAAGAAGGGGTTATTAATGCATTGTCGATGGTAGGCTGTTCATCTATAGCCCTGTTCTCAACCGAAAATAAAATAAAGAATCCCAAGGTATTGCAAAAGTACATCCAGGGTAAACAGGTTGTATTGGCAATGGATAACGATGATGCAGGGAATAAATGTGCAGCATATTATCAGGATTTTATCCTGTCTAACCGATTCGAGATTCGTTCCCTGCGTAGATTAGTACTACCCGAAAAACAAGATGCCAATGATTTATTGCAAGAAAATAAGCTCATCAGTTTTCTCCAGAATACAGATAATTACCAATTGCTTTGGGAGGATATAGTTACCAAACCCATCCCCATAAATAGTGAGGATAAGCAAGCTGATAATGAAGAATACTATTTCTTTATGCAGGATGGTTGTTATTACATGAAGGAAACCATTAAAGGCAAACCAATAGTGAAAAAGCTATCCAACTTCCTGATGGAATCGGTATATCATTTAATGGACGGAACAAAAGAAAGCAGGCGTTTGGTAAAATTCCAACGTAATACCGGGGAAATTACTGTCAATGAAATAATGAGTTCTGAATTGAACCTTGACAGGTTTAAAAAGGTCATTCGTAGTATATCCAGTAGAGGGCTAACTTTCTTTGGCAACACCCAACAATTAGACCATATTTTAACCTACATGTACGACCGTGAAAAGAATGCAATAGCAATTAATCAATTGGGTTATCAGCATGAATATAATGCTTACTGCTTTGCAGATGCTGTAATAACGCAAGATAACACCTTGGTATACCCTGATAAATTGGGCATTGTTTCTCATAATGGCGTATCGTTATATCTTCCCCCATTTGCCTACACCAACCTAAGTGACAAGAGTTATTCAAGTCAGCGAAAATTTACCTATAAGGCAGGAAATCTAAATTTTAATGCTTGGGCAGACTTAATATACAAAGCCTATGGCATTAATGGAGCTATTGGTATTTCCTTTATCATACTTGCCTTATATCGTGATTATATACTGGAATTAACAGGCTTTTTTCCATTCCTTTTCCTCTTTGGAGACCAGGGAGCAGGAAAATCAAATTTCGTAAACTTCTTTTTGCATCTGTTTGGCGAACCCAATCACGGAATATCATTGCTTAACTCTACGGATAAAGGTTTTTCACGTTCGCTTACACAGCGCAGTAATGCCTTGTATTACCTGAAAGAATACACCAATTCTATTGATAAGAAAACGGTAGACGTATTTAAAACAGGTTACGATGGAGAGCTATACACAATGGCTCAAAAAAGCAACGATAACAAAACCACAACTCTTGAAATTAGTTCGGCTTGCATGGTGGATGGCAACGAACTACCAACATCCGAAGCTGCTTTATTTGCCCGAATGATTGTTCTGCACTTTGAGGAAAATAAGTTCTCTCAGGAAACTACCGATGCCTATAAAACCCTACTTAAAGAAAAAGAGCAAGGGTTTTGCAATGTCACTCGTGAACTACTAAAATATAGGACTCTTATCGAGACTACATTCAAAAATGAGTTTAACGTAATCTTTCAAGAGATTAAAACCCAATTAGCAACGGAAATACAGTTGGCAGACCGTCAAATACGACACATTGCTTTGTTATTAACTCCGGTTAAACTACTTCAAAACAAATTTACTTTTCCTTTCGATTTTGAGACATACAAAGAATCCGTTATTGAGAATATGAAGAAACAAGATGAAATGGCAAGTGACCTTAAAGATGTTTCTATTTTTTGGAGTGCCATTGCTTATAAAATAGCCGACCCTTATTCTGGCATTCGTGAAGGTTCGCATTACATAAAAGACCCTATAAAGAAAATTCTATACATTAAATTCAAGCTTCTCTACCCTTGCTATGCTGATTATGTGAACAAAAACAAACTGCACTTCCTTGAGATGAACTCCTTACGTGAACTGTTAACCGCTAAAGGCAATAAGTCGTTTATAGCCAATACTTCACAGAAAAGTCGTAATGTAAAAAGCTATACCCACAAAACGCTTGGTTCGTGCTATATGTTTAACTATGAAGATGTAGACGAAGCTAAGGGTATTGTTATCGATGGTGTTGAGTTGGCTATCTAATTTCAGGTAGTATATTGCTTTATAGGGATGCTCAGGTATCCTTTTTTTATGCCCAAAAATTCAACTAAAGATTAATTGATGATTTGATAGTTAACTATGTAAACTTTGTAAACCCTTACCTTTATTTTATTGATTATAAGTGTATTATTAGTTTACTTGATGTTTACTTGGTTTACTTTACCTCTATTAATGCTCTTTTTGCATTCTGAGATAAATTTTCAGATTACACTTTTTTATGTATCGGAAAAAATAACAATTATATTGCGCTGATAATTTTACACAATCAAATACAATAAAAAATGAACAAACAAGAGTTAGTAAGTGCAATAGCATCAAATAGTGGCTTGTCTAAAGCAGACTCAGAAAAAGCATTAAATGCAACAACAGAAGCAATTAAAAGTGCTTTAGTTAAAGGTGAAAGTATTCAATTAATAGGATTTGGTACATTTTCTATCAGCGAACGTGCTGCTCGTAAAGGTAGAAACCCTCAAACAGGAAAAGAAATTCAAATCGCAGCAAAGAAAGTAGCGAAATTTAAGCCAGGTAAAGCTTTGGGTGAATTAATTAACTAAGGCTGTAAAAAAATAGGGGCTCTTGGCTATCTTAATCGGGAGTTTTCTTTTTTACTATGAGATGCTATGTAGCATCCTTTTGGTGTATTCAAAATCTCACGTAAAAACTACTATTTGCTTTATACCTACATATCTAATTTCTGCATGGCTTAGGTCACCTCCAAATGGAATTTTATCAACTCAGCATTGATAAAGTAAACTGGTTTACCCTTTATTCTCCATAAAGTAAACCGATATACTCCTGTTGTTCTATGTGTTAGGTAGGGTGGTTTACATAGTTTACAAAGTTTGCTTTAATTTATGGTGTGTAGCTTACTCATAAAGCTTACAGAAACAAACTCATAAAGTATCCTATCTACATTGATTAATACAAGTATGAGATAAAATTCACATAATTATGTCGCTCGTTAATAAGGTGATTAAACCAACAATTCCTATTTTCTACTTAAAAATGGAATTATTATAGTTTTTTTTATAATCTTTGCCATCAGCTAGGTGGAATTTTCTTTTTCAGGAAAATCCTTAATATGGGAATCTCGTTTAATTCGAGAGCTGTACCCC
>JAQICC010000160.1 GCA_027858735.1 Salinivirgaceae bacterium
TACTCAAAATGTGAAAACCAACAATTCCTAGGTCAGCCTGTCCCGTACCGGAGGTCGGGAGGGTTATACCTAAGTAAAGCGCCTCTTCACTTTGTTCGAATCGCTCAACTTAGGTGGAATACTGAAAAATTGACGACTGAAACAGAAATTACAGATAATTACAAAAATACTGAAAATGTTAGAGCGCTTTTTAAAAATCAAATAGGTGATAAGTTTAAGTTCAATGTGAAATTCATGAATTGGATGAAATATGCACAAGGGAAAAATTTAGGAGATGCAATTGAACAGTAGATTTCAATAACAATTGAAATGCGAACAGACAAGTCACACAAACAGATTGCACCTCAATTTGAGTACAATACCTATATTCAAGATTTTATGAAAGACAATCCAGACAAAACAATACAAGAAGCAATCAGTTACTGAAAAAATTAAGAACTCGAAACCTGGCGATAATAAGCATTCTCAATCTGACTTAAAATGACAGACAACAAACAAAAAATTACAGAACACCTATGTTATACAGAGCTTGCATATAAAAGGATAAATAAAAAGCTAACTGTCAATTTCTCAAAAAAACAGATTGAAATGTTTATCGATGAAATATTGAAAAAGACCAACAAAATGTTCTTCACAAAGACAGGAAAGAATTATTACGTGACAAATAAAGAGAATAACATTAAAATAACCATAAATTCAAATACTTTTAGGGTTATAACCGTGAATAAGATTAAAAAATGACTAATGCCAGCACGCAACCCCTAACGATTTTATACAACTAACCATTCCGTAATATATAAAAACCTTTTTTACCAGCTTTGCCAGATCGTGTAATTTATAAAGCCCACTTCCTTGCAAATAATACGTAGGCTTTGTAATATGTGAACCTTTTACCACTAAATAACCCCTGCCTCTATCATTTGTACAATAATCTCAATTTCGGCATCTTCACTATCAGGTTCGTAGGTGCTTTTTAAATTAGCACCAAAAATGCGGGCTATACCTTGCCAAAACAAGGCCGAAAAATCGCCCCGATATTCTTTTACGTAATAGTATGATGTATTTCCAAGTTCCCTATACACAAGCTTCAAAAGAATTCGTCCTTGCGAAAAAGTTAGCTTTCGCAGCCCTTCTTCGTAACGCATAAACATCTGCTTCTCATACTCCTTTATGAATTTTTTTCGCTCCCTTTCACTTTTAATATATTGCAGGCTGTCATCCATTATGCCAAACTCCTTACGCACAACTAAAGCAAATGGATAGGCCTTTTTTACATTTTTAATTAAACGTGTATACCTCCGTTGCTGTCTTTTATTTTTAAAAACTCTTTTTGGAAAAACCATGACTTCCTTTATCGGATGATTTGGCAAAGTGTCGCCATCAATAACAGCTGAACCTAATATATGCATGGTGTCGGGCACATCATTTTGAGCCCTCAACGTAACAGCAAACACTACTAACAACAACGATATGGTAAATTTTTGAATCATTAAAGTGAAATATACAAATACTATGCAAAGTTATAACGATAAATAAAACTATTAAATTGAGTTCAATATAAAATCAGGGCAAATGCATGAAATAAAATATTTGAGACAACAAACTCCCTCTTCGCCTATCGACACCTCTCCCAAGAGAGGACTGGATAAGATAACCTTGATGAATATCACCATATTTTTCATTTACTTGTTTAGCCAAATGGCTTTATCCTTGGGGGAGCTGTCGAAAGACTGAGGGAGAATGTTTCAATAATTTATATGTGTAGCCCTGGATATAAAACACCTGCACTGAAAGACCAGTTTTGTAAAAGATTTGGACTGAAAAATTGAAGTAATAACATGTCATTAACAAGAAATTATTTGATATACCATTCCTGACTATAACGATATCAACAAAATTATTACTTTCGCAAAAAGGAACAATGAATTATGCACTAATAATTGGATAATGAAACTACACAGTATTGATTGCGGAAACATGATGGTTGATGGTGGCGCCTTGTTTGGAGTAATTCCAAAAACAATGTGGATTAAAAAATACAATTGCGACGAAAATAATCTTTGCAATATTACTATGCGTAGCCTGCTAATTGAAACGGATGATAGAAAAATACTTATTGATTCGGGTACTGGAACCAAACAAGATGACAAATTTTTCAAATACCATTACCTAAATGGCGAAGGCGAACTTATTAAGTCTTTAAAAGAAAAGGGCTTTTCTGCTGAAGATATTACTGACGTGGTGCATACTCACTTGCATTTTGACCATTGTGGTGGTACTTTAACGAAAAACAACAAAGGTGAAATTGTTTCTGCCTTTCCAAATGCCAAACTATGGGTTAGCAAAATACAATGGGAATGGGCAACAAAACCAAATAAACGAGAAGCTCCAGCATATCCTCAAGAAAATATACTACCAATGGCCAACACAGGCAATCTGCATTTCATTCACGAAGAAGGAGAATTATTCCCCGGATTTTATATGCTTTTAGCCAATGGACATACTCGCGGTCAAATAATTCCGGTTATAAACTACCATGGAAAGAAACTAGTTTATTGCGCCGATTTAATTCCAACTATGGCCAATGTTACTCTTTCATTTATTTCAGCTTACGATTTATTCCAACTTGATGTAATGTATGAAAAAGAAGAGCTACTTAATGCTGCAGCAGAAAATGATATGATTTTATTTTTTGAACATGATATTCAAACAGAATGCTGTTCGCTACAAAAAAACGAAAAGGGTATATTTGCAAAGAAGGCAATCTCACTGGATGAATTTACCAAAGTCTAAAATGACTATCCGCTTCTTCACCCCCAAAATAGTTAATCATTTTGACCCTCATTTTTTGTTGAAATATGGTAACGTACAGATTACTAAACTACTACCAAAATTCGATTTGTATTGCT
>JAQICC010000179.1 GCA_027858735.1 Salinivirgaceae bacterium
AAATGAAGGTTAGAATTCATCAAAGGTTAATAAACAAAAAGAATATTATGATTATTATAAGTTTCTGTTTAATATAAAAATTTAAGTTTTTTGTAGTCCGCAATTTTATGAAGTGATCCATTTTTTGATTCTGTTAGCGGAGCTTTGAATTCGGAACCCTTTACTACTCTTGTCTATCAGCATTATACACCAAATTAATAAAATAAGGCTAAGTTCAATTTCAAATTGGTATAGTATTATAGATATTGCATTTTGAAAAGATGTAAAATTGAGTAATGCCCAAGCTACGATGATGTATATGAGCAATTTGGTAGTCGATACCACTTAACTATACGATGAAAAAAGCGACTAAAAGTTCAGGATTAGTTTGAACTTTTGTACTTTGTGCAAAATGATTTAATGTGAATTTAATTAATAGGATTTTACTTGAACGATTAAAGCGCAAAAACCGAGGAAATACAAAGTTGATTAAAGCAATCGACAAGTTAATTGATGATATTCAAGTAAATGTTTGGGATTCGCAGATGGAGTTAAAAGAAACTCGACCAGATGCAGATTGTGTTCATAGCGATGGATTTTACTTTTTCAACCTTAATGTTCATCGTACCATGATTCTGATAGAATTTGACGAAGATAAACGAGCCCGCATTATTTGGACTGGTTCGTATCAGGATTATGATAAGGCATTTAAAAACAATAAAAATACAATTAAAAAGTGGCTCAAAGATAATGGTTGGATTTAAAATTTATTGAAATGAAAGATTTAATTGACATCCGGGAAATAGAAAATATCCAGCATTTGGATAATGAATATGATTTACAAAAAGCATTGTTGCTTGACAGAAAATTACGGTTAATGGTCAAAGAAAACTCTGATTTAAAGCCAATCCATGATAAGTTGTTTCGATTAATTCGGGATTACGAGGAAAAAAATTGGTCGGATAGCGAGAATATATCGGAAAAACAATTTGACGAGGCAGAAACTGCAGAACAACTTATTGAGATTGAACGAAAATTCATAGCTCAAAGAAAAGAAGCAATAAGAAAAAAACTAAAAAGCTATGACATGAATCAAACAGACCTTGCTATTTTACTTGCTCATAAAAAGTCGTATATGTCAGAGTTGATTAATGGAGTGTCACAGTTTTCGATGAAAGATTTAGTAATTATTCATCGTGTTTTACGGATTGATTTAGCAAAACTGATTCCGACTTACTTACAAAATGAAACAAGAGAACAGGTAAAACGATCTATTTCTCAATTGAATAAGCCAAAGCTACGATTGAGGAAGAAAGACCTGACAATGAGTTAATAAAAGCGCATAACACGCAGTCATAAAACATTGGGCGCGAGGTAGTTATTTGAATCTTGCTTCTCGCATCAAAGATTGTTGTACCTTGATAGTGAGGGGGCTCCGAAATCCCCAACGTTTCATAGTGTGCAAACCTTTACTATGAAATAGAATAGATTAATAAGGTTCAGTTCAACAATGAATTGGTAATTTATTTTCCGATTTTAGGTACTACTGGAATTTTCCCTCATTTTTTACATCGTTATTTCTTCATGTAATTCTGCTGTTGTACAATGAGGACTTTTTGTGCATCTTCTATTTGCATGTAGCCGTAATCGTAGCAAAAAAAGTATAGGTTCCCGTGCGCCGATTTCCATGTATGGGTAATGTGTTTGAAATCCATGCCCAGTTGTTTTAGAAAGTCTTTTCTAACCGTTGCTTTGCCCCATGGACAAGCTTTTTTTAGTGCTGCGCGATTGGCGCGTAGTTGTTTGTTAATGCTGCGAATAAAGTGCTCCTGATTGTTGGCTGTTTGGTTGTGATAGGCGCTCCGGCAATTTGCATCGCAGAATTTTTTGTCACTTCTTCCTTTTATTTCGTTTTGGCAATATAAGCATGTATGTTGCTCTTTTTTTGCATTAGTCATATTTTAAACGTTTATATACGTACATAAACGTTTAAAATACGGTTAATTTTTGAAATGGCTATAATTTTATCAAAAAAAATAAAGACCATTTTTTAAATGTGTCAAAGTAGATGTAAAAATTCATGATTATATGCGACCCATAATTTATCTTCAGCAAAAAGTGCATCCTGTAAACAATAAAGCTTATGTGGCATTGTTGTTTCATGATGACGATATCATTTATAAATTGATTGCGCAAAATGAGTGGATACTTTTTAGCGAGCAGCTTGGGTTGTATGTGGTTCCAAATA
>JAQICC010000190.1 GCA_027858735.1 Salinivirgaceae bacterium
TTAATTTTTTTTAGTCTAATATCTAAAGTCTAAGCTCTAATATCACGTAAAATTTTTAGAAGCTAAAGCGAGATGCACTAAAGTACATAGTTTTAACTACTAATGAGACCAATAAACAACTTCGCTGCAAGCATACAAGGTGCCCATTTGATAGAACTTTAACTCTGCTAGGCAACCTGTCCTCCATACAACTTTGCTACACCTCAACACTATTTCTGAAAAATCATTTTCACTTAGCTTCATTTTGTTTTAACCTGCTAAGGTTTTATCTTTAACAAAAATCAACTAAGCTATTAACAATAGTGCCCAAGTTTTTCAAAACATATGCATTAGCATCCATGCTATTTATAACGCAATCTGCATTTTCCCAAAATGGAGGTTATACCGGTATGGCAAATGCATCGGTAAGTTTGTACGATTTTTGGAGTGTATTTAATAATCAGGCAGGTTTAGCCGATATTGATTCGCCTGAAATTGGAGTTTGTTACGACCATAATTATCAAATGTGGCAAACAGGCGTTCAATCGGCCGGATTTGTACTGCCTACCAAAACTGGAAATTTTGCCTTAATGAGTAGCAGATACGGATATTCAGGGTACTCTGAGCAAGAAACCGGATTGGCTTATGCTCGAAATCTCGGAAAAATGTTTTCTGCATCGGTAGGTTTTAACTACCTATTTTATTCGCAAAAAGAAACCACAGGACACGGTGGAGCTCTAATTTTTCAAGTAGGTATTATTAGCAAACCCGTTAAAAATTTACAAATTGGTCTAAATATTTATAATCCAGGAAGGGCAGCACTTGCAGATTTTAATAACAAGCAGGTTCCAACTATATTTCAATTTGGAATGGCTTATTACTTTAGTCCGGAGGTGCTATTTTCGGTTGAATCGGAGAAAGATATTGAACAAGCAAACCGGTTCAAAGCAGGATTACAATACCAAATTATCAATGATTTTTACCTCAGAACAGGGTTTATGACTAATCCTAATCAGTTTAGTCTGGGCATTGGATATAACATGAATGGATTTACAACTGACATTGCAATTACTACCCATGAAGTTTTGCAATTATCAAGTCAAATATCATTTAAATATAAATTTTAGCTATGGAGTATTTATTGCCAATTTGGGAATTTGTTAAAACGGTCTTACTTCTTACAATCGGACAAGTAATTTCAATATTGGGAGTATTTTTCTTTTTTGGACTTATTTTATATTTATTAGCACGATTTACAAGAACTACATTTGTAAAAAGTATTGGCTATAATTTTGATGTATATATTACCGGATGGATAGGAACCCCTGTTCACGAACTCGGACATGCTCTGTTTTGCATTCCTTTCGGACATAAAATTGTTGCACTAAAACTATTTAAACCAGATTCCAAAGATGGCAGTCTTGGGTATGTGAACCATTCATATAATCCAAATAATATTTGGCACCTAATAGGCAATTTTTTTATTGGATTCGGTCCTATCCTATTCGGGTCATTTATACTTTATATCTTAATAAAATATCTAGTACCCGATAATCATCAAATAATTAAGCTGGTTAATTCGCAACAAACCGATTTAACAAATTTAGGCGGTGTATTAGCTCTATTTAAATCACTGTTTTATACAGGTGTAAATATGTTTACTGTTTTATTTACACAACCCAATATGCATAGTTGGCAATTTTGGGTCTTTATTTATCTATCTCTTTGTATATCATCTCACATGGAATTAAGCCCTGCCGATTTAAAAGGTCTTCGGTCGGGAATGGTATCAATAATAATACTTTTTATAATTGTGAATGTTGTTACCGTTTTTTTTAACATCGATATCTCAAGAGTTACTGGATCGATGAGCCAATACTCGTATATGACATCAGGAATTTTCATGTTTGCAACGTTCATCTCAACATTTTTCTTTTCTGTGGCATTCATATGTTTAAATTTATTTTCCTTAATTAGATACCGCCGTTTATTCCATCCATTTGCATGATTTTTAAAAAAACAATTGCCATAATAGGATGCTTGCTTTGGTTTTTAATCTTGCATGGACAAGAGATGAAAAACAACCAGCAAATTATTGAAGATTTGGTTGAAGAAATTGCCGAAAATAACGAGAATGAACTTGATTACAGTCAAATTACAGAATACTTATACTATTTTCTTGAAAATCCAATAAACCTAAATTCAGCAAATACCGAAACCCTTGAAAGACTAACAATTCTGAACGATTTTCAAATTATAAGCCTTCATGATTATATTAGAACTCGTGGTAAAATGACCACTATTTACGAACTACAAATGATTGAAGGGTTTGACTTGGCAACCATTAAAAAGGTATTGCCCTTTATTAATGTGTCTTACAATATGAGTACAGATAGTTGGTCGGGTTCAAAGGCCTTAAAATATGGAACACATTCTGTTCTTAGCAGAATCTCGTCAACTATTGAAGAACCTATTGGCTATAAAAATGTATCTGATTCTGTTCAATCTGAAAATAACAATAAGTACTATAATGGAAACCGAACCCGGATATATACACGCTATAAATTTAATTATAAGAACAAATTGCAATGGGGCATAACTGCAGAAAAAGATCCTGGCGAACAGTTTATGAAAGATGCCCAGCCCAATGGCTTTGATTTTTACTCAGCTCATATGCAATTAAATGATTTAGGTATTTTCAAAACTGCCCTTTTAGGCGATTTTCAAGCTCAATTTGGACAGGGTTTAATAATGTGGTCATACATGAGCAGTGGCAAATCGCCGTATGTAATGGATATTAGAAAACGAGGCAAGGGCATTCACCGCTATAGTTCAACCGATGAAAATTCCTTTCTTCGAGGAGGAGGTTTCACTCTTGAAACCATGGGTTTGAGCTTCACAGCATTTGGGTCGCATAAAAACATTGATGCCAATATTCAAACTACTGATAGCCTTAGTGAAACCCATTTCAGCTCTTTTCTAAATTTAGGTATTCATGCATTGCCAAGCGAAGTTGAAAATTCTGATGCCATAAAGGAAACCGTTTATGGTGGAAATCTGGGTTGGCAATTTCGGAACTTTAAACTCGGTATTTCAGGTATAAAATATCAGTTTAACCACCCATTTAAGGCAGATGACAGGCCTGAAAATACCTTTCGTTTTTCAGGGGCAAGTAACTCTAACGCCAGTGTTGATGCCGAATTGCGGTTTAATAAAATTCATGTGTTTAGTGAAGCTGCTCTATCTGAAAATGGTGGAAAAGCTGTTTTAGCCGGAGCAGTAATGAAACTTAGCTCACAGTTTCGCACATCAATATTGTATAGAAACTATGACAAGGAATTTCAAGCATTGTATAGCAACGCCTTTGCTGAAGGTTCAAAAATCCAAAACGAACAAGGTGTTTATGTGGGCGCAGAAATGCATCCTGTAAAGAAGTGGAAACTTGCGGGATATTACGATGCTTACAAGTTTCCTTGGCTAACAAGCCACACAGACGCTCCATCGAAAGGCAATGACTATCTTGTACAGGCAGACTTTACGGCCTCGCGTACTGTAAGTATGTATTGGCGCTACAAAAAAGAAAACAAGGACAAAAACATAGAATCTGAAAAGGGTTTATCAAAACTTGGTCAAACACAAAAAGCATATTTACGGTATCAGGTAAATTACAAGCCGCTTGAAAACTGGGAATTTAGAAACCGTTTGGAACTAAGCAATTACAAAGCTGCAAACGAAAGTAATGAGCAGGGCTTTATGCTTTACCACGATGCTATTTACAAACCCCAACAAATTCCACTCTCTATGGTTTTGCGCTATGCCGTGTTTGATACTGAAAGTTATAACACCCGTATTTACACCTACGAAACCGATGTGCTTTATGCATATTCGGTTCCTGCCTTATACGATAAAGGCACCCGCGCATACATAATGCTTCATTATAAGCTGGCAGATAAACTCGGTTTTTGGCTGAGCTTATCGCAAACATGGTACGCTTACAAAACTGTAATTGGTTCGGGACTAAATCAAATAAATGGGAATACAAAATCGGTAGTTAAATTTCAAGTTAGATGGAAATTATAAACCCCCACAGCCACACGATTGCATTGTTTGGTATGTAATAAAGAAACTAGATATTAGTAACTATAATTAAAAACCTAGCTAAATGGCTGGGTTTTGTTTTTATATCCTCCCAGCCTCCTTAATAAGGAGGAGTTTTTTCGCTGCGAATTACGAGTACATTCTTTGTTGGGTTTTATCGGTAAGTCATTTTTTGTGTAAGCGAAAAACTAAATATGAATATTAATCGTTAACTTTGTAGGAGTTAAAATAATGGAAATCATGAATGTAATAGAAAAAAGAGACTATATCCACAGCCATCTTCATCAAATAGATGACCGTATAATCAATGAGGTATTTAATAAAATCCATTCTTATATCGATGATAAAAGTGATAATTTATCAGAAGAGTTAAAAGTTGCTTTAGACCAAGGATTAGAATCCTTAGAGCAAGGAAAAAGCTCTTCTCATGAAGATGTTATGACTAGGATGAAAAAGAAATACCCAAGCTTGATAAAATGAGAAAGATAACCTGGTCCATTGATGCAGAATATGATTATGAAGAAAATATCGAATATCTGCTACGAGAATGGTCTGTTAAGGAAGTAGAAGAATTTATCGAAAAAGCTGATGAAGTAATTAATACCTTAAGAACAGAACTGGTAAGATATCAGGCTGCAAAATATCGAGGTATTTTTAAATGTGTTGTTTGCAAACAAATCACTTTGTTTTATAAAGAAAAAGATGAGACTGAAATAGAATTAGTTCGTTTCTGGAATAATTATCAGGACGACAAAAAGCTAAAACTATAGAGAAACTACCCCGTTGAAACTTCACTACTAACCTGATACGAATTGGAAATGCGGTGTTCCGGCTAGACTTGCCAGTCAAAACATACGCTAAGCCATTCAACCCCCGCTGCCACACAATTGCATTATGTGGTTTGATACTTAAAAAAACGAAGTGTTATATAGAACCTCTCAGCAATAGGAGGTTTTTTTATAATAAGTTTGCCTTTTTAAGCAGTTCAGTAATCTGTTGTTTAGTAATGTTTTCAAGCTGGCTTTTATCGTAAATGTAGGTTAGGTAAACTTCTTTATCTTCGGTAACCAGAAAAGTAATAACACGAGCACCACCACTTTTACCTTTGCCTTTTGAGCTTATTACCATACGAACCTTATAAACTCCATTACCCAAATGAGTGCCTGTTTGCGGTTTGTCTTTTAAAAGGGTAATAAGTTCTTGAAGATTGTCTTTTAATGAGGGGTATTTTTTAGATAGCTTTTTGGATAACTTTTTAAAGTTGGGTGTTGGAAATACGCTATAACTCATTTAAGAAATCTTGTGCCGATTGTTTTTCTATTTTACCTTCTTGCATCATTTTAACTTGGTCAAAACTGTTTTGCAGTTCTGCCATTGCCTTTTTATCCACTTCGGGTACTTCAACGTAATCCAAAGTTTTAATAAACTCCAAAAACGTATGGAATTTATTGTCGTTAATATTTAATGTTAATTGTTGCATTTTATTTTGGTTTTATCCGGCGTAAGCCTGTTGTGTTTTGTAGTCTCTAATAACGGAATCAATAACAGAGAAAAGATGCACCTTAACTTCGGGAGCCATGTTTTGAATCTCCTGAATCCTTTTAAGTGTGTTTTTATCAAAAGTAGCGTTTACTCCTTCTCCTACTAAGTAATCTAGTGAGACATCAAGAGAATCAGCAATTTTTTTTGCTGCATCTACCGATGGGATTGCAATATCTCTTTCGTATTTGCTAATCATCTCACGAGAAACACCACTTTTGCTTGCAAGATCGGTCTGCGACAATCCTTTTTCTTTTCTGAGATTAGTAATTATAATTGCTATTTTATTCATTGGTAGCCTTATTTGTGTCTTAAAATGCCTTGTTGATGCAAATATACGGAATTAAAAGACGAATAAAAAGCCTATATTATTTTGTTGCTTTGGAACTATAATCTACCCTCGCTCCCGCACGATTGCATCTTGTGGTTAGTAAACAAAGAAACTAAATATTAGTATAATTCAAAACCTGACTTAACTGCTGGGTTTTGTTTTGTTTATCCTCCCTTCCGATACTTATCATAACTCTAAAAAAGGAAGAGTTTGGACAGTTCCATTGGTTACTATAAACACCTGTTTTATACGAATTCCATTTCTTTTTCCATAATCTGTAAATCTGTGGCCTTTAAAAAAAGGGATGCCTTACAATTGAATCCTATGTTCAGAACCCCCACCGCCGCACGTTTGTATCGTGTGGTAAGTAACAAAAGTATAGGGGCGGTTATACTTTAGCCTAACAGAATAGGCGAGTATTTCTTATTATTTAAGGTGTATTACTACGGATTTAGTGGAAAAACTTATAAAAAGACATTTTTATCCATGGGATGTAGGCCAAAGCTCTAGGTGTATTAACTGTGGACCGAGAACTGTTGACCTGAAAATTTAAAAATGTACATCTCATAAAATCACCCATTAAATGGGTAATAAAACCATAATTTTAATGACTACCCCCCATAATAAACATTTTGGCAATAATTTTGCAGTAGATGCGGCTCAGGATAAAAAAACTATATCTTTGTGGCCGATGTTAAAAAAAATATCATATTTAAAATCTATAGCCTTACTATTAACCATGGTATGGCTTGTGTTACCTGCCATTTCGCAAAATAAAATTGACACCACTGCATCACAAATAATACTTGAGGTTAACGACACTACCTATACACTTAACGATAGCCTTTCAATTGCGATCATTGACAGTACAAGCATAATTAATGATTCAACATTAACGGATTCTACTGCCACAGATTCAATAGCTATTGAAAGCAAGTGGGATTTCACCTCAAAAGGTGGAAATGACTCGACATATTATTCATTTTACGGTCATCTTTTCAATGTAGATGATACTATTCCCATAGAGTTTTGGACATACAACAACTCAATTCACGAATTGGAAATATTTAATTACGATAGTACCCTACAAGATTTGCATATCGCCCATCCGGCTTTTCGGCAAACTGCCAACAATAGCTATTTAGGAAATATGGGTACTGCTACAAATTCGAATATTTTTGCTGAACCCAATCCAAAAACAGGGTTTATTTTGATGGAGTCGTTTACCCCCTATATGTTTCATAGTAATAACATGACCTATTATAATGTTACAACTCCTTTCACCCTTTTTAAAGTTGATATAGGACCACTGGAAGAACAAGATTTAGATATTCTGCACACTCAAAATATTAATCCGTTTTTTAATTTTCATATTCGATTTAGAAATTATTCAGGGCAAGGAATTTACATAAGACAAAAAACTCGAAATAATGCTGGTACCATTGGCGGTGTTTACACAAAAGGCCGGTTGGCAACCCACGTTAATTGGGTGTTTAATAGAATTGACGTTGAAGAAAATGGTGGTGTAATTGATGATTCCTTAATTGTTGAAACAATTTTACAACCCAGTGAAATTAGTATGCGCTTAACTAATGGTTCCAATTTTATAAAAGACAGGCAACTATATTTCGACCAAAAAATTGGTTTCCTTAAAACGAACGTTCCCGATTCATCTGAACTAGGAAATTACTGGTTTAGTTTACAATACACTTTTAACCGCCATAAAAGTTCAAAAGTATACAAAGACACAGATGACTCCTATGTAAATAATTATGGTGATACAATGAATTTGTATAAAAATACCTATAATGGTGGGGCAACATTCGACTCAACATACTATTTTTACAGCAACCATAATTTTAGGCTAAATTTAGAGGAAAACCCAAGAAGCTATCCCTTTGTAGGAGCCTATTTTGGTTATGGGATTGAAGGTAATGACTATTACTATTTCAATAAAGACTCTGGATTTGTAAATTCAGCAGACAAAACAACAAACAGCGCTTATTTTGAAGCTGGCATGTACCGATTAAAAGGGGAAAAATTCAAATTCTCGGGTAATTATAAACTATTTATTAGTGGCTACCGAGCAAGTAATATGCAGCTTGATGGTTTTGTAAGTCACAAATTCGGACGCAATAATAAAACAGTGGTACTAAAAGGTGAAGGTATACTTTCGTTAAATACTCCCGATTATTTACTTACACGCTACTATTCAAACCACTACCGATGGGATAATAGTTTTAATTCTGAAAAAAAAACCCGTTTACATTTTAGCCTAAGCTCAAAATATTATAAAACAAAACTAGGTTCGCGCTTCAATATTTTGGGCGATTATATTTATTTTAATAATGAAGGGTTACCAACTCAACACAATACACCACTATCGGTATTAGATGTATATTTAAACAACACATTCAATTTTGGCCCCTTTGGTCTTTATACAAGAATTAACTACCAAAACACAACAAATAGCGAGGTATTACCTCTGCCTGATTTATCGGGATATGCAGCTCTTTATTGGGGACCCACAATACACTTTAAATCAACCGGCGGTAAACTGCGTTTTAATGCAGGAGCCGATGTATACTATTGGAGTTCTTACTATGGGCCAGCCTACTCGCCTGCATTGGCACGTTTCCATAACCAAAATCAAAAAGAAATTGGAAATTATCCTTTTGTCGGACTATTTTGGAATTTTGAAATTAAACGATTGCGTTTTTATTTACGCTTTGAGCATGCCTCATATGGCATAGTTGAACCCACAAAATATTTCTTAGCTCCGAACTACCCATCAAACAGAAATGCATTCAGATATGGTATTATTTGGTCGTTCTACGATTAAAACCCAAATTGAGCGATTCGCTATCGCAAATCTGCTCAATCGACTGAGGTCTTGTAAGGTTTTCATACTTTTCGTTTCCCCGAAATAATCGGGGCAGGCTACTCAAAATGTGAAAA
>JAQICC010000193.1 GCA_027858735.1 Salinivirgaceae bacterium
AATTTAGTTTGACAAATATAATTGAAATATTTTTGTTGAAAATATTATAAGTGGAAGTAAAGGAAAATTGTATATGAAGTTTTTTAAAGAACACATGTGTAAATCACAAGCCATTTTTGTGGAAATTAAAAAGAGTGAATTAAAGATGGAAAACCTTATTAATAAGTATAGGGTGTTTTTGGTTACCTTTTTAATGTTTGGCGATGTTGTATTTGCACATTTTACAGGTTTATATGATCATACGTATGTGCGCATTGGAATACCCTCGATGATTTTTATCTATTTTGGTTTATTCAAGCTACACAAATTGACCAAATCTGAGAAGCCGAAACCCTATTTAAAATATATTACAATTTGTATTGATTACTTCTTTATAAGCTTTGCCATTTTTGAGATGAAGCATATTTTGCCTGAAATGGTTGGCATTGAAGTAGATCAGATTGCTTTAATTTCAGCGATGCTTTATATGGTTATAAATTCATTTAGTGCATTGCGTATACAAAAAAAGGTTATTGCTTTTAGTACTTTAATTGGTCTAATATTAAATACCTATATACAGTTGACATTGGGTAGTGCTTCAATTATTGTTTTTTATACCAATGGCTTTATTATTGTAACCGGTGTATTTAATCAATATATTTCAAAATTCATTCATGATTTCTATACTACCAATTTTAAGCTTACTGAGGCCATGGATGATTTATCGCAGGCCAATGAAGAAATTAAAACTCAAAATGAGGAGATAAATGC
Organism: Salinivirgaceae bacterium; assembly: GCA_027858735.1. Classification (GTDB taxonomy): domain Bacteria; phylum Bacteroidota; class Bacteroidia; order Bacteroidales; family SZUA-534; genus GH45. The sequence continues at coordinate 751 of JAQICC010000193.1, forward strand.
TCAGAATGATGAGTTGGCAACTCAGAATGATTATTTAGCAAAGCAGCGCGATGAAATTACTTATCAGAAGCAGCAAATAACAAGCAGTATTCAGTATGCAAGTCGAATTCAAAATGCTGTGTTAAGTACCCCTGAGGAGATAAGTATAGTAGCGCCTGATAATTTTATTGTATATGAACCCAAAGACATTGTTAGTGGTGATTTTTATTGGTTTAAGGAAGTTAATCTTGGTAAAAAAAAATATAAAGTTTTTACTGCGGTTGATTGTACTGGACATGGAGTACCGGGAGGTTTTATGAGTATGCTGGGGACTTCATTTTTAAATGAAATTGTGGCCGAATTTAAAGATGAATTAATTAGTGCTCAAATACTCAATCGCTTACGTGAAGAGGTTAAAAAACTATTGCGTCAAACATCGAACAATACTGAGATTAAAGATGGAATGGATATGGCTCTTTGTGCTATTGATTACGATGATATGACATTACAGTTTGCCGGAGCTAATAGTGCATTATATATAATTCGAAATATTGATGGTAAGCCTGCACCTGAAATTGAGGAAATAAAACCTGATAAAATGCCTATTGGGGTTTATATTAAAGAAGGAATTAGTTTCTCTAACCAAGTTTTAGATATTAATAAAGGGGATATACTCTATACTTTTTCGGATGGCATAATTGACCAATTTGGGGGAGAAAAAGGAGAAAAATTTAAAAAACGTAGATTCAAACAACTATTGCTTGATATTGCTCATTTATCTATGGATGATCAAAAAAAGGCGATTGAACAAAAGTTAAAAAAATGGATGGGAAACCTAGAGCAAATTGATGATATTACAGTAATTGGGGTAAGGGTTTAAATTCCATCCCGAAATAATCGGTACCGGATATTGCAGGTTTTATTCCTCGCAGCTTGCTGCGAGTTTGTGTTTATATTAAAAATAGCTTTTATTGGGGATTAAAATTGGATTTTATTCAAGGTCAAAATCGGAATCGTCAAGTTCTTCTAAGGCGTCATCAAGTTCGTCACTTTCGGTTACTTCTTGGTTTGATTCTTCAATAGCTTGTTCTTGCTTAAGATCAACTGCGACCTCTGCTTCTTCAGTTTGAAATAATAGCGTTAGGGCAATTCCAGCACCAGCTAAAGTTAGGGCCAAGTAGTTTCCTACACTTCGTGTATTTTTCTTTTTTAATACAAAAAATGAAACAAGAGCTATAATAAATGCAAAAAATAGTGGGACAAAAGCTATGGTTCCAGGCAATTTAAATGCCACGAGTATTCCTATGAATCCTAAAATAATAGCAGCAATATCAAGTAGCTTTGTATAAAATGGTGTTTTACTCATGATAGTTAATTTTTAAGTCCTTCAAATTTTGATAATTCAACTTGAGCTTTTCCTTCTTTATAAATAGTTTGAATAAGTACAGGTACTTTGTTAGCATCGGCGGTTAACCAGATATGGGTAGCATTGGGTTCAACAATAAACTTCTGGTTTAAAACGATTCCTATTTTGTAGCACTGTTTGTTTCCCATACCCTTTACATTAATAGTCTCTTTACCTAAATATTTTATATTAAAATCAATTAGTCGTTCTAGGAAGGCTACACTTAAAGGTGTTTTTTGCCCAATCTTCATGTTAGCATAGTTTAAACTACGCGATAAATAGATCATTGAAACTACATCATAAGTGTTTTTTTTAATGTTAAGATCTCTTGTTACACCGGATCCATTGCTTTTTGAAATAGCCATTTTTACAACACCTGATTTGTGTTTGAAGATATATTTCCCTTTTGTGGTAACGCCTTTAACATCAGAATCTTGAGCCATTATTAATGGTTTTATAGTTGCCGGATCGATATACGTTTGGTAGGCATGGCGAACTTTCACATAATCATCCCATGAGCTTAGTGTATTGGCTGTAAATTTAAGGCGATATACCGGACGTTTTTTACCTGTTATGTTCGTAACTTCCATATCAATACCAGCAAGTTCGGTCATTAAACCCTTCATGTTGTATTTGGCTATGTAACTCAACTTTTCATTAGGCTCAAAAGCAGGATTACTCAATGTTATAGATTGACTAAAGGCTGATAATGAACTGATTAAAAATAATAAAGTAAGTATTTTATTCATTTTACAAATCATTTAATTTGATTTCAAAAGTAATGATAATTCTGATTTTGGCAATGTTTTCTATAAATCTCGATTTTTTTGCATTTGAAAGGTCATATTACTAGATATGGCTAAGTTCTTATTTATTCAGTAGATTTCCATAGAATTTTTCTTTTTAAATAACCCTTTGGCTTTAGCCAAGGGTAAATAGATTTAGAGATAAAAGGGCTTTAGCCGAAAACTATTTTGGCAAAAGTCTTTTCAGAATATTACTATGAAACACCATTTATGATTCGACGTTGCTTATCCACCAAATGGTGGTTAATGAAATATATTCTTAAAACTATATGCTGTAATAATTAGAACTTAGCTCTAAATATTAAAAATAGCTAAAGTAACAACGTGTTTTAATAATAATACCCAAATTGAGCGATTCGCTATGGCAAATCTGCTCAATCGACTGAGGTCTTGTAAGGTTTTCATACTTTTCGTTTCCCCGAAATAATCGGGGCAGGCTACTCAAAATGTGAAAATCAACAATTTCTAGGTCAGCCTGTCCCGTACCGGAGGTCGGGAGGGTTATACCTAAGTAAAGCGTCTCTTCACTTTGTTCGAATCGCTCAACTTAGGTAATATGTATTTATAACATTATAATTATCTGCAATTTATAGATACATTATTGTTATTTTCGACCTATGTTTGATTAGGAAATAGTTTATTATTATGAGTGAATTAGAGTCTTATTTTCAAGAGTTTAGAAAAGGAGTGGTGGGTGATAATGCTACTTATATGTCGCCTTATGGTGAAAAGAAAATATTTTATGCCGATTGGGTAGCTAGTGGGAGACTACATAAGCAAGTGGAATACCAAATTACAAATGTTTTTGGCCCTTTCGTGGCCAATACTCATACAGAATCTAGTGAAACAGGCACGCGAATGACTCAGGCATATCATTATGCTCAATCGGTAATAAAAAAACATGTTAATGCAGGACCCGATGATGTTATTATTGCAGCAGGTTTTGGAATGACGGCCGTGGTAAATAAGCTTATTCGAATAATGGGATTAAGATCGTGTAAAACATGCCTTAAAGATGGCGAGAAGCCTGTAGTATTTATTACGCATATGGAGCACCATTCAAATCATACTTCATGGCTTGAGACAAATGCCGAGGTAGTTATTGTACCACCAGGTGAGGGTCTGACTGTTGATCCTAATGAGCTAAGAATATTAATGGAGCAATTCAAAGATCGTAAATATAAAATTGGAGCATTTACCGCCTGCTCTAATGTTACGGGAGTGCATACACCATACTATGAATTGGCAAAAGTTATGCATGAATACAACGGCTTGGTATTTATTGATTACGCAGCTTCAGCTCCATACGAAGAAATAGACATGCATCCGGGCGATGAAATGGCAAAATTAGATGGTATATATTTTAGTCCTCATAAATTTATGGGAGGGCCCGGCTCATCTGGTATTTTGCTTTTCGATTCTAAAATATATAATAATGAAATACCCGACAATCCGGGTGGTGGAACAGTTGATTGGACAAATCCGTGGAATGAATATAAATATGTTGAAAGTATTGAAGCAAGAGAAGATGGTGGAACTCCAGGTTTTTTACAATTGATAAAAGTTGCTTTAGCTTTTGAGTTAAAAGCAAAAATGGGTATTGATAACATTGTTAAAAGAGAAAAGGAGCTAATTCAAATTGCTTTCTCAGCATTAAAAGATATACCAAGTGTGCATATCCTGGCCGAAAATATAATTGACCGTTTAGGTATCTTGTCCTTCTATATTGTTGATATACATTTTAATATGGTAGTTAAGCTTTTAAGTGACAGGTTTGGTATTCAAGTTCGAGGAGGTTGCGCTTGCGCTGGAACTTATGGTCATTATTTATTGGAAGTAAGTCATGAAAAATCGCATGAAATCACCAATAAAATTAACCATGGCGATTTATCTGAAAAACCGGGATGGATCCGCTGGTCGTTGCATCCTACAACAACTAACAAAGAGGTTTATTATTTTGTAGATGCTGTTAAGCAAATTGTTGAAAATATTAAGGAATGGGAGAAGGACTACAATTATGATAATAAAAAGAACGAATTTTTCCATAAAAAAGCTTCTACCGATACTTTTCAGGAAGTAAAAGAGTGGTTTAAAATTTAATTTTCAGATCTATATTTATCACCAATAGAAGAAATTTTAACGGTTTTAATATCCGCTTTAATTTATAATTGCCGAACTGGTTTTGCCGTTGCGATACGTTTCAACAAGTATTGATTGAATAAAAGAATCATCGTATGAAAGCGTCCAGGTATCGTGACCAACGAGCGTACGATAGGATTCATCCCCAACATACTTGCTTCGAGAAAGGTTAATCTGCACCCCATGTCCTGACCAGCGGTAAAACTCATACTCATAATCCGATCCATCAACCCACTGACGCATTGGACGATATTCTGGCTGAACCTCAAGTTTTGTAGTTACTACTTCTACAATTTCTTTGATGCGGTAGTGTTCAATTCGTTTGCGTTCAATACTGTAAATGGTATTGTATCCAATTATTTTAAATGTAATGTCTTTATTGTTAATGTATTCGCAATCTTCAATGGTGTAATTGGGATAGTTATATATGCCTCGTGTTTTTAAAAATGAGCGATCTATCTGATCTCCGATAGTATAATCTGAGATTTTAAATTTAATTTGTTCAAAATTATTGGTTTCAGGTAAGTTAATATCCGATTTGGCACTTAAAATAGTGGGGAAGGGATCTGTATATAGAATGAGTTTTGGCTGTTTATTTATAATTTTAAAATCGTACTTTACTGTATCAACTTGTTTTTCAAGTGAGGTTGCTTTGAACTCTTTACTTGAATCGAAATAACCTTTTTGTTGGTACCTTGTTAGTACTAATGAGCTGTCTGTGAGGTTTATATCAAAATTCTGTTCTTTAGATTTTTTATTGCTGATGGAATCAAATTCTGTAAAACAAACTGAAGAATCGTTTCTGAATATAAGCGTTTCACCTAAATACCACTTGTTTTCTAAAAATATATTTTTGTTAATAGAACTCTTATTTAGTTGGCATGATGAAATGGAAATAACTATCAGTAAGAATGATGAAATTTTTTTTAAAAAAGTGATTGCTTTCATATGCAAATAAATCAAGAGTTTTTAAATATGGGTATGCAAGATATAAAAAAGAAACGATAAAATGTTAAATATAACCTTTCATATGCTAGTGTTAGTCATAACAAATATTTAAAATTTTAATTCAGCAAAAATGATAAATTATTGATACTTAATTTCATGAGATGGATGTTAAAAAAAAACTAGCTAAAATTGATTTTTTTTTACAGTGTTTTAAAAAATATATCTATATTTGCACGCGCAATAAGGCTCCGTAGCATAATTGAATAGTGCACCTGACTACGGATCAGGAGGTTGGGGGTTTGAATCCCTCCGGAGTCACTTAAAAATCAAACAATTAAGCCATCTAGTTTTAGATGGCTTTTTTATTTGCAAACAATTTGCAAACACTTTTCCAATAATTAGTATCTTATTTCTAATATTCGTGTATTTTTTGGCAGAAGTTTCAATAATTTAAAGCAGGAATTAATATTGCTTCTTTTAGTTTTTCAGCTGTTATTACAAGTTCTTTCCCCAATTTAGTCAAATAGTATTTATAAGTTTTACCAGCTTTTTTAATTAACCCAAATACTTTTAGCCTTTTAATCAATCTGGATATTTTACTTGAATTAAACTCAATAAGTCTCAATCTTAAATCTTTATTTCTAAAACCAGCAATGTTATATTCACCTCTAAGTACGGTAAGCAATAAAGAAAGATCATTATTACTAAATAAATTAAATCCTTTAAAATTACGGTTATCTACCTGTTTAGATTTTGAAACTTTATTAAGTCTTTTTCTCCCATTCTCCTTATTGTCAAATGCAGAAATAAATTCCAGATATCTTTTATTGGAAGCAGCAAATAACGGAGCCAACAGGGTAAGGCTATAAATGTTCTTTTTTAAGACGGCATATTTCATTGATGTTGTTCCATCTCTATGTTCGACCTCTCGGTAGTGTTTAAAAAAACTCACATCATTGGTAGTGGTCTCAATACGTAGTATTTTGGAGAACTTGTCATAAATTTTAATTGAGTTTTTGCCCATTGTGTGTTTTATACGACTTCCTTCAATTCGTATATTGTAGTTATTGCCCATTTCTCCTTTATATCTTGGATCAATTTTTTGTCCAAGAAAAGATGCGACATTATCTGGTTTTACGGTATGTATGGCAGTCGTAACAAGTTCTGTATATATGGATTGTAAATATTCCTGTTTTTTAAAAACAATATCGGTGGCATATTCTGCTTGCATTATGCTCCAATGATATACTTGACCAAATGAATCATTGACTGGACAATATGTTTTCACGAGTTTATCAAGTCTGTCATGTATTTTTTTATGTCTATATCATTACATATTTCTTGTGCTTTGTCAAAATCCTCAATGTAATCAAAAGAATTATCTAGCATAGAATATTTTATATTATGTTTATCAAGTTCGTTTGCCAGTATATTGTGACCATTTATATAAACCTGTAATTTGAACGGACACCATGTTGGAACCCTTATATATCCATAACCAAGATATGGATCGATAAAGTAAAAATAATAATGTAAGCACTTCCCTTGTGTCTCTTTGAGAAAAGTCTTTCCTGTATTTTTATCGTGCCATGGTTTATAACTGCCACAACCTTCCATTGCTGAGATAATATGAACTATACCACTATGCGTACCTCTTTTGTCTAAAACTTTCTTTACTAAATCTTCTTTCCTAATATGAGATATTTTAACAAATTCTATTGCAATGTTATTTTCCTTTGCAATTTGATCGGCATTAGATCGTATTATTTCTTTGAATGGTTCAGCAAATTTCGGATAATCAAAAATACGTATCCCCTGAGAATAAAGATAGGAAGTCATGCCTTGTGCATAACATATTTGAGGTAGTGTACCTGTTAATATAACTCTATCAAAACATCCTAATACGCCTGATATCTTGCTACTATAAGTTTCTGTCAATAAATTCATTCAAACAAGTTGCAAATTTTTTCCTGTTTGGTTCTGGCTTGTCCAGATTAGGTATACATAAAATTTAAATAGAGAATTAGCTTATGCTATTTAAAATCATTCTAAACTAAGCTCTTTGATTAAAATATATATGCCTATCCGTAACTTAATATATACATTAACCGTAAATTGAGTCATAATACCAACAATCCATCCAATAATGATGATATCAAGCTTTTAAAGCTTAACAACAAATGTTTTAACCTATGAGATTATATAATGTGTTATCAAAAAAGCTAATTACACTACTTGTATTGTGCTTTACTTCAATTGCTTTGTTTTCACAAAACTCCATTCTTAACGAAGATTTCTCTTCAGCAACAGGAACTACGCCGCCAGCAGGTTGGACTAATAATACCGTTGATGGTGAGGCTCAAGATCTTTGGCATTTTGATAACCCCGGAGGAAGAGTGGTAAACTATCCGGCTACAGGAACCATGGCTATTTTAGATGCTGCAAATTATTCAAACGACAGCATGCCTGAAGAAGTTATCTTGGAATCGCGATATGTGGAATGCTCAGGAAGCAATGATATTTTAATCATGTTTCACCATTGGTTTGTGCCTAATGACAGCGCAAGTGTAAGTGTTGAAGTAAACAATGGCATCAATTCCGGTTGGGTAGAAGTGGCGCAATTTACTGACAGCATAGGCAACGTTGACTATGAAGTTATTAATGTATCCTCCATAATTGGTGGATACTCGGATGCCAGAGTTCGTTTTATTTGGAAAAGCAATGGACGTGGTTGGTGGGCTATCGACAATTTTAAAGTGTATGCCCCTTTAGCTCTGGATGCTGCTTTAGAAAATATAAGCAATCCTAAAATGCCTTTTGAATCGGGTACTCATGATATTAAAGTTGATGTTTCAAACCTTGGTATAGATACCATTACTTCTCTATTACTAAACTGGGAATTAAATGGAGTTGTGCAAACATCATTTAACTGGACAGGCTCATTACCTTTAGGACAAGTTACTAAAGATGTTGCCATTGGTTTCCATAACTTTGTTGATGGTAAAAAAGTAAACTTACGAGTTTGGTTATCTGACCCCAATGGTGAATTGGATGATAATCCCCAAAATAATGAATTACAAACCAATATTTACGGCTCTTTAAATGGCACATACACTATTGGTGGAACTTCACCAGATTTTATAAATTTTACAGAGGCAGTTACTGTATTAAATACAGCAGGTATAGTTGGACCAGTTGACTTTTTAGTACGTGATGGTTATTATGATGAGCAAATTGTGATAGGTAAGATTAATGGATCAAGC